>CAXUHC010000192.1:6471-8728 GCA_964250705.1 uncultured Chthoniobacterales bacterium | reverse complement strand
GACGGCGCTCTGTCGCCGTGTCCGCACGGGACCAGACACGGCGACAGAGCGCCGTAGCTGTAGCCCGCAGGCTTACCCAATCGAGATGCGCTCTAGACCGCATCGGCAGTTGCCAGCGTCTGGCGACGCAACTGCCCACACGCGGCGGCGATGTCGTGGCCCTTTTCACGCCGGAGGGTAGCGGCCACCCCACGGGAATGGAGCGTGTGTTGGAACGCCTTTTGGCGCGCCAATGGCGGGCGGGTCCACGTCAGGCCTTCGACCGTGTTGTAGGGGATCAGGTTAACCTTCGCTTCCAGACCCGCCGCCAGTCCCGCCAAGGCGACGGCCTGTGCTTGCGTGTCGTTCACGCCGTCGATGAGGATATATTCAAAGGTCAGCTTTTGCTTTTTGCGGCTGTGGTAGTAACGGCAGGCTTCCAGCAGGACCGCCAAAGGGTATTTACGGTTCACCGGCATGATCTGCGCACGCACCTCGTCCGTAGCGCCGTGCAGCGAAATCGCCAGGCGGATTTGCAGAGGCTGGTCGGCGAGCAAACGAATCTGTGGGGCGAGGCCACTCGTAGAAACCGTGATGTGACGTGCGCCCAGCCCGACACCCCAGGGCGCGTTGATGATGCCAATCGCGCGGATGAGCTGATCGTAGTTCGCCAGCGGTTCGCCCATTCCCATGAACACGAGGTTGTTGACCCGCTCGCCGGAGATTTCTTCCGCGCGCAAGATTTGTTCAACGATCTCGCCCGCGCGCAGGTTACGCTTCCAGCCGTCCAGGCCACTGGCGCAGAACTTGCAGCCATAGGCACAGCCCACCTGCGTGGAGATGCAGAGCGTCCGACGGTCACTCGCCTCGCCGTAGAGGGCGGGGGAGGCGGGGATGAGCACCGTTTCGATCAACTGCCCATCGCTCAGCCGGAAGAGGAATTTCTGCGTCGTATCGTTCGCTCCCAGCCGACGAACAACCTCGATGGAACCCAACGAAAAATGCCGGGCGAGCGCCGCGCGTAAGCCCGCAGGCAGGTCCGTCATTGCGTCGAACGCGCGCACCCGTTTGCGGTACACCCAATCGAGCAACTGACCGGCGCGAAACGCCGGTTGGCCGTTTTCAGCCAACCTAGCCGCCACTTCCTCACGGGTAAGCGAGGTCACAGGTTCGACGGTTGAAAACAAATCCGGCGGTGAATCGTTGGATTGCACCGGGCATTTTAACCCGGAATGGACCGTCCGTCATCTCCGGCAGAAAATCGGCGCGTAGATTTGCCCGCACGGGCGTTTCCGCTTAGGAGAAACGGGTCGAATGACCCCGTCGATCCGCACGCCCCGCCACGCCGCTCCCTGGTTGTGCTCACCATGGCAAATCCGTTTCTGATCGGACTGCGAGCGGCACGGGCCAACCTCTGGCCGGGCGTGTGTTTGCAGGTGGTGATGCTGTTGGTGGTGGTCGCTTACTACCGCGCGCCGTGGGCCAAACCCTGGTTCGACCGGTTCGCGGTGCTCAAGGCGCAGGGTGGATTTTGGTTCAGCATCGTGGGGTCGATGATCGCCGGAGCCGTGCTGCCGGAACTTCTCAGCGTGCTGTTCTTTCAACGAGGCCGGGTGACCGTCCGCAACCGCGAGAATCTATTTTTCGGGGTCGCCTTTTGGGCGTTCTCCGGTTTGTGTATCGACCTGTTTTACCGTGGACAGGCTCACTGGTTCGGGACGGAGCCGACGGTGGCGGTGCTCGTGAAGAAAGTGGCGGTCGATCAGTTCGTTTACAGCACGCTGTTCGCCGTGCCGTTTGCCGTCTGGTGTTACGAATGGAAAAACCGGCGCTACCGCACGGACCGCCTCGGCGATATGTTCACCAAGCGTTTCTACCTGTCGAAAACTCTGCCGACCACGGTTGCCAACTGGGGCGTCTGGCTCCCCGGAACCGCGCTCATTTACTCGTTGCCTTCCTTGCTGCAAGTTCCGCTGTTTAACCTGGCGCTTACGTTTTGGGCGCTGTTGCTGGCTTACATCAGTTCCCACGACGAGCATCCGGTGGGCGGAGAGCCGATTGCAGCCCGATAATCCCTTATGAAATCGATGGAACCCATGAAACCAATGCAGCCGATGAGCGGCAGCCAAGATCGCTGGTGGCCCGAATCATTGGGCGACTCACCAAACTCGGTCGGCTGGCAGAACGAAGTGCGTTACGCCTACTTCGGCGACAAAAAACGTCTCGCGGTGGACGATGGCGGCGAGATTAAAGTCTACGACACCGGCGATCACGAGGT
>CAXUHC010000192.1:0-6461 GCA_964250705.1 uncultured Chthoniobacterales bacterium | reverse complement strand
TACTTCGGCGATAAAGACCGACTCGCGGTCGACACCGGAGACGGCAAGGTCAGCGTTTATGATACCGGCGGACAAAAGATCTCCGGGGTGCAGCAGGCGCAAAGCGGCGACAAACGCTCGGTCGTTTTCACCGGCCCACAAGGCGAAATCGCGCTGGACAAGCTCAAAAAAGTCAGCGCCGAATAACTAGCCCATGAAGAAAAACGCCATCGCCAGCATGATGTAGACACCCAGGAGCAGCACTCCCTCGAACCATGTGGTCTCGCCATCCTGCGAGATGGCGTTGACGGCCAGGGCGACGGCGGCGAAAGACAGCATCTCCAACGGATTCGAGAAAACGAGGTCCATGGGGTGCGCCGTCAGGAGCGAGAAAAACACGATCAGCGGAGCGACGAGCAAAGCGATCTGGATCGTCGAGCCCACCGTGATGGTCATCACGAGGCCCATCCGGTTCTGGCGCGCAAAGTAGATAGCGGATGCTTTCTCCGGGATGTTGCCGACGACCGCGAGCACGATAATTCCGAGGAAAAAGGTGGAAAGGTGCCAGCCTTTCGACGTGGCTTCCAGCGCACCGCTGACCATTTCCGCCTCGACGGCGGTAAAGGCGGTAGCCAGCAGCAAAACGCCGACGGATACCGGCATCGACCAGTTCAGCGTGGACGGTTCTTCGACGTCGGTGATGGCGAAAATGTCGCGGTGGGTGACCAACGTATAAATCAGGTTTGCCACGTAGATGATGATCAACACGGCAGCCACCCCGATGCTGAGCTGTTGACTCCGGCTCGCCACCTCGGCGGCCAGGGGTGAATGCCGGACCGTGAAGTCGAACAGCGCCGGCAAGAGGAGCGCGATCACGCAAAGGATCAGCATCGCCGACAACATGCTGGCGCGTTCCTTTTTGAAAGTCTGCTTCTCGCGGCGGATGCTGCCCGCCACGATGGCCAGCCCCAAGCCCAGCAGGCCGTTGCCAATGAATGCACCCGTGATCTGCGCTTTGACGACCTCAGGTTCGCCCGCGCGGAGGATGAAGATGGCGAGGATCAGTTCGGGCGCATTGCCGAACGTGACGTTGAGCAGGCCGCCGATGGCGCTGCCAACCTTGTGCGAAATTTCCTCCGTCCCGATCCGGATGTAATCCGACAGCGGAATGATCGCGATGATCGCCGTGGCGAAGACCCAGGTAGGCGGCGCGTGAAAATACGCCAACGCTACCGACAAGGGGATGAACAACAGAAGCAGGCGGATGAACACGGGCGCAACCTTTAGATTGATCTGCCCGGTCCGTCAATCCGCGAAGCAAACCTCGGGGCTGCTAACGACGACTTACGATCAGGCATGGTCGCGGTCGTGCACCTGCGCGGGAGGGCTGGTTGCTTCCACCGCGGTCAAGGCCTCAAGAATTTTGTAGGTGTGCTTGGCACCCTTCGGCACGACCCACGAATCCCCGGGGTTGAGCAGGAGCGTCTGGCCTTCCAGATGCAACTCCGCTTTACCCTTAATGACATAGCCGACCGTTTCGTACTCGCGCGACACTTCGGGCCGAGGTTCGGCAGGCGCTTCGTCCGTCCACAAACGCATGGCGAGGTGGATGCCGCTGGCGAGATATTTTTGACCAAGCTCGCCCTCGGGCGAAGCTTCCGAACTGACTTTGGTGACGCTGGTGTCGCTCATGAGAAAAGGGGTGGGGATGGGTTGCAGGGTTCCCTTTTGAAACGCTCCCCGGTCACACCGCGGACGCAAATCAGCACCGCGGAAATCAATTGAGACGTTGGAGCGCTGGCAGGCTGTAGCTCTCCTGCACCACGCGGTCGTTCTCTTCCAGGTGCGTTGCGTCGAGGAAGATTTGTTTCGGCGAATCTTCAAACTCGATCTTGTCGAACCCGCCCGCCGCTTTGCCCAAGGCTCCCGGCAGGTCGTCCAGGCTGCTGATCGGGGAGCCGTTGACGTTCGTCACGACCAAATACTTCAGATCGTCAAAACCCACGTTGCTGGCAACGGGGAGTACCTGACTGAGAATCACGATGCGCTTGCGCCCCTCGGGAGCCAGCTTGGTCTGATAACGGTCCAGGTAGACGAGACGCTGCGGAGCCTGCTTGGCCCAGTCTCCACCCCATTCCTTGAGGTATTGGCGCGAAAGTTCCTCGAAGATCAAGCCATCCACCACGTAGTAACGCGGCGCTTCGTCGAACAAATAAGGCTGGCTCACGTAATCCTTCGACGCCTGGTGTGCCAAGGCCACTTCCAAGGTCTGCGTCGCACCATCCCGGAAAATCTTGAGGGATAATTTTTCGCCCGCGTAGGCCTTGGTCGTGATGAGGTGGACGAAGGCGATCCGTCCGTAAAGCGGATCGTCGTAGTTGCCGTCCTGGTCAACCGGAGCACCGGCCACTTCCAGCAAAATGTCCCCGGGCGTCAGTCCAGCCTTTGCCGAAGGACTGTTCGGCACGACCTCGGTCACGTACACCCCGCCGCTGCCGGGCGGCAGCTTGGCGTAATGCCGCAATTGCGGATCACGCAACGGGGCGTGGTCGAGCCCGATTTTCGGAAAGCCTTCGTAAGCACCGTTGTCGACGTCTTTAAGGAAGTGGGCGATGACGGGCGCCGGCAGCACGTCCACGCTCTGCGTGCGCGCATCGTAGCGCATCAGGATGCCCGCGAGTTTGCCGTCTTTGATGACAGGCGCGGTAAAACTTCCTTCCCGGTATTGGAGCGGGAGGCTCAGCCGGTAGATCAGCATCGCAATGCCTTCGAGCTGGTAGCGGCCCACTTCGATGGTGGTGATCGGCCCCGGCGTGGTTACCAGGGCATCGTTGCTTTCAAGTTGCAACACGTTGACCCGGTCACCCACCACCGCATCAAGCGTCAGGTCGAAAGGATGCAATCCGGCAAGAAAGTTGTCTGCCGAGGGTTGGAGCAGCGCGAGATTCGCTTCGTAATCGACGCAGACCACCCTGGCATCCGTCTTCTGGCCGCTTTCGGCACGTTCCAACTCGACGTAGCTGTGATTCGCCACGAGCTGGGCCGTCACGAGCACCCGGTTGCCCGTCACCACCGCGCCCAGGCCGTGGAACGCACGCGGATTCTTTTTCGACCAAGGCCGGAAAAAGTCGTAATCCTGGTTCGTGGAATTGACGCGCACGACCGAAAGCTCGGTCTTGGCCACGGGGCGAACACCCGGTGCGGCGGAAAGCGAGTGGTGGACGCTCAAAAGGCCTGCGAGGAAGCAAAAACCGGGGAGCAAAAATCTGTTCATCGTCACGAAGGAAAAGCCACCCAATATCAGTGCGCGGTGGTGAGTAGAGCGGTGGCCTGCGCCGGGTCGGGTCCGCCGGAGAGTGCCTTGGTAGGGCTGGGATCGGGCGGAGTCGCGGGGGTCGGCGTCAGGTTTTGTTCGGAAACCACGTTGTAGGCCTTCAAAATCCGGGCGCGCGCGGCCAGGACCGCCGAGCGTTCCAGCACGATGGGCCGACCCTGGCCGACGCCCTTGATGACATAATAATCCGACGGCTCCGCGAACGCCGCCGCGAGATCCTCCAAGCGCCGGATCACGTGGCCGTTCACCTCGCTGACGATGGCATTCTTAAACTCCTCAATGTAGGCGGTCGTCGGGTCGGGGAGCACCTGGCTGAGCAAGATAACCTCGGGATGTTGAAGAAAAATGGCGCGGTCCACGAACGAATCGTAAAAATACCGTACTCTCAGGTCGTCGATGCCGTAGACCTCCAGGAAATCGCGCGTCACGGGCTGGAAGAGCAGGCCGCCGAAAAGCACAAAACGCGGCTTCGAGTCGTACGCGTTGGCCTGGATCAGATACTGCCAGGCCGGTTTGAGCGTAGCGGTCACGTCCTGCTCCTGCTTGTCGCGCATGATGTGCATCTTGAGCGTGTCACCCTTGAACTTGCGCTCGACAGCCTCGGCCATTTCGACCCGCTCGCCGTCTACCTCGATGAATCCGTCGCTGGCCACGCGGTTGTCGTCGATTGAAAGAATGACGTCGCCTGGTTTGAGCACCCCGTCGCAGGTTGCGCCCGGCACGACCGCACCAACCATGATACCGGTGTCGTCGTCCTTCAAACCGAGGGCGGCGCGCTGCGTCGGGTTTTGCAACCGGAAAGGGGTGATCGCCAGATCGACGTACTTGTCATAGTGGCCATCCTTTACGTCCGCGAGGAAGTGCTGCAACACGGGCGTGGCGATCATGTAGCCGACGTTTTGCGCCACGTCGCCGCTGTAGCCCTGAAAGGCGACGCCGACCACCTTGCCGTTTTGCATGACGGGTCCACCCGAATTGCCGGGATTGATCGCGGCGTCGATCTGGCAAGCGAGGTGGCTGTCCACCGCCGAGTGGCTGTAAATCTGAAAGTCGATCCGTGACACCACCCCCAGCGTCACCGAGAGGCGCTCGCCGCCAATGGGGTAACCGTAGACCGACACGCTGGATTCCAATTGCGGAATGCCGCCGATTTCCAGTGCCCGCTGGCCTTTGAAGAAACCGGGATCGTTCGGCTCGACGATGGCGAGGTCGCAATCGTGGGCAACGAATTTGACCTTTGCGGGATATTTTTTCGGATCGTTCTCGCGCTCCACCGTCACGAATTTCTCGTTGCTGACGACGTGCGCGTTGGTGATGATGCGCGAACCGGCGATGACGAATCCGGCACCCAGGCCGCGCTCGATGTTGCCCGGATTCCAAGGCACCTTGTAATCGGGATTCTGCGAGGTGGTGGAAACGCGCACCACGCTCTTGCGGATGTCGGCGATGTCGGCGCGGGAGGCCGGGGCGGACGGGAACAGATTCAGGACGATACCGGCGGCGAGGAGCAGGCGGAAGCGGGTCATGGGGAAGATCGGGCAGCCCGGCTGGTCCGCGGGCGAGCCGTCACGATGGACGAGGGTCGCGAAGTTGTCCAACGGCCATTTCGTCTCCGGGTGTCGCGAAACGAAGCAGCCCCGGTCCCGGCTCGACACCGGGAACGGGGCTGGAAGCACTTCCACGTGGAAGCGGCTGAGGGTATCAAGCGGTCGGCGTGTCGGTCTTTTCGAGCCAATCGAACATCGGTGTTGTGGCCGGATCGAGACCCGCCTTTTCGCACTCGCCAGCGTACCAGTCTTTTTTCTCCGGGCTGAAATAGGGATTCATCGCTTCCAGTGAATCCGACCATGCCTTGATTTCCTCGGGAGTTTTGGAGGTCCCTTTGGAATCGAGCAGGGCGGCGATTTTCTCGTCGTCAGCACCACTCACAATGGCTTCTTTTACGTCCGCGTACTGGACGCCTTTCCAGTCGAGGAGCATGTGGTCCAACGGACAGTCGGTGTGATATTCGCCGATATTGCCGCCGAGGAAATCCGCGCGGGCCTTGTCGGCCATCCGCGCGAGGATGACGTAGCCCCCAACGCGCTTTTTCGGGCTGGCGGGGGCAGTTTTGGTGAGATCGAGGGTCTGGGTGCTCATGGTGATTTAAGTTTGAACTATCCAACCTGAGCAACGGTTGCGCGTTCCGCTCTGGACGTATGGGCCAACCTCGTGACGCTCAAACGTTGAAGCGGAATTCCACCACGTCGCCGTCCTGCATGACATATTCCTTGCCCTCGATGCGCAGCTTGCCTTCGGCCCGGGCTTTGCCGGTCGAGCCAAGACGCATCAATTCGTCGAAATGGACGACCTCGGCGGCAATGAAGCCGCGCTCGAAATCGGAGTGGATGACCCCGGCGGCGGCGGGTGCCTTGTCGCCGATGCGAATGGTCCAGGCCCGGGTTTCCTTCTCCCCGGTGGTCAGGTAAGTGCGCAGCCCGAGGAGATGGTAAACGGCGCGGATGAGTGCGGCGACCCCGCTGCCCTCGGGGCCGACTCCGATGCCTTGCAGATATTCGGCGGCCTCCTCATCGGAGAGATCGACCAACTCGCTTTCGATCTGTGCGGAAATCACAACCGCTTCGGTGTCGAGATGGGTTTTGACGTAGTCGCGCACGGCCTGGACGTGCTGGCCGGCGGTACCGGAAAGGTCGCCGCTGGTCAGGGCGGCGAGATCGCTCTCGGCGACGTTGCAGGCAAAGATCGTCGGTTTGCCAGAAAGCAGGAAGAAGCCGCGCATGAGTTGCTTCTCCGCCTCGGAGCAGTCGAGCAGGAGCGCGGGCTTACCGGCGTCGAGGTGCGGGATCAGCCGTGCGAGGAGCGCGTTTTCCGCCTGGGCGGTTTTGTCGCCCGACTTCGCGGTTTTGGCGTTGCGGTCGTGGCGCTTCTGCGCGCTGGCGAGGTCGGCGAGGATCAGCTCGGTGTTGATGACCTCGATGTCGCGCACGGGATCGACCGTCCCGCTGACGTGGTGGATGTCCGCGTCCTCGAAACAGCGCACGACCTGCACGATGGCATCGACCTCGCGGATGTGACTCAGGAACTGATTGCCCAATCCCTCGCCGCCGCTGGCCCCGCGCACGAGTCCGGCGATGTCCACGAACTCGAT
>CAXUHC010000191.1:5553-8786 GCA_964250705.1 uncultured Chthoniobacterales bacterium | reverse complement strand
AAACCGAACCTCGCCTTGAACCACTGGCGCTCTTCATCGACCAGCGAGACCAGCGAGATCGGCACCTCACAAATGTGCGCTGCCAATATTGCCAGGTCGTCCAGAGCCTGCTCCGGCAAAGTATCGAGCACAGCGTACTTCCGGAGTGCTTCCAGACGGCTGGACTCGTCGTCCGGTGCTTGCGCCAGGATCGACACAACTGCTCCCATGCGTATAATCTTTATTGTCCCAGAGACTTGTACAAGGAAAACTTTGCTGTAACGGATTTTTCCCTCTCCACCGACACGGGTGGAGCCATGCGTCCGTATCGGCGCAGTCCGGCATTATGCTGCTGCGGCCATCTCGGAATAGCAAGTGAGAGCCGCCCTCGGCGCGGGAACCGAAGTCGGCTTGCTGAGGTAATCGTCCATCCCGGATGCGAGGCTTTTCTCGCGGTCGCCCCTCATCGCATTCGCGGTCATCGCAAAGAGCCGCGCCTGCACTTCTTGCCGGGATGCCGATGCCGGTGTCCTTGATCTCGACGCGGAGCCGGGCCTCATGGGGCATCTCCACACACTCGCAAGAAGAGGCATCGTCCTCCGGACCATCCATGCTCACATGGGAGCGAAACCGAGCCCACGCTGGTAAACTTGATCGCGTTGCCAAGCAGATTCGTCAGCACCTGCTGTTCGAGTTCGGCGCGGGTGCGTCTCTGGTCCTCGCTGTCCGTGGAGGTGCCGATCCACCCGGTGATCTCGCCTTGCTCGTCCCGCATGGGAAAAGCCCGTCCCAGGTGACAGCGGTACTCGCCATCCGAAGCGCGTTTGATGCGATGTTCGCCTTCGTAATCGCGGCCATCCTTGACGGATCGCATCCACTCGTCCGTGCAGACTTGCAAATCCTCCGGATGGATGATTGCCTGCCAGCCCTAGGCTTTCGTTTGCTGCATCGTCATCCCCTGGGCAGGATGCCCGCGCCGTCCCTACGGGCGACCGAAAAACCGCTTCAGGCAGTGACGATCCCGTTCCGTATCGCGTAGCGCACGAGGTCCGCGATGGAGTCGAGCTTGAGCTTTCGGATCACCGAAGCGCGATGGGTTTCCACTGTCTTCAGGCTGATACCAAGAATTTCTGCGGTGGCTTTGTTGCTCTTGCCTTCCGCCACCAGTTGCACGAGTTCGCGCTCGCGCGGGGTAAGGGTGATATCTTCCACGCCAGCACTTCCCTTCAGATACCCGGCAAAGATCATATCCGAGACTTTCGACGAAAAGTACGTGCGATGCTTGCAGAGCGCTTCAATCGCCGGGGCGAGGTGGTTATTCGCCTCTGTCTTGAGCAAATAGGACCGTGCTCCCGCACCGAAGACATTCCGCACGACTTCCTCCGTATCAGTGCCTGTAAAAACGAGGATCTCCGTCTCCGGGAGCTTCCGTTTGATCTGCCGCGTCGCGTCAAGCCCGTTAAGGTGGGGCATGTCGATGTCCATGATCACGATGTCGGGCCGAAGCTGCTCCGCCAGAGTCACGGCCTCGCGACCATCACCGGCCTGACCGCAGATTTCCCAGGCGGCGTTCGCCTCGATTATCGAGCACAGACCTTTGCGCACAATCTCGTGGTCGTCGGCGATAAGGATTCGAACTGACATCAGATCACACCAAACGGTCTTCCTCACCAATGTAAAGGGGAATGTGGCGCCGCCACCAAAAGGAGCTTCGTCCCGGAGACGGCCAGCAGGCCTCCCGGTGGTCACACCAGTCCGCTCCCCGCACGTGCCGCTCGCCCGCTTCGAACGCCTGGAAGCGCGAAGTCATCATCAACGGACGTTCCTGGCCGGACCCCGCCTCCAAAAGCCTGCTAACGGGCGGCCTCCCCCGGTTGCTCGAACGACGGCTGAAACCGTGACATGGCGACGAAGATCGCCGCTTTGAGCTGCGCCGGACTGAAGGGTTTGACGAGGTAGGCCCCGATATTGAGATTTCGCAACCGTTGCAGCGTCCCTTCATCGGCTCTGCCCGTGCTGATGATAATCGGTAGCTTTTGTGTCAGCAGGATGGCGCGCGCTGCTTCAATGCCATTCATCATGGGCATATCGATGTCGAGGATCACAAGATCAGGTTGGAATTGCGTGGCCAGCGCGACGGCTTCCTGACCATTGCGGCCGGAACCGACGACCCGGTGTTGCAGGAGACGGAGGGAGCGGGTGAGCAGGTGCAAAATCCCCGGTTCATCATCGGCAACCACAATCGAAAGCGAGAGCGCTCCGGCAGTGGTGGTGGGTTCATCGTACGGCTTCACGGGTTCAAGGATATTCATCGCTTTTGAATTTCTAACATTAATAGACAGGGTGGGTGGATGGGGTTGACAGACAGAGTAGTTACAATCAGCCTTTGAGCGGTTCGGTTGCGCCGTACACGCCCGGGCTGCCGTAGGCTGCGGTGTAGTGATAGAAGCAATCCTCGCCTCCGTGCCGGGGTAAGCGGTTCAACACCACGCCGACTTCCCCAGCTCCGGCCGCGGCGAGAGCCCCGCGCGTGCGCAACGCCGCTTTCGCGGGTGTCTTGCCCGCGTGGACCACGAGGCACACCATGTTGACGTGCTTGATCAGTGATAACGCATCACTGACCGCATTGACCGGTGCGGTGTCGAAGACCACCCGGTCGAAAGCGCCGAGCGTGGGATCACGGAACAACCCGGCGAGCTTGGCGTTGGATAACAGCTCGGCCGGGTTGCTCACCCGGGTGCCGGCGGTGAGTAGACTGAGGTTTTCCACACCGGTGCCCTGGATTGCTGCCGCCAGCGGGATCTCTGCGGCGAGGTAGTTGGTGAACCCCGGCGCTTTTGGATCGCGTGCGAACGTCATGGCGATCGACGGCCGGCGCAGATCGGCGTCGACGAGCAACGTGCGGTGACCCTGCTGTGCCAGGGCAACGGCACAGTTGAGGGAGCAAAACGTCTTTCCCTCCGCCGGTGCGGCGCTGGTAAAGAGCACGAGTTGCTGTCCGCCAGTGTCGTGCAGGCCGAGCACGGTGCGGAGCGAGCGGAAAGCTTCCGCGGTCAACGAGGACGGCTCGCCAACCATCACGACTCCCGCAGGTGTGCCTTTGCCTTCGTGCTTCGCCAGACGCGGCACGGCGCAAATCACGGGGAGATCCAAGGCGCTCTCCGCTTCATCCACGGTTTTCAGCGAGGTATCCGCTGCATTTCGCAGTAGGCAACGGCCAACTCCCACACCGAATCCGACGAGGGTTGCCGCCA
>CAXUHC010000191.1:0-5543 GCA_964250705.1 uncultured Chthoniobacterales bacterium | reverse complement strand
GGCAGCAGCCGACCCCGGCGCTGAACCCGACAACCGTGGCCACCAACATGATGAGCAGTTTCTTCGGACGCACCGGCTCGGTGGTCACGCGGGCGGGTTCCGCGATGCGCACCGGACTGTTTTCCAGCGCCTGCGCCACATCATTTCCCCTGATTCGGTTGAGGATGGACTGGTAAAGTGCCCGATCGGATTCTACCTCGCGGAAGAGCGCATTGTAAGGAATGGCGATCTTGTTCAACTCGAAGGAAAGTTTTTCCTGCTCGTGAAGGGCGTCCTCCAGCTTGTGCTCGTTGGCGAGCGCGGCGTTGTAAGCCACGCCGATGCTTTCTCCTGATTTCAGGATGGTGCGGTTCAGATCAGCGTCCATTTGCGCGAGCTGGCTTTGCGCCTGGATGTACTTGGGATGTTCGGGCCGGTAACGGCGCGTGAGCATGGCGATCTGCGCTTGCTGGTCGGCGACGCTTTTTCCCGCCGCGAGGACCGCAGGCGCATTGGCGATGGTGGAGAGAGCAAGGAGGGCTTTCGGGTCGCCACTGGCGAAATTCCGGTATTGGGCGAAGTCGGATTCCGACTGCATGCGCTGGGTCCGGGCGGTGTTGAGCTTAAGGTTCAGATCCTTGAGCGTTTCGATGACGATGTTCTGTTTCTCCTCCAGCGAGAGGGCGTTGTTCCGCTCGCGGTAGGTCTGCAAATCGCGTTCAGAAGCCTCCAGCTTCGTCTTCATGGTCGCGGCTTCCTGGGTGAGATAACCGTCGGCCGCTCCAGATATGCCCGCGCGAAAGTCGGCCCCCTCGCGCAAGAAGGAGTCCACCAGGGACTGCGCGATCTGTTTGGCGAGCAGCGGGCTGTCGCTCTCGGCGGTCACGTCGATCAGCCGTGTGCCGCGCCGGAGCTTGACCGTCACCGCTTTGGAAAAGGCGAGCAGCAACTCGTCATCGCTGTAAGGCCCAGCCGCACGGACCGGCAGGAAGTGGGGATTGGTGGCGAGGACATTGGCCCGGATGACGCTCAGCACGAGTGCATCGGAGGTGAGACCCTGTTCGACGGTCTTCATCACCTCGAGGGTGTGCAGATCGTTTTGGGTCACATCCTGGCTGTCGAGCATCGTATTCGTGACCTTGCGGTCCTGCTGCTCGACCACCAGAGCGGCCCGTGAGGCGTAGATCGTGCGTGCGTGCAGAATGTATCCCAGCCCTAACAAAACGAAGCATGCGGTGCAAAGCCCGATGAACCACGCCTGCTCCCGCAAAAGATGATAGATGCGCCGAAAGTCGATGGCCGGTTCGCCCGCAGCCCGCGATAGCGAAGGGCGGGCGGGGCGGTTGGAATTTGTTAATTTGGAGTTCATGACTTTAGAAAATCCTTTCGGCTACTGTGATGGTGTCGCCAGGCAATACGATGAAGTGTTCGGTGCCGCTTTCGGCGGCCATGCGCTTTGCGTCGAGAACACGGACGACTTCGTAGCCCTCTACGGCACGCTTGACCGTCACTCGCGACGAGTTGGCCAGCCGGGTGAAACCGCCCGCCAGGCCGATCGCATGGAGCAGGTCGATGGAGCCCTGATCCTTCATGCTGAAAGCGCCGGGACGCTGCACCTGACCTAGCACTGTCACATTCCGGTTGGCATAACCTAAAACCGTAACGGTGATCTGCGGGTTCACCAGAAACCGGGCATCGAGCCGATCACGGATCGTGCGCGTGGCGGCCTGCACACTGAGTCCGCCGATCTTCACCGCGCCGATGAGCGGGAAAATGACACTGCCGTCCTCGGTGATGCGCAGCGTGGAGTTGAGGTCGTCTTCCTCGAAGACCTTGATGTAGACGAGATCGTTGGCGGCGAGGCGGTAGTTCGGCGCGGTGGTGGTGGCGCCATCCGCAGGCTCGACGCTTGCTTTGGACGCAGACAGTTGTTGAGCCCGCACGGAAAGAGGGACAGCCAGGCAGAGCGTGAGCCCTGGGACAATCCACGAGAGGCGGTGACGTGTGAGTTTCATTGGACGGTGGTATCGGTTTTGTGGCTTGGTTCTATCAATAATCAAAGCGGACCAGTGCCCCTACCTGTGCGTCGCGGAACGCCGTGGGCGCATAGGTGGAATCATTCTGTTGGTAGAGATAAAAAACCTCGGCGTGGAGCCGGCGCGCCACCTCGAACCGGAGCGAGGGCCGGACGAAGAAGTAGGAATCCTCGCGCGCCGTGGCATTCCGCCAGCTGGCGGCGCTGTAATCACTATGGTTATAACCGCCGGCGAGCACGAGGTCCCACCCGGCGCGGAGGCTGCGGCTCGCCTCGGTGGTGAAACCGGTGACGGTGTAATTTTCGCCTGACAGCAACGCGGAGTTCTGCACCTTCCGATAAGCGGTCAACTTCAACTCCGTCGCCTCGAACGGCCGGTAGCTGCCCGAGACGTTGAGGACCGGGAAAGCGCGATCTCCCGTCTCCAACTGACGCAGTTCGACGCCACCGTAAGCCTCGAAGGAAAGTTTTTCCGTCGCCGAGTAACTAGCGCGTGCCAGCAACTGCTCGAAGGTCTGCCCCGGGCTGCGCTCCACGTCGAGGTAACCCACAGACATACCGGCACCGACTGTCAGCTTTGGGGTCGGACGATAGTTGAACCACAAACGGCTGATCCATTCGGTGGAACTGATCTCCGTCGAGTAATCTGCGATGTGATTGTACAAGTTTGCTTCGAGGGAAGTCTTGTCGCTGAGTTCGTACTTGTTGAGCAGCGTTGTCTCGTACAACAGACGCCGGGTCCGGTTGCCGACATCCACGTTGGCGCTGGAAAGGTCCTGGAAACGGAATTGCACGGCCAGGGTGAGTCGTGCCAGCCGCCATTGTGCGTCCAATGCCGCCTGCTGCTCAATGGTATCTTGCCCAGGATGATCGACGAAAAGCAGTCCGCTCAACGTGTAACCGGCCACGAGGAAATTTTCCTGCTGCGCCTGCCAGTCGCCCCAAGCGAACTTCAGGCCGGACGACAGCGTGAAAAGCAGGTCGGCCTGCTGGTGGTTCGGAGCGATGAAGATATTCGTGTCGTAAATCGCGCTCGCGCCGCCTTGCAGAGTCAGTTTCCACGGCCGCGCCGGCTCGCCATCACTGTTTGCGGACGTTTGGTCGGCAACATTACGGTCGTCAGGGTAGAGAACTTCCATCATCGCTTCCGCCTCTTTTACGGTCGTCGGCGGGGTTATGGGCTCCGCTGGCGTCAACGGCTCGTCCTGTGTCGCCATTGGCGAACCCGGACTCTCAGCCTGAGCGAACGCGTCGCACGGCAGAACGGCCAGGGAGCAGGCGGCGATTCCCCCGCGGAGGACGAGCCAGATCGTCCTGAAATGTCCTTGCCGCTGAGCACGCGCCTTCATGCCGCCTGTTGAAAGCAGGCCATGTACAAACGGAGTCAGCGGCGAACCGGTATAAACCGCGGATGCAAGTCTGTAGTCGGCAGACACGTCGCGAAATTCGATGATTGGCCGGAGCGAAGTCAGGGCCAGATGATCCGAGCGGAATTATCGGTAGTCCGCCATGTCACCGTGTCGGGTGCCAGACCGGTCTCCAGCACCCGCGGCATGCCGGTCACGGTGACGTTGAGCTGCCATTTCGGGCCTTGCCGCTCCCAGGCGCAGGCAATCTCCGTCCCGCCGATCTGATGTAGCCGCGCGGTGGGCGGAGCCGTGGCGGAGATATTTTCCAGCGCGACCCGCCTTCCGGCGTCGTCGCTGCTCCACAGGGCAAAGAGCGTTGCGCCGGAATCCTGGCGGAATTTGAGAATGTGCAGAGCGGGGTCAGTCTCGATTTCACCAGCAAAATGCGTTTTCCCGAATACCCGGCAAATCTCGTTCATTGTGAAATATGCCGGCTTCGGTGTGAAATCCCGGGCTACGATCCCGAAATGGTGCTCGCGTTCATTAGGGTCGGGCCCGTCGTCACAGAAGTCGTACCACCAGAGTCCCCGGATAAAGGGCATCGAGCGGGCAAGCAGATAGGTGCGCGCGAGGAAGCGAGCGGAATCCTCCGGCGTCGAGCCGTCCGAGCCGTGGTGATCCGGCCAACCCACCTCGGTAAGATAGATAGGGACCTCGCGCTTCTGATAACGCCGGGTGACTTCCTGGCTGTCGCGGATTTGCTTCACGAATCCGTTTTCCGGTAAACGCGCCACGCTGCCTTGGCGAAAGCAATAGGGATGGAACGAAAAGGCATCGAGGCTATCGAGCATTCCTGCTCGGCACGCGTCTTCGAGCCAGCTTTTTTCGACGGCGCTGCCAGACAACGCACCTCCGACGACAATCAGGTGTGGGTCCACCGCCTTGAGACGCGGATAAACCTTCCGCAATAGCGCGACATAAGGTTCCGGCCTTCCGCGCGGCGTGCCCGGCGGGAGACCGATGGCGATGTTCCACTCATTCCAAATTTCGTATTGCCGCACGCGGCCTTTGAAATGTGCGACCACAAATTCCGCGAAACGCGTGTAAGCCTCCGCAGCCTCGCTAGAAAGAGGGTATCCACCGCCATCGTAGTGCTTGTTCCCGTAGCAGAGGATCAGCACGGGCTGGATGCCGCGGCGCAACGATTCGTCCACATAACGCTCGTAGCGTTCGGGTATGATGAGAATGCCTTTCTCACGCTCGACTTCTGCCCAGTGAATGTCATCGCGCAAGCTCGGAATGCCCGCCGCTTGAATTAACGTGAGCCCCTGGTCCGACGTGCTGTGTGCTCCGATACCGCAGACGAAATCCTCCGCGCCAATCCCTGCCCGTGGCAGCCAGAGACAGAGAACGATGGATGCCACGGCGAGGCCGTGTGATTTTAGCATGGCCACGAATATCCTGTGAAGACTTCGGGAACCTTTTCTTCGAGAAATGATTTCATCTGTGCACGGAACCGCTCGGGAGAAAACTTTTCCGCGTTGCGTCGGCAGGCGTTGGCATCGAACCACTGGTTTTCCGATTCGTCGACTGCCTCCGTCAGGGACTCCACCGTTTGTTCGCGGAAGAACCGGCCGGTCACGTTGGCAACGACCGTTTCCAGCGCGCCGCCCTCGCCGTAGGCGATGACAGGACGCCCTGCTGCTTGCGCTTCCAGCGGGGTGATGCCGAAATCCTCGATGCCGGGAAAGATGAGGGCGCGACAGCGCTCGTAATGGTCCTTGAGCACGGAGAACGGTTGCCGCCCGAGAAAGACGACGTTCGGTTTCGCGCGGCTTTGGAGCGCATCCATTTCCGAGCCGCCGCCGATAATCACCAGTTTCTTGCCGAGCGCGTTGAACGTATCCACCGCGAGATCGATCCGCTTATAAGGGACTAATTCGGAAACGACAAGGTAGAAGTCTTCGACCGGCCGGTCCCAGTGAAAATCGTCGATGGCGACGGGAGGGTGGATCACGACTGACTCGCGGTCATAGGATGCCCGGATGCGCTCCTGCACGAAACGCGAATTGGCAATGAAATGGCTGACGCGTTGCGCGCCTTGATAATCGAACTTCCGCACGTAAGGCACGACGGACTTGAACAGCGCGCGGCCCGCTGCGCCCAATCCGGCCGTGTGC
>CAXUHC010000190.1:5800-8848 GCA_964250705.1 uncultured Chthoniobacterales bacterium | reverse complement strand
GCGGGTCAAAGAAAAGATCGGAAAGCATGGACGGAAAGGAAGCGGTCGGTCCGAACCTCTCAGCGGGAGGCGGGGGATGAGCAAGACGAATTATGAGGGCAGCCGTCGGCGGCGGCATCGCAGCACCGCGTTGCGGAGATAAATTTGCGGTTGCTCCCGACACCGTCGTCGTGCCTTGATGTCGGCGTGTCCGTTCCCGCTTCCGACGATCCCGCGAAATCCTCCTGGCTGCTCTCGTCGTGGCGGTGGCCGTCCGGGCAGGAATGGCGGTTCCTGGCGTTGATGCTGGCGCTCTTCCTGGCGCGCGATTTCCCCTGGCGGCTGGACGATTTTGACCAGGCCAAGCAGGCGTTTACCTCCCTGGAGATGGTCCAGGATGGCCAGTGGTGGTTCCAGCACACCCCGGGCGGCCACGGGGTCGCCACGAAACCGCCGCTCATCGGCTGGATTTCCGCCGCGATTTACGGCGTGACCGGCGGCAACTGGGAGCTGGCCTGGCGGCTGCCCTCGCTGCTGGCAGCGGCGGCCCTGGCGGCGTTGCTCTGGCAATCAGGCGAACGGCTGTGGGCAGGGAGGGGCGGAATGTTGGCGGCGGCGGCATTCGGATTCAACCTCCTGACGCCCCGCCTCGCCATGCTCGTGCGGACGGACATGCCGCTCACGTTGTGGATCACGTCCATCGGGCTGATCGTGTGGCATCACGTCCGCGACGGCGGGCGGCCCTGGACCCCCCGCGCGCGGTGGGCGGTCTTCGGGCTGCTGCTGGCGAGCATGTGGACGAAAGGCCCGATTGCCTACGCGTTTCTGCTGCCCGGCATGGTCGTATTGACGTGGATCGTCCACCGGCGCGGCGGCGTCCCGGGCCAGGTCTGGGGAGGATGGTGGCACTGGTCGCTGCCGTTGCTGCCGTTTTTGATCTGGCTGGAGCGGGGCATGGTGACCATGCCGGGGTTTTCGCAGCAGGTCGTCACCAAGGAATTCATGGGACGGTTCACGGTGGGCGAAGCCGCCGTGCACCACAACCAGCCGCTCTATTTCTATTTCACGCAGTTGGTCGTGCGTTGGGCGCCCTGGAGCGTGTTGCTGCTGGCGGTGCGGGTGCGCGCGGCGCGGGTCTGGTGGTCGCTTTGCCGGGAGACCGGCACGCTCTGGCTCGTGTGCTGGGCCGCCGGTGGGTTGCTGTGCATGACGCTGGTGCCGTCCAAACGCACCGACCGGATTTTCCCGGTGATCCCGCCGCTTTGTCTGGTGCTCACCGCGTTGCTTTCGGCCGCGCGCCGTCCGCCGTTGGAAACTGCCGCGGCGTCACACGACGCGACCTGGCCGGCGCACTGGAGCCAAGCGGCGACCGTTGCCGCCGCCGCGCTAGCCACCGTGACGACCTGCCACGGTGTTTTCCAGGTTTACCGCACGCACCAGAACGCCCCGTCGGACTTCGGCGCCCGCGTGCGGGCGGCAACCGCCGGACGCCCCGTGGAAATGGTCGTCGGTCCACGCACGTTCGTCGGCGAGGAAGCCATGATCGTCTACCTGCGGCGAATCAGATTCCTCACCCCGGGAGCCGCCGCGCAAATGGCGAACGCCGGAACCCTCGACGCGGTGGTCGTGCACGAGAAGGACCTCGCCTTCACGCGCGGAATGCTGGAGCCCTTCCAGCCGTCCCAACCCACGCTTCACGACGCGTCGTTTCTGCTGTTGTCCAGGCCCCCGCCGACGCCTCCGGTGACACCCGCCCGTCCGCGCCGCCGGCGCTGAAAGTCATGGGGCCGGACCTTTTTGCAGGCAGCACGCAGAAAACCCAACGCGGTGAGCAAGTTTTTTCGATTCAGCGATTCGTTGTCGCCAACACGGGCTATCCCGTGCTGCGATGGCAAGATGTACCCGCCCCGCAGGAAGCTTCATGGATTCCCCCAATCCCCACACGAACGGCGCCCGCCGCCGGTTGTTGGTCGTCGATGATCATCCCATCATCCGCCGCGGCCTGGCGCTGTTGCTCGACCAGGAAGCGGATCTGATCGTCGCGGGCGAGGCGGGCACTCCCGCCCAGGCGCTGACGGAACTGCGCATCCACCCCTTTGATCTGGCCATCGTCGACATTTCCCTGCCGGGCGTCAGCGGGGTCGATCTGCTCAACGACCTCAAAATCCATTGGCCTCACCTGCCAGTGATCATGCTTTCCATCCACGACGAGATGATCTACGCCGAGCGAGCGTTGCGGGCAGGTGCGCGCGGTTACCTGATGAAGCAGGAAAGCCCCGCGAACATCGTCGCGGCGATTCGCCGGGTATTAGCCGGGCAGGTGTACGTGAGCGAGGCGGTCAACACCCGCATTCTCGGCCGCCTGACCACCGGCGGCAAGCCGCCGGGGGGCCTGCTGGTCGACGCGCTGAGCAACCGCGAGCTGGAAGTCTTCCAACTGATCGGGCGCGGACGCGGCACGCGCGAAATCGCGCACGACATGCACGTCAGCGTCAAAACCGTGGAAACCTACCGGGCCCACATCAAAAACAAATTGCAGTTGAAGAGCGCCCCGGAAATGACGCGGTTTGCCGTGGAATGGGTGAGTCAGCAGCAGATGGCCGGAGGCGGTCCGCTCCCTCAGTAACGGCCCTGATCGTACGCCCTGGCCAACTGGCCCGCCCCGATCTTCAGCGGACCGGAGGATGGCAACCCGCCGTTGTGCAGGGTGCAACGCAGAAGCAGCCCTTCATTTTCGCGGTCCAGCAGCAACACCTTGTGCAGCTTGCGTTGGGCGTCCCGCAGGAGGCTGCGCGCCGCCGCGGATAGCTCCTGCCGAGCGGCGCCCGCGCGCAACGCGGAAAGCGAGGCTTCCAGACGCGGCAGCAAAAGCGACTTGCGCCGGATGAACGCGTCGTCCGGCGGCTGCCCGGTTTGCTTGAGCAAGCTGTTTTCCTCCTGCATCACCTGCTCCACCTCGGACAACAGCGAGAGATGGTCTGCCAACACCAGCGCGGGCAACGTATCGGAAACGGGAGAAGTAGTCATGAAAGTGAGGACGAGCCGCCCGTCAGGGAGTACGCGGAGAAG
>CAXUHC010000190.1:0-5790 GCA_964250705.1 uncultured Chthoniobacterales bacterium | reverse complement strand
CGTGGACCGCGCGGCGGATTTCGGCGCGGCAGGCGGCGGGTTGGGAGCCGGGAGAGGCGGCGGGGTCGATGGGGGGGGCGGAGTGGAAACGCTGGCGGCGGGCGGAGCATCCGCTTCCGGCGGGGCGTCGGTTGTCTTGCGCAACGGTCCGAGCAGCGCTTGCAACTGCGCGTCGCTACCCTGCTGCCAGGCAAGATGTTCCTGCCGCCACTTGGCCATGCCACGGATGGCCAGCAAGGCGGGCGGCAGGGAGGAATCGGGCTGGTGGTCGCCGTTGGCGTCCGGCAGGGGCCGCTGGAGGTAGGCATACGCTTCGCGGGCGCGGTCGGGCAACGCCAGCCGCTCGAAGCAGAGACCGATCTCGTAGACGATGGGCCACTGCCAGTCGGCGGCGGGGTCGAGCGAGGCCAGAGTCTGGTAGATCGTCACAGCGCTGCGGTAATCGCCGTCCTCGTAGAATTGCGCGGCCACCTGACGGCCCGTTTCCTTTTGCCAGCGGGTGAGGTCGCCGTCGTCGCCCGCCTTTTTCTGCAAACGCAGCAAAGCCAGCACGGCGTCCGTGGCCTCGCGCGGACGCTTGAGCTTCTGGAAGGCACGCGCCAGAAGATTCCGGGCCTCGGGGGTCCGCTGACTGGCAGGAAAATCCTCGATGAACGAGCGCAACGCCGCCGCCGCCGCCGCGAGGTCGGCGAGTTGGAAGAGGCTTTGCGCGTTCTTGAAAGCGACGGTCGGCCGGTCGGTTGGCGGAAGGTCGAGCAGTTGGAGACGCGAGTAGAACTTGGCGGCAGCGGCGTAATCGCCTTTCGCGTAGGAAGCCTCCGCGATTTCAAACCGGGCGAGCAGCGAGAGATTCCGCCGGGCACGGGTTTCCTCCTGGCCGTCGTTTTGCGAGATCGCCGCGTTGAGCACGCTGTAGAAGCGGCTGATCGCCAGATCGTACAATCCCGCGTCGCGGTAAACGCGTCCCAGATCAAAATAGAGGGTCGGATTGGCGGGGTCCTCGGGAAACAGCGCCAGGATCTTCTCGTAGACCGCCGCGGATTTCGCCAACCGGTGGTGCGACTTGTAATCAGCCGCCATCTGGAGCAGCGCGGTGCGTTTCTCGACGGTCGAGGTCGGCAGGGTCAGCAGCCGTAGATAGGCGGCCTCGGCACCGGCGGCATCGCCGGCGGCGGCAGCGCGTTGCGCGAGATGGAGCTGAGCGGCAAGTTGGTCGGCTACCGCCTGGCGGTTGAGGCTTTGCGGATCGAGGGCGGGAGTGACGGCTGGTGGGCCCCCGGCATCTCCGGCGAAAACGGATTCGGAGGTTTCGACCGGCGGCGCGCTCGGGACCACCAACGGCGCGGGCTTGTCCGGCGCGGCGGGAGCGTTGGCCGGGATGTTGGGCAGTTCACTCGTGATGATCGTCGGCAGGCCAGGGGCCAGGGCGGGCGCCAAGATTGGCGTGGCCGTGGGCGCGGGCTTGTCGGCGGCAGCCAGCGAGAGGCCGCCGCCGCAAAGCGCGGCCAGGGTGAAAAGCGACCCGCGCAGGCTCATGGCGCGACGCGGTAGGTGGCGCGGCTAGGCGGCAGGACGGGCTGCTCGGGCGCTTGCGGGGCCTGGAGGAACGACGGTTCGGCGGACGGATCGTTCGGCGCAGCCTCGCCGCCCGGGGCGGGCAGCGCGGGATTCGGACGAACGGGGGGATGCTGGCGCTGGAAATACGAGAGCAATTCGTCCGTGCGGTTTTGACTGTTGGGATTGCCACCGTTGGAGTCCGGCAGCAGGCCCGGCTCGGGACCGGCGGGCAACGGTTCGGGAACCGGGACGGCGGGCGCGGGTGCCGGGGCCGGGTTGACCGCCGGAGCGGGCGCGGGGCTGGCCGCAGGCGCGGCAATGGATTTCTCGACGGCATCGTTGGCGGCGGCGACGCGGCGAGGACGCATCGGCCCGGGCGCGCGGTAGACCAGCATCGGCTGGGGACCGGTGGTTTCCAGGTATCCGGGGGCGGCGTAGACCGGCGGCGGCTCCACCACGCCGCAGGCGATCAACGCGTGGTCAACGAGTGTCCTGTGCCAGGTGACGACCGTTTTCTGCCGGGTGTCGGTTCGCGTCAAGGAAACGGGATCAGGCCCCGCCAAAGCGGCCAGGGGCAGGCAGACGGTCAAAATCGCTCCCGCGATCGCGAGGAAAAGCAGAGGGCCAAGGTTTCGGTGCATCGTGGGTATTGCGCCGGAGCGCGGAGTGGTCAACATAGTCATCGGCGGGAAAAACCGCTCCTTGAGTAAGAATGAAGCGAATTTCAGGCCAGGCGGCCTTCTGTCCGAAACGCGGGTGCACGCTTCCGAAAATTTTATCATGAGCACCAGTTTGATGGCGTTTCTTACCCTGCTGGAAAAACGCGTGCAGCCGTTGTTGCCCGGCGAAAAGGCCTGGCGCTTTCAGCGCATCGTCGATTTCGGGGCGGGGCAGGCCGTGCTGCAACTCTGGGAAGACTCCGACGGCATGCTGGCCGGGCAGGTGGACCTGCGCGAAGCCCGGCACGGAGACGGCGCGCCGTCGTTTCACGGCGTGGTGCAAAGCATCGATGAAACACAGGGGCCAAAGAAATTTTCTTTCCATTCGAGCAGCGAAACCGAGGTGGAGCGGCAAGCCGAACTCGTCGCCGAGCTGTGGCGGCGCACGCTAGACGCCGGGGGCTGACGTTTTCAGTAAACGCAGTCCAGTTCGATCCGATCGCCGCACTTGCAGACGACGACGATCCGTTGCACGACGCCGTCTTCCCGGACCAACTCGACCTGCGCCTCGTGCGAAGGCGGCAAATGCTCGACGGCGGGCTGGGTGGACGGGCTTTCCAACCTTTCCAGCTTCGGCGAGGCACTCGGGCGCGGGACACTCCGGTTTGCCAACGCAGAGAAGAGGTTCGCCGTGGATTTGGGCGGGACGCTCAGTTTGGCGATGGACGGTCTGCTTGCGAGGAAGTTTTCCATGTCGTGAGTCTGGAGAAAGGGTTACGGCGTGCCGCCGGCGACATCCTGGTGGCCGTTCGCCTGGAAGGAGAGCGACAGCGTCACCCGCGCGTTGAGTTCATCGGTCGGCGGCAGGTCCGGCAGTGGCTGGCTGTTGGCGCAGCCCACGACCCGCTTGATCTGATCGGCGGAGACCGCGTAAAGCTCCAGGGCGCGGCGCGCGGAGTTCGCACGGTCGGCGGTGAGTTCCCACGCGCCGTAATCCTTGCTCGGGCCGACGAAACCCGAGGGAGTGTGCCCCTCGATGATAACCTTGAAGCGGTGCCGGTCGATCAACCACGCCAGGTTTTGCAGCACGAGCTTGCCCCAATCCGTCAGGTTCGCCGTGTTTTGCACGAAAACCGGACGCGCCCCCCGGTTGAAAAGGTTGATCTTCAAGCCGTCGGGCGTGACGACGACATCCAACTGCTTTTCCTGGGATTGGGTATCGACGTTGAGCGATTTGAAAAAATCGCGCGCGATCCGCTGGAGCAGCGTGGCGTTGGGGAAGGCCTCGGTGCGGAGCTTGTCCTTGGCGGCGGGGTTGATCGTGCTCTGGTTGAGCGGCATCAAACCCGCCGGGCCGGTGTAGATCGGCTTGTGCGGGTTGCGAAAATAATCCGCTGTAGCCTTGAGGACCTTCGGGTCCTGGGCGGTGATCCACAGCACCATGAAAAGCGCCATCATCGCGGTGACGAAGTCCGCATAAGCGACCTTCCACGCCCCGCCGTGATGTGCTTCCGCTTTCTTCGCCATAAAAAAAACAGGGTGCGCCGTTACTTCGCGGCGGCGGCTGGGAGTGCCTTGAGCACCTGTTCGAGATCGTCCGCCTTGGGCTGCACCTCGTGGTCCAAACAGCGGCGGCTGATCTCGACGGCCATCAGCGGAGCCATGCCGTGCGCAAAGGCGGCTATACCTTTGAGCAGGCCGTTGTAATATTGCATGTCCTTCGCGTTGTTGAGCTTGATCCGGCTGGTGAGCGGATTGATGAAGCCGTACGCGCCGAGAATGCCCAGAAATGTGCCGGTCAGCGCGGCGGAAACGTGCTCGCCGACCGCTTCCGGGCCGTCGGCGATGGCCGACATCGTGTTGATGATGCCGAGCACCGCCGCGACGATGCCGATGCCGGGCAGCGAATCGCCGATGAGTTGCAGCACGTGGACCGGCCCATCCCCCTCTTCCTCCTTGGACTCGATCTCCATGTGCATCAGTTCCTCGATCTGGTCGGGCTTGACGCGCCCGTCGATCATCGGCTTGAGGCTGTCGCACAGAAACGCCACCCGCCCCGGCACCGATAAAAACGAGGGGTATTTGCTGAAAATCGCGCTTTGCTGGGGGTCCAGCACGTGTTCCTCCAGCGCGATCAAGCCGCCGCGCCGCCCGAGGTTGAACGTCTCGTAGAGCAGCTTGAGCAGGTCCATGTAGTCGTCCGGTTTGCCTGAGCTGCCTTTGAAGGCGCCCACGACCTTGCCCATCACGGACTTGAGCAACGAGGCCGGACTGGAAACCACGACCACGCCCAGGCAAATCCCGCCGATGGAAACGAACTCGGAAACGTGCATCAGCACGAGGGGCTTGCCGCCCGCGATCATGAATCCGCCCAGGGTGGCTCCCAGTACGATAATGTAGCCAACGATGAGCAGCATGGGTACCTGCCATAGCAGCGGGCGGGCCAGTCCCGCCCCCGACGGGAAGAAATTACCGATCCAGCGCGCGGCGCACGAACGCGCGCAGGGTGATCACCGCCTGCGTGTGAATCTGGGAGATGCGCGATTCGGTCACTTCAAAGACGGCGGCGATCTCGGAGAGGCGCATCCCCTCGTGGTAGTACAGCGCGAGCACCTTGCGCTGCATGTCGGGCAGGCGCTGGATGTGGTCGGCCACGACGGCGAGGAGTTCGCGCCGTTCCAGGGCGTCGCCCGGGAGCGGTTGATTGTCGTCGGCGATGGTTTCGTGCAGATCGACGCCGTCGGAGTCGCCGTTGGCGTCGCCATCGATGGTCACGAAGGAAATCGGGCGCACCTCGTCGAGCAGGGCGCGGTATTCATCCAGGCCCAGGCCGAGCGCGGCGGCCGCTTCGTCCTCGGTCACGGCGCGGCCCTGCTGGTTTTCCAGGGTGGCGAGGGTGTCGCGCAGTTGCTTGGCCTTGGCGCGCAGGCCGCGCGGCATCCAGTCCATCCGGCGGAGCTCGTCGAGCACCGCGCCCCGGATGCAGAGCATCGCGTAGCCGTGGAAGGTGTTGCCGTGGGCAGGATTGTATTTGCGCACCGCCGACATCAGACCGGTGAGGCCGACGCTGTGGAGGTCTTCCGCGTCGAGGTGCGGCGGGAGATAAACCCGCATCCGGCCCACCACGGTTTTGACCAGTGACAGGTGGCGCGTGATGAACTCATGCTCGGCCACGCCGGGGGGGACGTCCTCCACCGGGTTGACCGGGCGGGCGCTGCCCGCGGTGTGGTAAGCGCGCCACGCCGCCGCCACCGCGCCGGACGTGGCGAGGGAATGCTGTTCCCCGTGGAGGGTGCTGATTTCGGGAGAGGATTCGATCAGGGTCGGCATGAGACGTGAAGCGGGTTGGAAAGTTGGACAAACTCGGGATCAGCGTGGGGCGGGATCAAACCGCGGCAGCGGACGAACCGGTCGGCGCGCCGTCGGGAACCCCGGACCGGGCGGAAACCGCCGCGTCCTCGCGTTCGCGGAGCAGCGTGGTGAAGTGCGACACCAGCGAGGCGCGCAACCAGCGAAAGAGCATGGCAACCACCAAGCTGCACAGGACGGCGTCACGCAGAGCGGTGTCCGCATC
>CAXUHC010000189.1:0-8871 GCA_964250705.1 uncultured Chthoniobacterales bacterium | reverse complement strand
CCCCAGGCATAACCCGATCCAGGGCAATACCGCCAGCGCGCACGCGCCCCGGGTCCGCCGCAGCTCCCGCGCCAGCAGCGGCAACGCCGCGAACGCCGCCAGCAGCGTCCACACGTAGGGCCAGAAAAACGCGCTCAGCCGCACCCCTCCCACCGGCGCGAGGGGATTGAAATCCGAACGCTGCTCGGCGTGGATCAAACCCAGGAACGCCGCCAGCCCCGCGCCGACCACTGCCGCCGCCAGCGCGAGGTCCGTGCCCCAATCCGCCGCGAGCAGCCGCGCGCGGCAACGCTCCAGCCCGCAGCCCGCCAGCACGAACAGATGGATGATGAGCACGCAGGAAAACGAGTTGTCGATGTGCGTGACGTTCCCCAGAAACGGCACGGCCTTGATCCAGTCCGGCGGCACGACCCCGTACACCAGCGCCAGCGGCGGCAGCGCGCCGAGGCCCAGCGCGAGGAACGTGCGCCCGCGCGCCAGCGTCCGCAGCGACACCGCCGCGAACGCCACGCCCAACAGCACGACGAAGTTCGCCCCCGGGTCGAGCAACTGCTCGTTGCGATTGAACTGGCGGTAGAAAATATCGTCGAACACGCCCAGGACCAACCCCGGCTGGAGCTGCCAGGCGCGCGGTTGCAGGTAATTGCTCCACGAGCGGGTGATGGCGTCGAGCAGCGTGTGCCAGAGCGGGGCGCTCACCAGCACGAAGCACCCGCCCACCCACGCCAGCGCCCCCACGGCGCGGGCCTTCGACCCGAGGGTGGGCCGGGCGTCGGAGAGCGCGAACCCCAGCAGGCCCGTCGCGTTGAGGCCCGCGATGAGCATGGTCGTTTCCTTGACCGTGCCGCTGTTGAATTCCATCCAGTTCGCCAGCAGGAGCACTCCCGCCCAGCGCGCGGTCCGCCGCCATTCCCCCGGACCCCCGGGCTCGCGGGCGAGTTCCAGCCACGCGTAGAGAATCCACGGCGAATAACACATGCCGAAGTACGCCGGATGGTTGAACCGGAAGAGGAAAAACCCGCTGAAACACGCGCTGAACGCCAGCACCAGGGCCGCCGCCAGCCGTCCCGTCGCCGCGCGCACCGCCAGCCCGATTCCCGCCGCGAAGAGCAGCCGGGCGAGCAGAAACTTGAGGTCCCACCCGCCGGAGTTCGCGCCGGAAAGGATCACCAGCCATTGCAGTGGGTCGCCCAGCATGGAAAGCCCTTGGCCCAACAGCGGCCCGGCGGCCCCGTTGTAACGGTTCCAGAGCGGGAACTCGCCGTCGTGCAAGAGGGCGCGGCGTTCGATGACCGCGTAGGGGATGCTCTGGACGATGGAGGCGTCGGTGTCGCCGCCCTGGGTGTCTTCGACGGGAAAATCCGGGTTGCCGGGCAGGGTGGGCATCCGGTTGTAGAGCAGGCACCCGCTGATGCCCGGCGACACGAAGCTTTTGCCGCCGAACACGACCGGGTAGCAACTCAGCAAGACCCCCGCCGCCGCCGCCAGCCAGAGCGCCGCGAGCGGGCGGGCGCGGATCGTCCGGCCCGCCAGGGCGTACCCGCGTTCCAGGGCGGTCTGGCCCCGGGCGATCCGGGCGCGGAAGCCCTCCACCCGGAGCAACCGCCGCCAGGCGGCCAGCGCGCCGAGCGCCGCCGCGGCGTACAGGCCCAGCGCCAGCGCGAGCCCCGGCAGGAAGACGCCCTGGTCGAAAGGCAGCAGGAGGGTCCGGGGGAAGTCGAGCTGGACGGCGGGATCGCCGGGTTTCGGCCCGAGCTCGACGCGCGCGCCGTCGCCGTCGTCATCCGGGGTGACTTGCGTTTGCGGGCCGTCGCCCGGCGCGCGCAGACCCCGCAGGGGCACGGCAGCGACGGGTTCGCCGTCGAGGGCGCGGAACGACGCCCTGCCCAGGTGAACGGTCGCCCCCGGCGCGCGGTCGAAGCGCCAGGCCAGGCCCAGCAGCTTTCCGGCGGGCACGGTGACGCGCACGACGAACGGTTGCCGGGTCGGCGCGGCAGGGACGGGCACCGAGGCCGGGTCGGCCGTTTCGTAGCCCAGACCCAGGTTGAGCGACACGCGCACCGTGACCGCGCGGTCCGACTGCACGGGCAGGGTCATTTGGTAGGTCCCGGCGTCCCGGTAGAGGTGGGCCGAGAACGCGAGCAGCGGCAGCGCGAGCAGCAGCAAGACGTTGAGAAAAACGAGGCGTTCCTCCCGCCCCGGCAGCAAGCCGCGTCGACCGACGGGCGCGGGCGGCGCTGGATCGACGTCCGGTGGGTACGGAGGGTGCATGTCGCGGGGGATAAAGCAGGTCTCAGGCCCCGGTGTATATTGTGACGGTGACGCGCTTTCGGTTGCCGCCGCCCTCGAATTTCTGTCATCCTGAACGGAGTGCGACGGAACCGAAGGATGACAACACTCTTGAAGGTTGAATGTCCACCCGCATGGCATCCCGATCCCCCGCGCCCTTCCTGCTCATCGACGTCGGCAACACCACGGCCAAGCTGCGGCTGGCCGACCCAGACCGCCTGCGCGGCTTCACCCGCCGCCTGCCGACCGCCGCCCTCCTCGCGCCGGACGGACCCGCCGCCCTGCAAAAAACGCTCGCCGGTTGGCGTTACGACCGCACGCTCTTTTCGTCGGTCGTGCCGTTGGCGGCGCGCGCGGTGGCCGCGACCCTGCCGGGGGCAATTCCCCTGACCTCCCGCCTGGACACGGGCGTGAACCTGCGCGGCTACCCCGGCATCAAAACGCTCGGCGCGGACCGCCTCGCCAACCTGGCGGGTGCGCTCGCCCTCCACGGTCCGCCTCCGCTGATCGTCGTGGATTTCGGCACCGCCGCCACGTTCAATGTCCTCGACGCGGGGGGTCGCTTCCTTGGCGGGACCATCGCGCCGGGGCTGGCGTCGATGATGGGCTATCTGCCCGCGCGCACCGCTCAGTTGCCGCCGATCCAGCTTGCCGGAAAGCTACCCGCCGCGATTGGCCGCCACACCCCCGCCGCCGTGCGCGCTGGGGCGCTCCTCGGCTACCGGGGATTGGTGCGTGAAATCCTCGCCCGCTTGCGGGCGGAGCTCGGCGACCCGTCCGCGCGGGTGGTCGCCACCGGCGGCGACGCTACGTTCCTGGCGTCCACGCTGCGTCTGCCCTTCGACACCGTGGACCCCGATCTCACGCTCCAGGGCCTCCGCGTCATCGCCGCCAGATGGTAGCGTGACCGCCCCGGTTGCCGCGTTTCGGGGCTTTGCACGGAAATCCGCACCCGTGCCGATTCGCGGAAGCCACCTCGGTTTAATCCTGTTCATTTTGTCTGGAAAAGCTACACTCCCGCGAACACCCATGGCCCGGCCCCTCGCCAAAACCCACACGACCGCTTCCGCCTGGAGCGACATCCCGTCCCTGCTCATGCTCGGCACGGGCACGCTGCTTTACCTCGCGCTGATCTCCTACACCCCCAGCCAGCTCCCGCCCTGGGTGCCCTTCGGGCCCGGCTACACCCGCGAGGTTTCCGCCAACTTCATCGGCCCGGTCGGCGCGATCATCGCCGGGCTGCACTGCTTTTTTTTCGGTGCGTCGTCTTTTCTCATCGCCGCCCTGCTGCTTGGTTTCGGCGGGGTCAAACTCTTCGTGCCGAGCGTGCGCGTGCGGCGGCGGGTCGGCTGGATCGCCCTCCTCGTCGTCTGCGGGGCGGGCCTGGCGCAGCTCCAGCCCCAACTGCTCCACGGTTTCAACGCCGACCTCAAGGCCCACGGCCCCGGCGGCCTCTTCGGCCAGTGGCTCGTCGGCACCCCCAAGCGCGAGGGGATGCTGCCCATGCTGCTCGGCCCGGTGGGGTCGACGCTCGTCCTCGGGCTGGCCTACCTGTGCACGCTGATCCTCGTCACCGGCCTGCACCCGATCACCCAGCTCAGCCGCGCCATCCACGCCGCGCGCGCGGGTTTCGCAGCCTGGCGCGAACGCCGCGCCGCCGACAAAATCGCCCGCGCGTCCGACCACGAACGCCTCGACATGGACCGCGTCCGGCTGGCCCGGGAGCAGCGCCGACTCGAAAAACAGCTTCGCAAACAGGGGGTCGACCCGCTGCCGGTCATCGAGGACGAGGATGGCAACAACTTCTCGCCCGTCCCGCCGCCCGACGAGTTTGCCCACCTGCCGCCGCCGACCATCACGGACAACACGGTCTTTACCCCCGCCGCCGCCCCGGCCAAAAAGAAGCCCAGCCTGGCCGAGCTCTTCGCCAGCCGGAAAGCGAAAACGCCTGCCGCCGACGCGGACGACTCCGCCGAAGACCCCGACGCCGGGGACATCCGTTTCGCCAACTACCAACTCCCCGACCTCGACCTGCTCGACACCGCCGACGTCGCCAGCCGCCAGGCCGCCGACCCCGCCGAAATGCTGCGCGTGCAGGAGCAGATCATCGACACGCTCGAACAGTTCGGCATCAAGGTCTCCAAGGGCGACATCACCAAGGGACCGACCATCACCCGCTACGAACTCTACCCGGCCAAGGGCGTGCGCGTGGACAAGATCGTCTCGCTGGAGCGCGACATCGCCCGCGCCACCCGCGCCGAGCGCATCAACATCCTCGCGCCCATTCCCGGCAAGGACACCGTCGGCATCGAGATCGCCAACAGCAAGAAGGTCAAGGTCACCTTGCGCGAACTGCTCGAAGGCCCCGACTGGGCCGAAACCAAGGCCAAGATCCCCATCGCGCTGGGCAAGGACGTGTACGGCAAGACGATCATCGCCGACCTCGCCGCCATGCCGCATTGCCTCGTGGCGGGCGCGACCGGCTCGGGCAAGAGCGTCTGCATCAACTCCATCATTTCGAGCATCCTGTACCGGTTCACCCCGGAGCAACTGCGCTTCGTGATGATCGACCCCAAGGTGGTCGAAATGCAGATTTACAACCAACTTCCCCACCTGGTCGTGCCGGTCGTGACGGACCCCAAGAAAGTGCTGCTCGCGCTGCGCTGGGTGATCGACGAGATGGAAAAGCGTTACAAGATGTTCGCCAAGACCGGGGTGCGCAACATCACCGGTTTCAACGCCCGGCCCAAGCCCAAGACTCAGGCTGAACTCGACGCCGAAGCCGAGGCGCGGGGAGAATATGTCCCCGGTCGGCCCGCGGCGGCCGCGCCGGCCACGCAGCCGCTGTCGGCGGCGGCCCTGGCGGGTTACCCGGCGTCCGTGGCGGACCTGCTGCCTGCCGGTGCGTCGATGAACCCGCTCATCGACCACGCCGAGGAAGGCGACGCCGACGACACGCCCGTCTACACCCACGCCCGGCCCGCGCCGCGCAACCTCCGCGATCACGACCTCATCATCCCCGACGCGATGCCCTACATCGTGGTCATCGTCGACGAGTTGGCCGACCTGATGCAGACCGCCCCCGCCGACGTGGAAAGCGCCATCGCGCGCATCACCCAGATGGCCCGCGCGGCGGGCATCCACATGATCGTCGCCACGCAGACCCCGCGCGCGGACGTCATCACGGGCGTCATCAAGGCCAACATCCCGACCCGCATCGCCTTCCAGGTCGCCAGCAAGCTGGACAGCCGCGTCATCCTCGATGAGAACGGCGCGGACCGGCTGCTCGGCCAAGGCGACATGCTCTACCTGCCGCCGGGCACGTCGCGGCTCGTCCGGGCGCAGGGTGTGCTCGTCACCGACGAGGAGATCGCCAAGCTGGTGGAGTTTGCCGGGTCGCAGGGCACGCCGACCTTCGAGTCGGCCATCGCCGACAAACTCGAGGGCAACGGCGGCGACGACGGGGAAGACGTGACCGACGAGGACGAGGAACTGGTCGAAAAATGCCTGGAAATCATCCGCCAGGAAAAGAAGGCGAGCACCTCCATGCTCCAGCGCCGGTTACGCCTGGGGTACACCCGGGCGGCCCGGATTGTGGACATTCTTGAGAATCGGGGGGTTCTCGGGCCTGAGAACGGGGCGAAAGGCCGGGAAATTCTGGTCGACCTGGACGCGATGTGAGCCCGTGTGAAAAACTTTGTGAAAAACTCTGTTTTTACTCTGGCCATTGGCCGGGTTTAAGCTACAAGGTAGCCCTTAGGGAAAGACAAGACTGACATGGTTGAGACGGTAGGCACCAAATTACAGCGGGCACGCAAACTGAGGAAACTCGGCTTGGAGGACGCGTCGCGGGCCACGAAGATCCGCGTCAACCAACTCGCGGACCTCGAATCCGACGAGTATTCCAACTTTGCGAACCTTGCGTATGCGAAGAATTTTCTCGTGGGTTACGCGCGCTATCTGCACGTCGACGTGCGCCCTTATCTGGAGGCCTTTGCGGACGCCGGCACCTTCGGGCTGGATGACTATCAGTATCTGAGCGATACCCCGGTGGGGATTTACCGTGCCCCGCAGCGTCAACAAATGCGCCGCAGGCCGCAGCGCCGACAATTTGTACTGACGGCGCTGGCCCTGGGATTTTTGACGGTCGCGGCGTTCGTGTGGATGATGGTGGTCACGCTCCGGCGGCTGCCCGACTGGGACAAACTGGCCGCGCGCGAGGAAGCTCGCGAACGCGCCGCCCAGCACGTCACGACCGAAGCCGTCAACCAGCCCCCGGCGGCGGTGGCTCCGGCGCAGGCCCCGGCGGTGATCGTGCCGGTGGCGCAACCCGTGACCGCTCCGGCGGACAACGCGACGCCCGCGCCTTCGGTCGCGCCGATGGACGAAACGGTGCGCGCGGCGGCGGGCGCGCTGGCGTCGGCGGAGACTTCGCTGCCGACGGTGAACGCCCTGGCGTTGCCGGGGGCTGCCGACGGCAGCGTAACGCGACAGAGATTGTTACCCCTGGTGCCGGGGCCGGTGACGGCCACGCTGACGGCGGGCCACCCGGCGGACGCCGTGCACCGGGACGGTTCCCATCCGCAGAAGGTGGTGAACAATCAGCCGCGCGAATAACGTGCCGGGTGACCTCCGGCTCGGAGGGGTCGCGGTCCGGGTCGACAAAAACCGGAACCGATGGATCAGACGTCAGGGCAGGCAATGGCCCGGGGAGCGGTTGGGACGCGGCAACCCGGACGGTCGCTCCACAAGGGTAATGGTACACTTTGACGATGGCTTTCTCCGGCTGTGGCCACGGCGCTCTGCCGCCGTGCTTTGAGCACTTGGCACTCTCCAGCAGACACGGCGACGGAGCGCCGTGGCCACAGCCGGAAAGCAAACTGTGCCACGACGCCTACAAGCCGACCCTTGAAATTTCGGCGTGCCGTGGTAGGCTCGACCCCTTTTGCTTATGAAGAAAGTCGGCATGATCTCTCTGGGTTGCGCGAAGAATCTCGTCGATGCCGAGATCATGCTCGGCAGCGTGCGCGCGCAGGGCATGGAAATCACTTCGAACGCCGAGGAGGCCGACGTGCTCATCGTCAACACCTGCGCGTTCATCGACTCCGCCAAGGAGGAATCCATCGAGGCGATTCTCCAATCGCACGAAGCCCGCGGGCTGCGCCGCCGGCCCGGTCAGAAGCTGATCGTCAGCGGGTGCATGGCCCAGCGTTTTTCCGCTGAACTGGCCAGGGAAATGCCGGAAGTCGATGCGTTCATGGGGCTGGACCAGGTCGCGCAGGCGGGCGAGATCATCCAGAGCGTGTTCCGTCGCGGCGGCAGCGAAGGACTGGTGACGGTGTCATCCGGCCAGGGCGTGCTCACCGACGAGACACTCGACCCGCTCAACCTCGTCACGCGCGGCTCGCGTTACATCCCGGACTGGGACACGCCGCGTTTCCGGCTCACGCCGTCGCATTCGGCCTACGTCAAGATCGCCGAGGGGTGCAACCATCCGTGCAGCTTTTGCGTCATCCCGCAGATGCGTGGGCGGCATCGTTCGCGGACCATCGAATCCGTCGCGCGAGAGGTGCGCGGGCTGGTGGCCGAAGGAGTGAAGGAGATCAACCTCATCAGCCAGGACACGACCTATTACGGCATGGACCTCTGGGAACAGAAGGCGGGGCCGCGCCAGCCGGTCGATTCCGCGCGCGGCGTGACGCTCAGCCGCCTGCTGGACGAACTCGGCGTCATCGAGGGCGAGTTCTGGGTGCGGCTGCTTTACACCCACCCGGCGCACTGGAGCGACGAACTGATCGCCGCCATCGCGCGCAACGAAAAGGTCGCGCGCTACGTGGACATGCCGCTCCAGCACATCCACCCGGATATGCTCGACCTCATGCGCCGGGAAACGTCGCGCGAGCACATCGAGGACCTGATCAAACGCCTGCGGGCGGGGATTCCGGGGTTGTCGCTGCGGACGACGTTCATCACCGGCTTCCCTGGCGAGACGGAAGCACATTTCGAGAGTTTGCTGGAGTTCATCGAGCGGGTGAAGTTCGAGCGGCTGGGGATTTTCAGTTATTCGCAGGAGGAGGGCAGCCGGGCGGCGAAGATGGCAGGGCAGATTCCGGCGGTGATCAAACGCCGCCGCCACGCCCGGGCGATGAAGCTGCAACAGCGCATTGCGGGGCAGGTTTCCAAACGCGCGGTAGGCCAAACGTTGCGGGTGCTGACGGATGCTCCGCTCGTGGCCCGCACGCAGGGCGACGCGCCGGAGGTGGATTGCCGCGTGCTGCTCGACCAACCCGCGCCGGTGGGCGAGTTCATCGACGTGCGGGTGGATGACACGCAGGTTTACGATCTGACGGCGAGCCGCGTGTTTTCAGACACAAAGGTCGCGGCGGCGCCGATGTTTCGTTGAGCGACCACCACCCGCGCGGCTGTTTAGAGCGCATCCCGATTGGGTAAGCCGCGCTTTCTTCCGCGCTGCATCCTGAGCGCAGCCGAAGGACCGGTAATTAGCCAGTGGGCACACATGGACTGCCTCCGGCTGTAGCCACGGCGCTCCGTCGCCGTGCGGGAGAGTGATCCGATTCCAGC
>CAXUHC010000188.1:2811-9050 GCA_964250705.1 uncultured Chthoniobacterales bacterium | reverse complement strand
TCGACGCCTGCTCTATTTCCGGCCTGCGTAGAATGGATTGTGCTTTTTCTCCGCGCCGACCGTGGTGACCGGGCCGTGCCCCGGGAAAATAATCGTCGTGTCCGGCAGCGAGAAGATGTGCGTCCGGTTGGCCGTCAACGCGCTTTGATACTTCTCCGGGCCAACGCCGCCCATCGACGCGGAGAACAATGCGTCGCCCACTACCGCCAGCGCCGGTTCGATGCCCGCCACCACGTACGTCAGGCCGCCAGGCGAGTGACCGGCGGTGAGCCGGGCGGTAATCGTCAGGCCCCCCACCGTGAACGTCTGCCCGTCCTGCACGGTGCTGACGCCGGGGAATTTTTCGAGGGCCGACACGTACACCGGCGCGTCGGTCTCGGCGGTGAGCCGGTCGAGATCGGCGATGTGGTCCTCGTGCGTGTGGGTCAGAAAAATCGCGCCGAGCTTGAGATCGTGCTCCTGCAAGGTTTGCAGCAGCGCGCCGCAATCCCCGCCTGTATCGAACGCCGCTGCCTGCCCGCCCTCCTGATCCCACACGAGATAAAAATTGACGGTCATCTCGCTGTCGAACGGCACGTTGAACGCCGCCGCCGTCGGAGGCAGCGCCACTTCGCCCGGGTGCCACGCGCCTTGCGCCAGTTCGCGCAACGCCGCCAAATCCAGACCGAGCGCGCCTGTGATCTTGCCCGCAGCTTCTCCCTTGATGTTCCCACCACCTTTTTGGAAGGTTTCCACATCTTCGAGCGAAACCCCTGCTTTTTGCGAGAGCTGCGATTCGCTCAGGCGCAAACCCCGGCGGGCCTTGCCGACGACATCTTGGAACTGATCCTCGAGTGGAATGGACATGGGGAAAGCTTCAAGATTCAAGAGCCAGCATTCAAGGAGGATTCAAGAGTCAAAGTTTAAGGGAAGGAATGATCATCGCGCATCTTGTTTATTCTGGCTTGGAACTTGAACCTTGAGACTTCCTTGAATCCTAGGGTTTGAATCTTGGCACTTACCGCTGCTCACGCAGCGGTTATTGTTCTTTGTCCACCGTCACCGTCTGCTTGCTGTCGATGATCTTGAGCACGACTTGCTCCGGGCGAATGTCGATCACCTCGAACCGGGTCTGCGGATCGCCCGGCAGACTGAATTGCTGACCCAACCGCACCGGAATCTGCGTGCCGTCGAGTTTGAGCACCAGGGTCGCCGTGGCGTCCGGGCTGCTGGCCGTCAATCCCCGGCGCAGGACGATTCTGCGGCTGGTTTCGGTATTCTGGAGGCTGAGTTCGCTCAGGTCGAGCGGCTGGCCCGTGTCCTTTTCGTACCCTTTCTTTACGCGCACGCCCGCCACCTTGAAAGGCAGGCCGGGAATGCGCTCCCCAGGTTTGATCTCCGCCTTGCGTTCGCCATCGCCGCCGCCGAATCGTCCGCCTTCGTGGACCGTCAGGCTGATGTGATCGTTCTTCGGGTTGTACGCATCGAACACGATGGGAAACTTCTCGCCTTCCACCCGACGCAGGCGCAGCTTGGAGTAAACCGGCGGATGGGATTTCGGGTCGTTGGGATCGGTGCCGGCGGCGAGTTCCTCGTCGTTGGTGTAGCCGTCGTGGTCATCGTCCTGGCCGGTGTCTTTCTTGAGCAACGCAACGGGTTCAACCCCGTTCTGCTTGAGCCAAACGCGTTCGCGCGCCGCGCTGGCCTCGTCGGCGGGCGACAGCGCGGGCGGCGTGTTCTGCGCTTCGGGCGCTCCCGCCGCGGGCGGCGGCGCACCGGTTCCACCCGCGGCGGCCACGGCGAGAGCAGGTGCGGGCGTTCCCACGGGTGCGCCGGGCGCGCGGTTGTCGATCAACTTGGCGAGATCGGGATGGCCGTTCTGGAGGGCGAGCGTGGACGCGGAGTTGCCCTTTTTGTCGACCAGCTTCGGGTTGGCCCCGCGCGCGAGGAGGGCTTCGACGATGTCTCGCTTATCAAATTGCGCGGCAAACATCAGGGCCGTCTGACCATTTTCGATCTTTGCGTTGGGGTTCGCACCGTGATCGAGCAGCGTGTTGAAGAGCCTGGGATTGTCCAGGAGGGCCAGGAGGATCATCGTACGGTCGAGCTGGCCGTCGCGGGCGAGTTGGTCCTTGCTGGTGGCGAGGAGGACGTTCACCACGTCGTCGTGACGGGTTTTCGCGGCCTTGAGCAGCGCGGTGAGGTTTTCCTTGTTGCGTGCCTTCACGTCGGCGTTGCCCTCGACCAGCGCGCGTACCGAGTCGGGCCGGTCGGCAGCGGCGGCGAGGATCAGGGCCGTGTCGCCGTCCTGGTTGGCGAAGTCGGGGTTGGCGTTCTCGTCGAGCAACGCCTTGGTGACGTCAACCTTCCCGTTGACGGCCGCGGCCATCAGCGGGGTCATGCCGTGCGAATCGACGCTGTTGCGGTCCATGCCGCCACGCAGGTAGGCCTCCACCATGCCCCGGTCGCCAAGGGCGGCAGCCTTGACGAAGTCCTCCGGCGTAAACGCGCGGCCCGCCTGGGAAATCTGCTTGCGGGCCCGGTCGCGTCCGCCCCGGCCACAGCCCGGCAGAAACAGGAGCGCGACGGCCAGCAGAATCAACCCGCCAGCCAGAGAGAAAAGTGGAGGACGGCGCATAGCGGATCGGTCCGGGAATTTATACCCGGAGGTCCGTCGGATGCAAAGGCGATTACGGCCCTTTTGCAAAACCCGAAAGGCGCCTCTCCACCTCAAAACCAGCGCCGTTTCGGCGGTTTCCCGCCGATCAGCGCAGAAACGCCCGCGACCGCCAGCGCCGCGACCACGATGCCGAACGCCGGGTGCAGCGAGGCCCGCGTATAGAAGCTCGTCTGCCGGACCATCCCGGGATGGTCGCTGTCCACCACGCCGTCGATGCCCGCCTGATGCAGCGCGCCCTCGGGATGGCGCGGCGGCTCGTTGCGGAAGGACTGCGGGATCAGCCCCTTGGAGAACTGGTCCATCAACGCCGGGGCCACGCGGTTGAGAATGCTCAGCAACCGGCCCGCGCCACCGATGTAAACGTCGCGCTTGGGATGTGCGGCGGCGTGCAGAATGCCGTACGCTACTTCCTTGGGCGCGTAAAGCGGCGGCGGCAGCATGGGCTCGCGCCCGGTGTAGTTGCGCGCGTGGTGGGCGAAGTCCGTGTTGATGGCGGCAGGCTTGATGAGCGTGACCGACACAGGCGCTTTTTCCGCCTGGAGTTCGATGCGCAGGCCATCGGTGAAGCCTTTGATCGCGTGTTTGGTCGTGCTGTACATCGACTGCATCGGAAACACCGCGTCCGAGGCCACGCTGCCCAGGTTGATGAGCGCGCCGCCGTGCGCCTTGAGGTGCGGCAAGGCGACGAGCGAGCCGTGGACCACGCCCCAGAAATTCGTGTCGAAGAGACGGCGAAAATCTTCCTCGTTGCCGTCTTCGATGCGGCCAACGATCCCCAGGCCCGCGTTGTTGACCCAGGTGTCGAAGCCGCCGAAGTGCTCGATGGCGGCGTCGGCGATTTCCTGCACCTGCGCGCGGTCTGCCACGTCGGCCACCACGTAGATCGCTTGCCCTCCGGCCTGGATGATCTGGGCGGTCGCATGCGCGAGCGCCTCCTCGTTGCGGGAGGCGAGCACCACACGGGCCCCCTGCACCGCAGCCGTTTGCGCGGTGACCAGGCCGATGCCGCTCGAAGCGCCGGTGATGACGATTACTTGTTCAGACAAGGGTTTTAGTGGGACGGACATGAAATGGAAACGTGAAGGGCTGAGAGACGTGGAAACTCATTAATCGTCAGACATGGGCAAACTGTTCGGGCGGAAGTTTGCAAAGTTTTCCGGCTTGACCGCGCCTATTCGCTTCCGGGGCACAACGGACAAATTTGCCCGGTTTGGCAGCACTGATTTCGCCGGATTGTGCTCTCGGCTTGTGCGGCGTGGCATCGTTTCGGCTTGTTGAAAAAGATTCCGGCGCGAGCCGGACCTTTTCCCATGCCCGCCGCGCCCCTGCCCCCCAACGAACCCGGCCGGCTCGAAGCCCTGCGCAGGTGCGGCATCATGGATTCCCCGGCGGAGTCCGCCTACGACGACCTGACCCGCCAGGCTGCGGAGGCCTGCGGCACGCCGATTGCCCTCATCAGCCTGGTCGACGAGAAACGCCAATGGTTCAAGAGCCGGTTTGGTTTCGACGTGTCGGAAACTCCCCGGGCCCAGTCTTTCTGCGCCCACGCCCTGCACACGCCACACGAGACGCTGGTCGTCCCGGATGCGACGATGGACCCGCGTTTCGCCGACAATCTGCTGGTCACCGGTCCGACGAACATCCGCTTTTACGCGGGTGCTCCCTTGCGGTCGCCCGAGGGGCAGGTGGTGGGCACGCTCTGCGTCATTGACCGGGTGCCCCGCCAGCTTTCGGTGGAGCAACTCCACCAACTCGTCGATCTCGCCGGACAGGTCTCGGTCCGCCTGGCGCTCTGGCAGCGCGCGCTCGCCGAATGGCGGTTGACCGTGACGTTTGGGCTGATCATCGCGCTGCTCCTCGGCATCGGCCTTTTCGGCGGCGTGCAGGCGGTGCACTTCCAATCTTCGGACGCCTGGGTCGACCACACGGGCCGGGTAATTCAGGTCGTCGAAAGCTCGCTTTTCGAGATCCAAGCCGCCGAGAGCAGCCAGCGCGGCTTCAGCGCGACGGGGCGGGACGCCTTCCTGCCCGCGTTCGACCATGCTGCCGCCGTGCTGCCCGACCGCATGGACAGCCTGCGCGATCTGGTCGCCGACAACCCGGACCAATCGCAACGCTGCCGACGGTTTTCGGAAGCGGTGAACGAAAAGCTCGGCGTCATCCGCGAACGCATCCAACAGCGTCGTGCGTTGGGCACCGTCGCGCTCGATCCCCAATACATGACCGACCGTGGACGTAGCGTCATGGAGAAAGTCGTCGCGCTCGGGCGGGAGATGATCCAGGCCGAGCAGTCCCTGCTGCGCACGCGGACGGCGGCGCGGAGCGCCGGTTTGCAGAACGCGCTGACCGCGTTCGTGGTCACGCTGCTGTTTTGCCTGGGACTGCTGATCGCCGGCTTCGTCTTTACCCGGCGCGAACTCCGCCGCCGCCAGACGCTCGGCGGCACCTTGGCCACGGCCAACGCCAGCCTGGCCGCCGAGATCGCGGACCGCCGCCGCGCCCAGCAACATCTCCAGGCCCAGCACGCCGTGGCCAAGGTCGTCGCCGAAAACATGACCTTGGAAGAAGCCATGCCGCGCCTGCTCGAAGCGGTGGGTGCTCACCTGCATTGGGAGCTTGGCGAATGGTGGGCGCTGGACCCGGAGGCCGGGGTGATGCGGCTGGCCGACGGCTGGTCGGCACCGGTGCCCGTCCCGACCGAGAAATCGCGCCGGTTGCAAAACTTCATCCAGGACAGCCGCGCATTCAGTTTCGCGGCAGGCGTCGGTCTGCCGGGGCGCGTATGGTCCACCGGTGCCCCGACGTGGGTGGAGGACGTGCTCGTCGACGACCATTTTCTGCGCGGGGAGCTGGCCCGCCGGGCCGGTCTGCGGCGCGCCGTCGCGTTCCCGGTGCGCGCCGGTGAGGAGGGCCAGATCACCGGGATCATGGTGTTTTTCAACACCGATCCGCTGCCCGCCGACGCGGAACTGCGCACCACGATGGACACACTGCACAATCTGATCGGCGAGTTTGTCCGGCGTCGCCGGACGCAGAAGGCGTTGCAGGAGTCCGAGAAGCGTTTCGCCGCGTTCATGGCGCACACGCCCGCCCTCGTCGCCATCAAGGATGCCGAAGGACGGTGGGTGTACGTCAACGACCGGTTGGAAGAAGCGTTCGGGATTCAAGCCAGCACGGTGCTGGGCAAGCGCAACGAGGACTGGCTCCCGGCGGAAAGCGTCGCCCGCGTCACGGCGGACGACCGCCGGGCGCTGGACGAAAACCGTCTGATCGAAATCACGGAAACGGTGCCCGGGCGGGACGGCATCCCCATCGACTGGCTGACGTTCAAGTTTCCCATCGAGCACGCCGGGAGCAAGCCCTGGCTGGGCATCGTCGCGCTGGACATCACCGCCCGCAAACGCGCGGAGGCCGAGGCGGTGCGGGCCAAGGAACTCGCGGAGGAAGCCACCCGTGCGAAAAGCGTGTTCCTGGCCAACATGAGCCACGAAATCCGCACGCCCATGAACGGCGTCATCGGCATGACGGGCCTGCTGCTCGACACCGAACTGCGCGAAGATCAGGTCGGCTTCGTCGAAAC
>CAXUHC010000188.1:0-2801 GCA_964250705.1 uncultured Chthoniobacterales bacterium | reverse complement strand
GCTGCTCGACACCCCGCTCACCACGCAGCAGCGCGACTACGGCGAGGCGGTCCGCGAGAGCGCGCAGTCGCTCCTGACGCTCATCAACGACATCCTCGATTTCTCGAAGATCGAGGCGGGCAAGCTCGTTTTTGAGGAGATTGATTTCGACCTCCACGAGACGGTCGAGAGCACGCTCGAAATCCTCGCCGAAACCGCCCACGGCAAGGGGATCGAACTCGTCGGCGACATGGACCCGGAGGCCGCCTCCGCTCTGCGCGGCGATCCGGGCAGATTGCGCCAGGTGCTCACCAACCTGATCGGCAACGGGATCAAATTCACCAAGCAGGGCGAGGTGGCCCTGCGGATCAAGCGCGTGGAGGAAACCCCGGACGACGTGCTCCTGCGTTTCGAGATTATCGACACCGGCATCGGCATCGCGCCGGAAGCGCAAACGCGGCTGTTCGCGGCGTTCGTGCAGGCGGACAGCTCAACGACGCGCAAGTTCGGCGGCACGGGTCTCGGCCTGGCCATTTGCCGACAGCTCGTCGAGCGCATGCACGGACAAATCGGCGTGGAGAGCACCCGGGGACAGGGTTCCACGTTCTGGTTCACGGTGCGCCTGGCCAAGGCTCCCGGCGCTTCGGCGGTGGCTACCGGCGGCCTGGCCGATGTCCGGGTGTTGGTGGTGGACGACAGCGAGACGAGCCGCCGGTCGCTCCAGCGCCAGCTCGTGTCGCGGCAGGTCAACGTGAGCGGCGTTCCCAACGGTGAGCAAGCGTTGGGCCGTTTGCGCGAGGCGGCGGCCGCCAACACGCCGTTCGACGTGGCGGTGGTAGATCAACAGATGCCGGGGATAGACGGCCTCGCGTTGGCACACGCCATCCAGGCCGACCCGTCCATCGCCGCGACCCGGCTGATCCTGCTGACGCCGTTCGGGCGCATGCCCCGGGCGGAAACGCTCGCTGGCGCGGGGGTGACCCTCAGCCAGTTCAAACCCGTGCGGCCCGCGCTGCTTTTTGAAAACCTCGCGCGCGCGATCCGGGGAGAGGCGAACGTGGAATCGCCTTCCGCAAGCGGAGCAGCACCCACCGGGGCCAGACCCGCAGTCAACCGCCGCATTCTCGTCGCCGAGGACAACGCGGTCAACCTGCGCGTGGCGCTCGGCCAGTTGCGCAAGCTCGGGTATTCGGCGGACGCGGTGGGCAACGGACTGGAAGTCCTCGCCGCGCTGGAGCGAATCCCTTACGACGTGGTGCTGATGGACTGCCAGATGCCCGAAATGGATGGCTACGAGGCCACCGCAGCCATCCGCCAGCGCGAGCACAACGGCCACCGGACCTGGATCATCGCCATGACCGCCAACGCCATGCAAGGCGACCGCGAGAAATGCCTCGCGGCGGGCATGGACGGCTACCTCAGCAAACCGACCCGGGTCGTGGACCTGGAAACGGCGCTGGCGCAGGTTCCGCGGAGTTGAAAACGCTGACGGCTGCACATACCGGGCGCGTCTGGCAGACTACACCGCGATGGCTACCTTGCGCCGACAGGAGCAACAACCGCCTACCAGCGAACCCGCCGGCATCGACGGCGCCAGCTTGAAAAGGGTAGGGACGGCTCTCCCCGCCAGTCCAAAGCCTTCAGAGTAGTCTGCGGCCCCGGGAAGATTCCACGATGAGCCTCTCCAGGCGCCTAAGGCGCGTTGTTTCCTGCTTCGCGCTCACCACGCGCCAGATGGACAGTTTGCGGTATCCGGGCGGCTGCGCCTGGAAAAATTCCCAGGCGACAGTCTGTGCCTTGAAGAGGGTATCGTACGGAGCATCGAAGGATTCACCGCGTTCCCGCTGCTCGTAGGCATAGATGCCGGAACGCTGCTCCGTCCGCGCCTCGAACGCCTTCAGGCCGGGCGACTGCATCCGATTTTCGGCGGTGAGGGCGGCCACACGGGCCACGTTGACCGCACTCCAAATGCTGGCCTTTTTGCGCGGGGTGAAGCGGATCGAGTAACTGCGGTCGTCGATCCGGCGGCGGACCCCGTCGATCCAGCCGACACCCAGGTCTTCGTCCACCGATTCAGGCCATGTGATGCTCGGCGCACCGGAATCTTTTTTGTAAAAGCCGACGAGGAGTTCGCGGGCGGTAGCGTGGTTTTCCAGGAACCATTGCCGCAGGTTGGCCGGGGTGGCAAAGAAGACGGGTGGCATGGTTTGACGGCAGGAACGGAAGTTGTCCGCAGATTACGCAGATTTCCGCCGATTGGTAGTTGTTGGTAGCGGCTTGGAGCCTCCCGCCGCATCTTCCTCTTGCAATGCCCCTGCGACCGGGGCCTTTTTGGAGGATGCAGCCGCCCCCCACCCCGCCGGCGACGGTGCAACTGCGGCTGCGCATTTACCAGGGCGAGGAAGCCGCGCTCGGCCCGGGCCGCACGGAACTGCTGACGCGGATCGGCGAAACGGCCTCCATCGCGCAGGCGGCCCGGGACATGGGCATGTCTTACATGAAAGCCTGGAAACTCATCCAGAGCATGAACCGCTGTTTCCGCGAACCTCTGATCGAGGTGCGGCGCGGTGGCAAAACCGGCGGCACCGCCCGTTTAACTGCCACCGGGGAAGCAGCCCTCGGCATTTACCGGGAAATGGAGCGCGAGAGTCATGCCGCCATCCGGACTCTGGGGGACCGCATGACCAGTCTGCTGCGGGGAAAGGACTAGCGCGTTGCCCGGTCAGACGGAGCGCAACAGCGACAGCGTTTCTTCCAACAGCGGCAGCCGGTCTGGTGACTGACCAACTCGCGCCCCGATACTGCTATCTTCGGCGGGTTGT
>CAXUHC010000187.1:0-9055 GCA_964250705.1 uncultured Chthoniobacterales bacterium | reverse complement strand
ACCCGCGACAGGAAAATTCAGCAGCCGCGTCCTTCCGGGCGCGGCTTTTGCTTTGTTGAGGTCCTGATCCGACCGGGTCGGCTGGGACTGTGTTTCCCGGCATCACCACTTCCCGGTTCGATGCGAAAGGAGAACTCAGCAATCATGGCTTACAGCGTCCAGAGCAAGAAATCCGGCAAAACTTATTTCCTCCACTCGCGTGACCAGTCCCTCAAGGGCGGGCACGTCCAAACCATTTACTTTTTCGCCTCGCAACCCAAGGACGGCGTCCTCGAAGCCATCCCGAAGGGCTACCAGCTGGCGGAAAATCTGAAGACGGGCCTGCCGCTTTTGCGGAAAGGCTGAGCGGAGGCAAACGACGGTTCAGATCATACCGGCCCTTGGCAAAACGGCAGGGACCGCTATTTTTAGCGGTCACCCCTTTTTCCAATGCCGGACCCAACCACCACCCACAAAATCATTCCGGTCAGCATCCTCACCGGGTTTCTCGGTGCGGGCAAAACGACCCTGCTCAACTACATCCTCAAAGGGCAGAGCCAGTACAAGTTCGCCGTCATCGTCAACGAGATCGGCAAGATCGGGATCGACGGTCAACTCGTTGACAATCAGCGCGACGAAGTCGTGGAAATGAGCAACGGCTGCGTGTGCTGCACCGTGCGCAAGGACTTGGTGCTGAGCATCCAGAAGCTGCTCAAGCGCGGCGGATTCGACTACATCCTCATCGAGACGACGGGCATCGCCGACCCGGGCCCGGTCGCGCAGACGTTCGTCAACATCCCGGCGCTGCAACGCTTCGTGCAACTCGACGCGATCATCACCGTGGTCGACGCCGAGCAAATCCTCAAGCAGATGCAGGAAACCGAGGTCGCCTCCGAGCAAATCGCGATGGCCGACTTCGTGTTGCTCAACAAAACGGACCTCGTGGACGAGGCTCAACTCGGGCGGGTCGGCGAGAAAATCCGGGCGCTGAACCCGCACACTCGCATCCTGCGCACGCGCCAGAGTGAGGTGCCGTTGAGCGATCTGTTGGATATTCACGCTTTCGACGTGGACCGCAAGGTGGCGGCCAACGCGGACTTTCTCAACGAGATGAAGCCCGGCCAGCATCATCACGACATCGTGAGCCATTCGTTCGCTTTCGAGCAACCCTTCGACATCGAAAGGTTTGAGAAATTCGTGCAGCGGCTGAGCGATAAGGAGAAGGTTTACCGGTCGAAGGGGTTTGTTTCGCTAAAGGGCCAGGACCGGCGAGCGATTTTTCATGGGGTCAACAACCGGTTTCACATCTTCTGGGATCGGGCCTGGGCATCGGGCGAGACCCGGGGCAGCCAGTTGGTTTTCATCGGCAAGAAGCTCGATGTCCCGGCGATTGAGCGCGGGTTGCGCGGTTGTTTGGCCTGAACCCGCCGCGTAGCGAACGGTAGGGATGCCTCTCCGAGGCACTCCCTAATTTTTGTATGGAGCGCGCGGACTTCAAACCGATAGCGCCCTCCTCATCAGAAATTCCAGGGAGTGCCTCGGAGAGGCATCCCTACCTCGGAACGGTCGGCAGGAGCCTCAGCCCGTCCTCCGCCACCCGTGCGGGCACGATGACCGCGTCCTTCATGCCGTGCAGCAACTTCTTGTCTGCCGGACACACCGTTGCCAGGACGCCCTGCAACTTGGCCTTGCCGTTGTTCAGGAAATAATACGGGCACAACCGCACCCGACCACGCATGGTTTCGATCTGGCCGCTGGCCGTGTTCAGGAATGGATGCTCGACCAGCCTTCCTTTGTGAAAACGCTGTAAGAGCATCGGATTGGTCGGAAAACGTTCCAGCGCTCGTTCGATGGCGCGCTGCCATTCGAGATGCGGCAAATCCTGGGCCAGATCGACTCCCCGGCTGCCCCAGGCCAGGTCCGAGAAACCGCTGATCTTTAAAATCAGGTCGCGCTGTTTTTGGCTAAAGGTCGCCAATTCGCGCCAGTCGTTGATTTCCAGGCCTGCGATCACCGCGTGGTGCGGCAGCGGAGCGGGATCGACGATCCAGGTGTAGGGAATTACCTGTTGCAACTTGAGCCAATGCCGTTCGCCCAGCTCACGCCGCCAGAATCCGCGCAGCGGCCGCAGCCAGAACAACGCGAACCACATTTTCTCCTCCATGTACGGCTTGAAGGGAGGGGTGACGCGTACGCCGCCACTCCGGGCGCACTCCATCAGCCACGGCGAGGCCGCGACGTTTGCGAGGTCGAAGTGCTCGAAAAAGCGGTAAACATTGAGCGCGCGGCCTTCCTGACGTGCCGCGTCGTGATCCGTTTGCAACGCCTGTTGGTCTGTGCCGACAACCTTCCAATGGCAGGGACCGCCCTCGGCAACCGGGAAAGGCTGCTTGTTGAGCTGGGCGGCCAGCCACTCCATCTCGGGCTTGTACGTGGCCGCTTCCTCGCTTACCACGATGTCGCCACCGGGAAAAATCGATGCGAAGCCGTGCATCATGCCCGTTGAACCGCCGACCACGTCGTCGCCCAGCCCGCCGTATGTCTGGTTAAACCACGCCGTCAGCCCGATGCCGCCGGGCACGCTGTCGAGTTCGGCGATGGTGAACCCTTTTTCCGTCGGGATGATGTCCGGCCGGATCACGCGCGCAATTTCATCACGGAATATGCGTTCCCGTGAAAGCGCGACCAGTTCCGGCGGCTTACCCGCATCGAGGTACGCTGCGACCCAGGCGGGCTGTTTCCTTCTGACGCTTAATTGATAGAGGAGGTTGCACGCCCGCTGGAACAGGTGCAGCCGGTAGCCGAGCTTATCGAGTTCATCGACGAACTCGTCGCCGAGCGCAAAGGCACGCGGCGAGAGCAGCCATTCCTTTTCAGCGAAGAGGCCTTCGGGAGGAAACGCCTCGCGCACCGCCTGGATGCGTGCCAGATCGCCGCCTGGCGTGGTGATCGTGGTCATGGGAGGAAACGCCACCGATCTTCAATTTCCGCGCCGGGGCCAGCCACGAGAATTCACGCCTTGGAATCGTGCTTTGGTAGCGTGCTGCATGCAGCGGAACACAGGCGGGTTCACGCGAGGAGTTTCAGGGCCAGTCGCACCAGGTCTTCCGGTTTCGGCGTCTCCCCACCCGTCTTATAAACCTGTTTGACCGCCTTGTGAGCGTCCACCTGCTTGTAGCCGAGAGAGATGAGGGCCAGCACCGCGTCACTGACGGCGGTTTCTTCCGGGGTGGGGGCGTGTGAACTGCTCGCGGCTTCCCAGGTTGCGGCGACACCCAGTTTGTCGCGCAATTCGAGGACCACGCGTTCCGCCGTCTTCTTGCCCACGCCGCTGATCTTGGAAAGCGACCCGATGTCGTTCGTCACCACGGCGTTCTTGAACGTGGTCACGCTCATCCCGCTCAGCACTGCCAGCGCCATTTTCGGGCCGATCCCGCTGACGTTGTTGACCAGCAACCGGAATAAATCGCGCTCGGGCACGCTCATAAACCCGTAGAGAATGTGTGCATCCTCACGCACTTGCAGGTGGGTTAGCACCTTGATGGCCCCCCCCGCGGCTGGCAGCCGGTCGTAACTGGAAAGCGGAATGAACACCTGGTAGCCGACGCCGCCCACGTCAACGACGATCTGGGTCGGCAGCGATTCACTCAGGACACCTTGCAAAAATGTGATCATGGAGACCGTCGGACGCGAAAAGCCGGGAGGGGCATAGGCCCGTCCCGGCTATCATTAAAACGGATCGACCAGGTTCACAAGTCCCCGGAAAAGGTGCTGTCAGCGCAGAGCCTTCAGTTCTCCAGTTCCTCTGCCTTGCGCGCCAGGCGGTTTGACAGGATGAAAAAACTCGGCACCCACAGGCCGATGAAGATGCCCACCCGCTCCCCGTGTGCTTCGTCGGACCGCTTGGCCGAAAACCACGCGATGATCGACGCCAGAATCGAGATAAAGCCCAGCGCGAGACTCAAGTCGGACGCCACGTAGAGGTTTTGCTTGGTGATTTTGTAGTCGTCGATGTCCATAAGAGGTGCTTTGCGGGTTACGTACACCCTAGTAACGTACCCGCGTGACCTTTCGGATGCGACCCCCGTGTTGACAGCGGTCGTTTGCCCGGCGAAGGATGCCCGGGTTCGTTCCGCACCCGTCGCAACTTTGTCCATGAAAAAAATTCTGCCCGTGCTGGTTGCTCTCCTGGCTCTCGGCGCTGCTGGAGCCACCGTTTTCCTCTATCAGAAATCTGGCGGAGGCGGAACGGCAACGTCGCTGTCCGTGGGTTATTTGCCCCCGGAAACGCTGGTGTATCTGTCGGTCCCTGATCCTCAGCAAACGGCGGCGGATTGGAAATCGACCGATCTTTACAAGATTTGGACCGAGCCGTCCGTCCAGGCTTTCTTTGCCAAGCCGCTTTCCAAAGTCCCGGCCAACCAGGATCTCGACGAGGCTCTGGCGCAGATCAACAAGGTGGCTCCGCACCATCTCTTCGCCGCGCTGACCGCCCTCGATGAGAAAGGCAACCAGCCTCACATCGTCGCGGGATTTCAGTTCAGGGGGACGACCGCGGATGTCGAACAAATGCTCAGCAAGCCGAAAGCGGCCTTGCATAAGTCATCTCCGGCGGGCCGGGCTGACCTCGTCAAATACCAGGATCATTCACTGGAAACGTTCACCGGCGAGGACGGCAAGCTGATCGCGTCGGTCTACCTGAACGACTGGTATTTCGTTTCGAACGATCTCTCCTTGCTCAAGGCGACTCTCGACCGCGTGGACCATCGCACTCCGGTGGGTCAAGGCGCACTGGACGCCGACGCCGATTTCAAGACCGTGCTGGCAAAGATGCCGTCCAGCCCTGCCACGCTGATCTTTGCCCGGCCCCGGATCTTCTTCGACCGCATCTTTGCCCTGGCAGCCGCCAGCGGACAAACGATGGACGAGGAGCAACTGGCGGAAATCCGCAAGATTAAGGCGATGGGGGCCACGACGGCAATTGAAAACGGCAAACTGCGTGACACGCTTTACAGCCTCGCGCCCGGGTACAAACTGCGTGGCGGACCGCTCCAGATGAGCGCGCTGCCGCTGACCTCGCCCGACACGCTGCTCTTCTACGCGGCCATGTTGCAGTTGCCGGAGCACGCCGCACCTTCGGCGGGTGCCGGGGCGGCTTCAAACCCGATGGGTTACGCGTTCCTGACCCCGTATCTCGACCAACTCAAGGCCCACGGATTGACGCTGGAAAGCTTCAACGCCGCGTTCGGACACGAACTGGCGCTCCAACTCGACTGGGCCGCCGCGAGCAACCAACCTTCGCTCGTGCTCAGCCTCGACGTGCACGACCCGGCGGCTGCCGCCAAGTTTGTCGATGGGTTCGTCAAGTCGCTGCCGCCCGATGTGAACTGGGACTTGGCCAAAGCGGATGGCCTCACGTTTCGCTCGGTGGCGATTCCAAACGTGAACTTCGTCACCCCGACGCTGACCCTCACGGATAAGCACCTCATCCTGGGCCTGAGCAACGCTGGGGTTCGTGCGGCGGCCGCCCACGAGAAGGCAGGTGGCCCGAATTTCACGGCCAGCGAGACCTACAAAACGGCGGCGGCCACCGTCGGCAAGCCCAACGTCGCCACCACCTACATCGACACGAAGCCGCTGTTTGAACGCACGTACGCGATGTTGAAGCCCTTCGCGCTGTTTGGCGCGGCGTTCGCCGGGCCGCAGGTCAACGATTACGCCGACCTCAGCAAACTCCCGGACGGCGAGGCAATTTCGAAGCACTTGTCGCCGATCATCCTGTCGGAAAAATCCGATGACCAGGGGATTCTGTTGGAATCCGTCGGACCCGTGACATTCATTCAGGCGACGGCGGGGGTGGGTGTGATCGCCGGTGCGGCGGCCATTCCCATCGTGCAAAAGCAGATGGGCGCGGCTACCGGACATTTGCCTGGCGCGTCGAAGGGGGCTTCCCCCGATATCGATGACGCGCCGGAAACTGCGCCGGCCACCTCTCCACAACCGGCTCCCGGCCAGTAGGTTCCAGTTTAACAAGCCCGGGGTTGTAAAAAATAACGCTAGGTAATACCGCTACCTGTGGTATGTTATGGTCTCATTATGGCCATGACTAAGAAAAACGCGTTCTCACGTCGTCTCCCCGACCTCGTCACCGAAGAATTGGTTGCTGTTCTCACCTCCAAGAATTCTTACGAGTTCAAAGAACTGTTTGATCTGGTCCACGCCAACCTCCGCGCTCGCAATGCTGCCAGCGGCGGCGAGGAAATGCTCCGGTTGCGCGCCTACGAGAAACTCCAGACGCTTGTTTCCCGTGGCATGGTCAAAAAGACCATCAAGAAGTACAAGGGTCTCGCTTCGCTGGCGAACGCCATCCCGACGGTGCCCCCGGCGGTCGTTGCCCCCGTCGCCGTAGCCGTGCCCGCCGCCCTGCCGTTGGCCGGTTAGTCCAGAACGGGCGACGCCCGCAAGACGAGACTTCACGTTTCATGATCCGCGATTATTTGCCGATCCTGTACCAGGCGATCATCGCCGTCGGCTTTGCTGCCTCGGCGTTGATCGTCAGCATCGTGCTCGGCAAAGCTGGCAAGCGTTCCAAGATCAAGGATTCCGCGTACGAGTGCGGCATGTTGCCGATCGGCGACTCACAGCCGCGCTTCAGCGTGAAATTCTATCTGGTGGCGATGCTCTTCATCCTGTTCGACGTGGAGGTCGTTTTCATGTACCCGTGGGCCGTGGTTTACACGGATCTGCTGAAGACCGGTTCCACGGTATTCTGGAGTATGCTCAGCTTCGTTTCCATCCTGACCGTCGGGTATGTCTACGCGCTGAAAAAGGGCGCGTTGAACTGGAAAAAATAGCGCTTTTCTGCAGCCTGCGGCTTGAAAATTAGGTGGGCGGCGGTTACACAAGCCGTCGCGTCATGGTCCATCATCTCGTCCTCTGCAAAGCTCGGCGTGAGGTGGACGACGAGCAGGTGGAGTGGATCATGCGGGAAACCCGCATCCGGTTGCTGAAGATCGGCGAAGTGCGGGCCATCAAGTGCGGCAAGCGCATCGAAATCGGCAACGAATGGGATTTCTTCTTCGGCGCGGAGTACGAGTCCATGGACAAGATGGCACTGGGCCACGATGACCCGGTCTACCAGCGGTTCCTTGCCGAAGTGATCTGGCCGCACGTTGCGGAGCAACTCATGCTGAGCTACGAACTGGAGCCGGGCAAAGACGTGCGGTATTCGTGAACTAGTGCCGTCCCAAGCGCCCGTAGAGCGAGACGTATTGTGCGGCGGCGCGTGCCCACGAAAACCGCCCGGCATGGATCATCGCGCGCTGACGCAGCGATTCCCATCGATCCGCCGGTTCCAGTAAGGCAGGCGCGCGGTGGGCCAACACGTCGAAAAGCGCTTCGCTGTCCGGCCGGTAGAACACCAATCCCGAACCGTGATCCGAGCCGGGATGGTAATCTTCGATCAATTGCCGCAACCCGGTCCCGGCGGGTACGATAGGAATTGCCCCGTACTTCAAACTCCGCAGTAGCCGGGCCGAAGTTCCGCGCTGTCGGCCAAGGAATAATTGGAAATCCGCGCCGGCGAGCGCCAGGTGGATCAGGCGGTCGTCCACTTCCTTGACGAACGTCAGCTTGTCGGGATACCTGCGCGCCGCCAGATCGAACGCCACCGCTACCGGCGAGTCATCCGGTAGTTCGCCCAGCACCACGAGCCGAATGTCGTCGGCCAGCCATTGATTCAGCCGCGCTCCCAGCATTTCGAGGTAAAATTCATCCTGCCCCGCAGCAAGGTCCATCAGGAAGACCGGGCCGACCGGGGTCTTGTCCAGACCGACCTGCGCGAGGAAGACATTGCGGCAGGTTTCCTTGCCCGTGAGGTTGGCGGGCCGGTACTTGCGCGCGATGATGCCGTCCGTCGCTGGATTCCAGGTGTGTTCGTCCAGTCCAGCAGGGATGCCGTGCAAACGGGCGGAATTTTCACGGAACACCACGTCCAGGCCGCCGCCTTGTTCGCCGGTCTGGACGCCCGCGCGCTCAAGATCGCCATCGAGCACCACCGCGTCGGACGATACGATCCCCGCCTTCAGAAAATTGACCCGGCCATAAAACTCGACCGAAGTGGGCCGGAAATACTCCCAGCCGAGGTTGAGCAGTCCGAAATCCTCGATGGGAAAACTGCCGTGCGCGGTCGGGTCGCTGACGGCCAGTACAGTGGCAAAGGGCAGGTTTTGCGCTTTCAGGAAGACCGGCGCGAGAGCTCCCGGCCAATCGTGAATTTGCACGATATCGGGTGCCGGGTTGAGCCGCCGCGCCAATTCTACGATCAGCTTTGAAAATAGGGTCGCCGATCTTGCGTCCATCGCCGATCCCCGTGGCTCCGCACCAAACACGTCCGGCTGCCGGAAAAGGAACATTTGCAATCCCTGCGGCGAACGGGCCTCGCGGACCTCGACCGTATGGCGGTCACTGCCGAGCGAAACCGCGATGCGTACCCCCGTCGGCTTGATTTTTAACTCTGGCGACGTTTCCAGCGCGGACACGAGCGGTCCGATGATGCTCACCTCGTGTCCGGCCTGCTGCAAGGCGAGGGGCAGGGCGGGGACCGGCTGGGCGAGGGTGCGCTCGTCGGTGGCGATCAGCGGCGTCAGGTCACTGGCGGCGAGGAGGATTTTCATGGGCGGCAATCTAGGACAGCTGGGATGGGCTCGGGAAGCAGAAAGCAGGGTCTCGAAGATTGCATTCGTCGCTCGACCGATAGATGCACCTGCCTTCCGAAAAGGTCGCCCTGACATCCAGCTCCCGCGAAAGCAGGACGAGGTTTGCCTGCAGCCCCGTCAGCATTGCATTTGCTCAAGGCGTCGCGGGTGTCTCGACGGCAGCGGGCGGCGCTGGCGGCTGGGCCAGAACACGGCTCACCGCGTGCAAATACGCGCGGGCGCTGGCTTCGATGACATCCGTGCTCGCACCCTTGCCAGTGACGAGCTTGGCGTCACCGAAATCGACCTTGAGGGTGACCTCACCCAACGCATCCTTGCCGCCGGTGACCGCTTGGACGTGATATTCGACGAGATGCCCC
>CAXUHC010000186.1:6265-9057 GCA_964250705.1 uncultured Chthoniobacterales bacterium | reverse complement strand
CGGGTCAAGAACATCGTGCGCGAACTCAACAACGAGAAGGTGGACATCATCCGCTGGCACGCCGAGCCGCGCGAGTTCATCCTCGAAGCGCTCAAGCCCGCGCGGGTCAAGAGCCTGACGCTGGACCCCGTCAAAAAGGCGGCGCAGATCAAGGTGGATGAGGATCAGCTTTCGCTCGCCATCGGCAAGCGCGGCCAGAACGCGCGGCTCACCGCCAAACTCACGGGCTGGGAGATCAACATCGAGAAGGACGAAAGCGCCGCCATCGTCATGGAGAACAAGGTGACGCAGGCCGCCGGGGTGCTCGCGGCGAATTTGTCCATCGGCCTGCCGCTCGCCCAGACGCTGGTCAAGAACGGACTTCTCAACGTCGAATCGCTGCTCGAAGTCGAGCCGCAGGACCTCGCCGACATTTTAGAGATCGACCTGGAACAGGCCACGGCGATCCACGAAAAGGCCCGCGGGGGCCAGCCAGCAGCCAACGGCTGATTCCATTGCCTGCCATGGAACTCGCCGCCTTGAAAACGCCCCCCGCCAGTCCGACCGAACCGAATTTTCCAACTTTTTCCCTTTTCTTAACATGCCCAGCCCTCGCGCCTCCTCCAAAGATTCATCCGGCAAGCGTCCCGCCGCCGGCGCCGCTGGCCGTTCGGGCGCGGTGAGTTCCCGTTCGGCTGCCGCCAAGCCCGCCGCCGAGACCCCCGCGCCCGCGGCGGCTCCGGCTCCTCCCCCCAAGCCCCCCAAGCCTGCGGTTTCGCTCATTGACGAAGCGAAGCCCGCGCCCGCTGCTCGGCCCAAGGCCATGCGCGCCCTGCCGACCATCGGTAAAAAGGCCCCTGCCCCCGCGCCCGCTCCGGCACCGGTCGTGGTGAAGACCGTTCCCACGCCCGTGGCACCGGCGGCCGAGGTCGTTGATCTGATTTCCGGCACCCGGCCCAAGCGCGCCACCCAGGCTGCCGGTTCACTGGTTCCCCCGGTGCCGCCCGTGGAAGCTCAGCCCGCCGCGCCTGCCGGTGACGGCAATTCCGGCGGTGGGTTACGGTCCATGCCGACCGTCTCCGGCCCGACGCCAGACGCAGACTCCGCCGTCTCGGCCACCGGCGAGAAGATTCTTCACATCAAGCCGCCCATCGTCGTCAAGGAGCTCGCCTTGCACCTCGGGCTGCGCCCCTTCCAGCTCAACAAAGACCTGATCGAGATGAACATCTTTCCGTCACCGAACCAGGTGCTGGAACAGGAGGTCGTGTCGGCCCTGTGCAAGAAGCACGGGTTTGTCCTCGAAGTCGAGCGCCGCGAAAAGGGCGCCGGTGTTCACAAGCAGGAGATCGTGGTCGCCGCGCCGGTCGCGCCGGTGATCGTCAACCCCGAGGAAGAACTCAAGCCCCGCGCGCCGATCATCGTTTTCATGGGTCACGTCGATCACGGCAAGACCTCGCTGATGGACGCCATCCGCAAGACGCGCGTCGCCAAGGGCGAGGCCGGCGGCATCACCCAGCACATCGGCGCGTACAGCGTGACCCACCAGGGCCACCAGATCACTTTTCTCGACACGCCGGGCCACGCCGCTTTCACGGCGATGCGGGCGCGCGGCGCGCACATTACGGACATCGCGGTGATCGTCATCGCGGCGGACGACGGCATCATGCCGCAGACGCTCGAAGCCATCAATCACGCCAAGGCGGCCAAGGTCAGCATCATGGTGGCGATCAACAAGATCGATGTGCCCGGCGCTAACATCGACCGGGTGAAGCAGCAACTCCAAGGGCAGGGCCTCGCGCCGGATGATTGGGGCGGCGACACGACCGTTTGCCCCGTGTCCGCGACGAAGGGCACCGGCATCGACCATCTGCTCGAATTGATGACGCTCCAGGCCGAGTTGCTCGAACTCAAGGCCTCGCCGACGGCCCCGCCGCGCGGCACCGTCATCGAAGCGCAACTCGAAGCGGGGCGCGGGCCGACCGCGACGGTGATCGTGCAGACGGGCACGCTCAAGACGGGCGACGTGTTTATCTGCGGCGACTTTTCGGGCAAGGTGAAGGCGTTGTTTGATGACCTGGGCAAACCGGTCAAGCAGGCCGGGCCGTCCACGCCAGTCAAGGTGGTCGGTTTTTCCGGGCTGCCGGAAGCGGGCGACGATTTGCTGGTCATGGCCAGCGAGAAGGACGCCAAGACCCTCAGCGAGGAACGTCTCCTGGCCACGCGCAAGGAGAAGCTCGTCGCGCCTCAACGCGCCACGCTCGAAAGCCTGTTCGACCGCACGGATGTCAACGCCCACAAGACGTTGCGGCTCATCGTCAAGGCGGACGTGCAAGGTTCGCTCGAAGCGATCACCACCTCGCTCGACCAGATCGAGAGCAAGAAGGTCGATGTGGACTTTATCCACACGGCCATCGGGCCGATCACGGACAGCGACGTGCTGCTCGCCAGCGCGTCGAACGCGGTGATCATCGGATTCAGCACCAAGGTGGAGAACAAGGCGCTGGACAGCGCGAAACGCGAGAACGTGCAGATCAAGCTGTATTCCATCATCTACGAGTTGATCGACCAGGTGAAGGAAGCGATGGCGGGATTGCTCGACCCGGAACTGCGCGAAACGGTCATCGGCCACGCGGAAGTGCGGCAGGTGTTCGAGTTGACGCGCGGCAACGTCGCGGGCTGCATGGTCACGGACGGGCGCATCGCGCGCACGGCCCGGGCGCGGGTGCTGCGGCGGCGTCAGGCGGTGTACGACGGCGGCCTGGCCACGCTGCGGCGGTTCACGGAAGACGTGAAGGAAGTGCGCAACCAGCTCG
>CAXUHC010000186.1:0-6255 GCA_964250705.1 uncultured Chthoniobacterales bacterium | reverse complement strand
CAACGGGTTGGAGTGCGGCATCAAGCTCGGCGATTACAGCGACTATAAGGTCGAGGATATCATCGAGTGTTACACGCTGGAAAAGATCGCGCAGAAACTCTGAGAAAATTGTCCGCAGATTCCGCAGATTTCCGCAGATCAGAGGAGAGGAACGGTGTTCCTGCCCCGCCTCTCGCACCTTCCTAATCTGCGGAATCTGCGGACCATCGCCCTTTTTCCATGAAAAACCGTCCAGCCAGAGTGAGGGAACTCATCCAGCGCGAACTCGGCGCGCTCATCATGCGCGAGATGAATTTCGCCGTGTTGGTGACGATCCAGGCCGTGGACCTGACGGCGGACTTCAAACACTGCCACGTGCACGTCGGCGTATTGGGCAGCGAACGCGAGCAGCGCGATGCCATCCATGCGCTGGGTGAGCGGCGCCCCCAACTCCAGCACGAGCTTTCCAAGCGGGTAATCCTCAAGTACACGCCCGCGCTGCACTTTCACCTCGACCACTCTGTCGAGCGCGGCACGAAGGTCATGGAGATCATGCGCCAGATCGACGAAATCACCCCGCCCGCCCTAGAGGCTGACGCGGATGCTCCCGTAGGCACCCGCGCGGCCCTCGACGCGGCGGACATGGAAGCCCAGGAAGCGCAAGAAGAGACCGCCGCTCGCCACCAGATCGAAGCGGACGGCGCGGACGACGATCAAGACGCCCTTTTCGAGGAGACGTTTACGCCGTCCGAAGAAGACGCCAAACCCGTCGCCAAAGAGACCGACCGCGGCAGCCGCAACGCAAAGCTGCGCGCCGCCCAGGATAACGATCCCGCCGATGAGTGATGCCTCCATCCCGTTTTCCGCTCGCGTGAGCGCGGCCATTCAGGGCAAGGCCAACGCCTCCTTCGCGCAGATTGCCGGGGTGTTACGCGAAAAGCAGCGGTTCGTCGTGGTGAGCCACGTGCGGCCCGACGGCGACGCGCTCGGCTGCACGCTGGCCATGGGGCTGAGCCTACGCGCCCTGGGCAAGGACGTGACCCTCTGGAACGAGGACGGCATGCTCGACAAACTGCGCTTTCTGCCCGGCTCGGAACTCGTCTCCCCGCCGACCGCGCACGCGCAGACCTTCGACGTGCTCGTGGCGCTCGACACCGCTACCCACCCCCGGCTGGGTACGCCGTTGCGCTCCATCGACGACGTGGCGGTGACGATCAACATCGATCACCACATCAGCAACCCGCGTTACGGCGACCTGACGCACATCGACGCCAATTCGCCCGCCACCGGGCAAATCCTCTACGAATTGCTCAGCAGCGAAAACCTGCCGCTGGACCGGGACATCGCCACGAACCTTTTCGCGGCGATTTCCACCGACACGGGCAGCTTCCAATATCCGCAAACCAGCGGGCGCACGTACGAGATCGCGGGCGCGCTGATCCATCTGGGGGTCAACGTCGGCGAAATCTCGCGGCTGCTTTACGAGAGCTATCCGCTGCGCCGGCTCGAACTGCTGCGCGAGCTGCTCAACACGCTCAAGCTCACCGCCGAACGCCGCGCGGCCAGTTTCGCGCTGTCCCAGCACACGGCGACCCAACTCGGGGTCTTGCCCGAGGACAACGAAGGGCTGATCGATCACCTGCGCGCCATCGACACCGTGCTGGTGGCCACGTTTTTCGAGGAGTTGCCCGATGGCCTCGTCCGCGTTTCCATGCGCTCGAAGGACCCGGCGCTCGACGTGAGCGCCATCTGCGGGCGCTACGGCGGCGGCGGGCACAAGCTGGCGGCGGGAGCACGCATCCGGGGCGAGCTGCACGAGGTCGAGACGCGCGTCCTAGCGCATATCCACGAGGAGATCGCCACGCATCGTTTTCCCATCACCACCAAACCCGCAGAAGCAACCAAGCAACCATTATGATGCAGCCCCAAGGACCCGACGGCGTTTTGCTCGTGGACAAAGCTCCCGGCATGACCTCGCACGACGTGGTCGCCATCGTCCGCCGCGCGCTCAACACCAAGAAAGTCGGGCACTGCGGCACGCTCGATCCGCTGGCCACCGGGCTGCTCATCGTCGTGCTCGGGCGCGGGACGAAGATCCAGGATTTGCTGATGGCCGAGGACAAGGAGTACGTCGGCACCATGACGCTCGGCACGACCACCGACAGCCAGGACCGCGAGGGCCAGATCATCGAAAGCTGGCCGGTGCCGCCGGACATTGACCGCGCCAAGATCGACGCCGCGTTCGCCAAATTCCACGGCGATTTTTACCAGATGCCGCCGATGGTCAGCGCGATCAAGATGGGCGGCGTGCCGCTTTATAAGCTCGCGCGCCAGGGCAAGACGGTCGAGCGCACGGCGCGGTTTGTGCACGTGTTCGCGCACGAGATCAAGAACGTCGATTTGCCGGACGTGGATTTCCGCGTGGTGTGTTCCAAGGGATTTTACGTGCGGACGTACGCGCACGACATCGGCCACGAACTCGGCTGCGGCGCGCACCTGAAGGAGTTGCGCCGGACACAATCGGGTCGGTTCGACCTGAGCCGCACGGTGACGGTGGACGAAGTCCGCACGCTGCCGGCCGAGGAACTGCGGCGGCGCATCCTGAGTCTGCCGGAGGTTTCGCGGTTGCGCGGGGCGTGACGTGGATTTCCTCCACTCTCCCAGCGACCTCGCCGCGCTCGGCCCGGCCTACCTGGCCGTCGGCGTGTTCGACGGGGTGCACCTCGGGCACCAGGCGGTGATCGGGCGCGCGGTCGCCGACAGCCGGCGCGAACCCGAGGCAGCGGCGGTCGTGGTGACGTTCGATCCCCATCCGTTGCGCGTGCTGCGGCCGGACAATGCGCCGCGCCTGCTGACCTCCACGCGCCACAAGTTCCAGTTCTTCGCCGAGCTGGGCGCCACGCATTGTCTGGCGCTGACTTTCGACGCCGCGTTCGCCGCGACCGCGCCCGAGACCTTCGTCACGGCGTTGGCGACGGCGGCCCGGCCGCTGCGGGAAGTTTGCGTCGGGTTTAACTGGTCGTTCGGCAAAGGGCGCGCGGGCAACCTCGACCTCCTCAATCGCCTCGGCGAGCGCCACGGGTTTGCGGTCGTGGGGCTGCCGTCGGTCGTGGTGGACGGCGAGACGGTTTCCTCCACCCTGACCCGGCAGGCGGTCGAAGCGGGCGACCTCGCCAAGGCCGCGCGTTTGCTCGGGCGAGAGTTCACGATCCTGGGCACCGTGGTGGAAGGCCAACAGCTCGGCCGCAAGCTCGGCTATCCGACCGCCAACCTCGCCGCGCACAACGAACAATTCCCCCCCAACGGGGTCTATGCCGTCACCGCGCGCTGGCAGGGCGCGACGTTTCCCGGCGTGGTCAACCTCGGTTTTCGTCCGACCGTCGCACAGCCCGGCGGCGAACGGCTCCTCGAACTGCACCTTTTCGCTTTCGACCGGCAAATCTACGGCGACGAAGTCGAGGTGGAGTTTCGAGCTTTCCTGCGCCCGGAGCGGAAGTTTGCCAGCCTCGACGAACTGCGGGCACAGATCAGTCGCGACGCCGAGGAAGCGAAAAGTCGTCTGCGGTAGCCGTTGTTTCATCCGCTTATCCGGGCGTCGGGATGGAAGTGAAATCGGGTGCGCGAGGGTGCCATCCGCCGGGTTCTGCGGCAGCGATCCCCGGGAAAACGAAGGCGAAGGCCCACGGCAGACGTTTTTTGCTTCTGCCCGGTCCCGTCTTCCTCTTTGCTTGCCTGCATGCTCTCCTGGCTGACGGCCCTCCGGCAAAGCCCGCGCCAGCCCATGGCCGGTGTGGCCCTGGCAGCCGTGGCCGGAATCGCCGTGGCGGAAGCGTGGCGCGTGATTTCTCTGCCGCGTTTTGGCGACGGCTCGACCGCAACCGGCGTGGCCGCCAGCCTGTTCGCCGCCTTGACCGCAGCCTGGTGGCGTTGTCGACGACGGCGCCCGGCGCTTGCCACCACGCTTTTCTGGGGGGCGGCAGCCTCGGCTTACGCGGCTCTGCACCTGTATGGGTCGGACCCGGCAGCAGCCGGCGCCTTGGCGCGGCGGCTGGTTTTTCCGGCCGCCGTGATCGAAGCGGGAACTGCTCCCGGCCAGGTGCTGCGCGGGACCGGCACCATACGCGATTTGCCTCGCCGGACGGCAACGCCCGGTGGCGGCACGAACTGGCGATTCATCGCGTGCCTGGAAACCGCCGGGGTCGGCGGCGAATCGCCGCACGCCTGCCGTGCTCCCGTCGCGGTCGAATGGCGGGATGGTCCGCGCGAAGTGGCCATCGGCGACCGGATCGCGTTGACCGCCGTGGCGTCCAACGTCGCGCCGCCGCGCAATCCCGGCGAGTTCGACGAAGAGACGTTTTTGCGCCGACAGGGAATTTTCTCGGAGTTGCGTCTGCGGGGCCTCGCGGACGGAAAGGTCCTCACCCGGCCGGCGGCTTCGGAGCGTTGGCTCGACGTACCCCGGCTCTGGAGCCTGCGCGCCGCGCGCCGTTGCCACGACTGGATGGCGGAACGGCTCGGCGACGACCTGCACGACGACCCGGAGGCGTCCGCCGTGATCTCCACCGCCCTGCTCGGACTGCGGGATAAACCGGGACTCGGCGCGTTGGAGCCCGCGTTCCAGCGCACCGGGACGCTGCACTACTTTGCCATCGACGGCCTCAAACTCGGGCTGGTGTCCCTGCTCCTGCTGAGGTTGTTGACGTTCTTTGGCCTGCCTCGTCCCTGGCCGGGGGTGCTGGTGCTGCCGCTGCTGTTCGGGTACGCGCTGGCCACGGGATTGGGCTCCGCCAGTGCGCGCGCCGTGCTGGTGGCGGCGGCGTTCGTGGGCGGCGAGGCGCTGGACCGGCCCGTGCGACCCGTCAATGGTCTGGGTGCCGCGGCAGCTATCTTGTTGCTGGGTGACACGCAGCAACTCTTCGAACTGAGTTTCCAACTGACGTTTCTGGTCGTGCTGACGATTCTGATGTTTGCCCGGCCTCTGCAACAATGGTTGCTGCGCTTCGGCGCGCCTGACCCGTTCCTACCCGTCGATCTTTTTTCCGCGACCCAGCACGGCGTGGAGAAATTTCGCCGGTGGTTATTTGCCTTGATCGCCGTGGCCATCGCCGCGTGGGTCGGCTCACTGCCGCTGATGCTCATCGACTTCCATTTCGTTTCGCCGCTCTCGCCGCTGGCCAACGTGATCGTGTTTCCGCTCGCGTTCGCGGTGCTGGCGCTGGGGGTCTTGTCCCTGGCGGGGTCGGTGTTTTGGAGCATGCTCGGGGTTTGGCTGAACAATACGAACTGGTTGGCCGCCAAGGCGCTCGTGTTGCTGGTGCGGATGTTCGACGCCGTGCCGGGCGGCAGTTTCCCCGTCGCCGCGCCGGAGCACTGGCATTGGCAGGGACCGGCGGCGGAACTCGTCGTGCTCGATCTCGGACGTGCTCGCGCCGCGTGTTTGCGCGCGGGGCCATGCCATTGGCTCATCGACGCCGCGCGTCCGTGGGAATACACGCGCGGCGTGCTGCCTTGCCTGCGAGCACGCGGCGTCAACCAAGTCGATGGTCTCCTGCTCACCCAAGGCGATGCCGACCACCTGGCCGCCGCGCGACTCGCACTGGCGGACCTGTCGCCCGCGCACGTGGTCGACCCGGCGCTGAACACGGGGTCGTCCACCTTCCGTGATTTTCGCAAGGGTTTGGGTGGGCAATTACGCGAGGTGCCCGTCCGGCGCGGCGACAAGGTTGTCTTCTCGCCCGGCGTGGAAGGAGAAGTGCTCTACCCGCCCAACGATTTGCCCGGCAGGCTGCGCGCGGCGGCAGACCGCGCGCTGGTGCTGCAAATTCGCGCGGCAGACTGGCGGGTGCTGCTGTTGACGGAGAGCGACGGTGCGGCGGCGGCGTGGCTGCTCGCGCATGGGTCACCGGAGACGTTGGCCAGTGACGTAGTTGTCACCGCCGGGACCACGATTCCGACGGATCTACTCGCGGCAGTCCGGCCCCGGTTGGCGGTCTTGCACCCGCCCGTGGAGCGGGAACCGCAACCGGGGCGCGAAGCCCGCGCAGCTCGAGGTAGAGCGTTGCCGGCAGTCACGACGTTCCGGCAGACGGAGAGTGGCGCGGTGACCATGCGCTTATATTCTGACCGGATCGAGGTGCAGGGCTTCGTGGATGGCCGGGAAGCGACGTTGGTTCGATAGGTAGAAGAGCAGATCCCGCTTCTGCCGCGGGGGCGTTAGATGGGAGGAAGGCATGGGCCATCTGCCGTGTAAAAATGGGGAGTGGCTCGGAGAGCCAT
>CAXUHC010000185.1:0-9113 GCA_964250705.1 uncultured Chthoniobacterales bacterium | reverse complement strand
GGCCCACGCCGAGCGCGCCCGCCAAGGGGCTCCGTTCCTCACCGGCGTGGGTGCTGCCAGCAAGAAGAACGGGAGCGGCAAAGTTCGGCAACACTTTGCGTAAAAGGGGTTCGACGCGGTTGTTGGGCGACGAAACTTTTGCCGCAGATCGGTCGTCGAATTTTACGCTGCCGGTGTGCCGGATATTCGCGGTTGGCACGCCCAAGCTTCTCCAGCGCGCAAAGTCCCCGGCATCCGGGATGCAAACCACGTCGAGCAGGCGAAACATCGCGGCTGCCAGCCCCTTGAACCGCCGGAAGCGTTGCTCGGATCGCGGAGACAAACGGGCATTGACCAAAGCGGTCGGAATTCCACGCCGTTTTGCTTCCCAGAGTTGATTGGGCCACAAGCCACCGTCCACGATGACAAGTTGCGTAGGCCGCAACGCATCGAAGGCCCGGCGGACCGCTCCAGCCAAGTCCATGGGCGTGTAGAGGACGATGATTTCCGGCGGGGTTCGCTCCAGGGCAAGTTGATAGCCCGTGGTGGTGGTGGTCGAGAGGATCAGCGGCAGGCCGGGCGAGCGTTGACGTAGGGCATCGATCAATTTCAACGCGACCAGCATTTCTCCCACGCTGACCGCCTGAATCCACATTCGCGGCGGCCCGGCAGCGAGACGCGCTTTGATCTCGGGCGAATAGATGCCCAGGCGTTGACCGAAATTTCGCCGGAAATTCCCACGCCGTACCATCCGCCGCAGGTAGCCCGGCAGAAGCAGGACGAAAACGACGGGAAAACAAAGGTTGTAAAGCCAGCGGACCAAAGCGGTGAGACGAGGGGATCAGGGATGGATGTCAGCGCGCGGGCTTAGGTTGATTCCGTTTGCCGACGCATAAAGATGACTTCCGTCGTGCCGTAACGCTTTTGACGGACGATTTCCCAACCGTTCAAATCAGGTGGAAGCGGTTGGCGCGGGGATTTTTCCAAGATGAACAGACCACCGGGAGCCAAAACTTGTGGCAGATGCTCGTTGGTAACCAGCAGCCCGGCGAAATCTCTCGGCTGATCGGCGGAGGTGTAAGGCGGATCGGCGAAAATGCAGTCGAATTGCCGGGAGGCCAGCGTCCGAGACAGGGCGGTGAAAGCGTCCAAACAAATCACCTCCGCATCCCTGGAAAGCCGGGTTTTGTCGAGGTTGCCGCGGATGCACTCGAGCGTGCGACGGTCGCGCTCGACGAAGGTCACGGATTGCGCCCCGCGGCTCAGGGCTTCGATGCCGAGACTGCCTGCCCCAGCGAAAAGGTCGAGCACGCGGGCTCCCGGAACGCTTTCGGCGAGGCTGGAGAAAATCGCTCCGCGCACCTGGTCCATCGTCGGACGCACGTCGCCGGTGCGGGGACAGGCGAGGATGATGCCACCGGCGGACCCGGCAATCACGCGCAACGCCATCAGAGATTGGGCAACGTGGGCTTGAGGGTCGGCATCAATCGTCGTCGTCGTCGCCGGATGGCTCGGTCGGCAGAGCCGGGGCGACATGTTTGAGAAATTTGTCCTTCGGCGTCCGCGCCTTGGGGGAAAGCAGATTTTGCAGCAGATCGTTGACCTGGGGGATGAGGACGCGCTTGTAAAGATTGGTGTTGGGCTTGGCGGCGGGGCCGGTCACGTCGAAGTCGATGAAGCGGCTGCCCGGGGTTTCAGGGTCAATCAGGAATTGTTGCAGCAGGGAGGCAGAAAATCGGCGGGTGACGGCTTCGTCCACGGTCAGGCGGGCGTGCAGGTCGAGCCGGTCGGTATCCGTCAGGTATTTGCCTTGCGCGGTGATCCGCAGATCGTTGGAAACGAGCACGAGAGGCTCTACCCGAAGCTCGGTGCCTTCGAGACGGTAGTCGAGTTGCGCCTGCTTGAACTCCATGTGGCTGAGGTCGTCAATCCGCAGGATCTCGCCGAGCACCCTGAAGATGGGAAAGTCACGCACCCGGGCGTTGAGAAGCTGGATTTGTCCGCTGGCGGAACGGCTCTCGGGATGATCCGACAGACCGCTGACCTCCAGTTCACCCTGCAACCGGCCGTCGAGCAATTTCGCGCGACTGCCTGCCTCCCGAATCAGTTGGGCGAGGCTGACGTTCTCCAAGCGGCACCGGATGGAGTAGGGGGATTCGAGTTCGGCGGTGCGCAGTTGATAATTCGCCGTCACCGTGCCGCCAGCGAGTTGCGCGTGGCTATTGTTCAACGCAAGCCCCTCGTCGTGCCCATAAGCAAAATCCGAGTGAAACTTCGTCAGAGTCAGTCCGACTCGCGGGAGACTCGCCTTGGCAAAACTGACGGCCCCCGTAGCGTGCTCCGCGTCGGGAAGATGGCCGTCGAGGTCCACCTCTTCGAAGTGACCGACCTGGTGGCGTTTGTTATTAAGGAAGGCGAGATTCCCGTGACGCAGGCGGATTTTATCGACGGAACGGACAAATGCGTCGCGTTGGCTACCCGGAGGCGTCGTTGCCGCAACAGGGTCGGGTGGAGCGGGCGGTGTCGAGGGAGCAACGGCCACGTTTGACCCGGCGGAAGATGGAGGTTCACCCGGTGACTCCGGCGGTGGCGCTGCCAGAAGCGCTTTGGATTTCGCACGCGAGCCGGGTTTTTTGCGCGGCCCGCCCCGCGCGGCCGGGAGCTGCCAACGCCCCTCCTCGTCCTGCGCCCAGGTCACCTTGGGCTGGTCGAGGAGTACCTCGTTGATGATGCATTCCCGCTTTGCAAAGAGCGGCCACAACGCAAAACGCACGCGAAAACTCGAAGCGAGCAGGTAGTCGGCTGACTGGTCGTGCTCTTTGGCGGGCGGGTCGACCGACTCGGGGTGCGCGGTCAGACCGTCGATCCGCAAGCCTTCCCAAGGGGTGATGGTCGTCTTCTTGATGCTGACGGGCATCCGCAACGCCGTTGCCAAGGAACGCCGGATCCGCTGTTGCACCACCTGCGATTGCACATAAAGGTTGGCGGCGAGCAGGAGCACGCAGCCCACAATAAACGCCGCCACCGACGCGCTGACCGCATACCAGCCAAATTTTCTCACGTTGAAACAACCTAGCCGCTCGCGCACGGAAGAAAAGCCGGAAACTCCGCGCGTGGAAGCGGACCGCATCCTCGTCGTCTTCAACCCGAAGGCCCGGAGCGAGCGCGCCAGCGGATTGCGCGGGCAAATCCAGGCGCTCGATCCGCGCGTGACCATCCGCGCCACCGGGGGGCCCGGCGATGCGGCGGCCCTCGCGGCGCAGGCGGTCGAGCAAGGTTACAAGACCGTCGTGGCGGCCGGGGGCGACGGGACGATCAACGAGGTGGTCAACGGACTGGCCGGTTCCAACGTCCGCCTCGGCCTGCTGCCGCTGGGGACGATGAACGTTTTTGCGGCGGAACTCGGGATTCCCGGCAACCGGCTCAAGCGGGGTTGGGAAATCATCCGCGCGGGGAACCTGCGCCGGGTGGATGTGGCGCAGGCGAATCGGCATTGCTTCGTGCAACTGGCCGGGGTGGGGTTCGATGCGCAGGCGGTCGCGGGCGTGGATTGGGAAGCGAAGAAAAACTTCGGTCCGCTAAGCTACGTCATCTCGGCGGCCAAGGTGGCGGCGCGCAAACCGCCGCTGTTGACGGTGGAAAGCGAACGCGGGGCGGTCCGCCAGGGGTCGTTCGTCCTGGTGGGCAACGGCCGGTATTACGGGGCGCCGCTGGTGGTTTTCAAGCAGGCGGTCATCGACGACGGCAAGCTCGACGTGCTCGTGTTCAAAAACCTCGGGTATCTGGACATCATCCGCTACATCCAGCGCATCATCATGGGCACGCATCTGGAATTGCCGGACGTGGATTACTTCCAGACCCGGCGCATGACGGTGCGCGCCCAATCCGGCGAAGATGTCCCTTTCGAGGCAGACGGAGAACTGATAGGTTACGCGCCGGTGACGTTTCAGATTGCTCCGAAGCGGCTCAAGGTGCTGGCCCCGCCGCGCTAGAGCCCGCGCAAACGCGAAGGCGGCGGATGAATATCCCGGGAGGCCGGAGCGTCATCAACAGGAACGATTTTTGCGGACACTTTTTGAATGAGCAGTTTTCCCGGGGTGAAACCCGTTTTTTTTGATCGGGGAGGGAAACGCTGGCCGCGCGCGCGTCGTCTCCTCGCCCTGCTCGGACTGATCCTGTTCCTCGGAGCGGTGTTCTTCGTGCAGTCGTTGTTCGTGCCGCCGGTGCTGGTGTTGCCGCTCAAGCTCAAGAAACTCAAGGAGCAACTCTTCGCCCTGGAGAAGAAGGGGCCGGTGGCGCGCGACACCAACGCGGCCAACGCGGCGGCGGTGCGCGAGTTTTTCGTCTCGCCAGCCGGCAAAAAGCATCTGGACGCGCTCAACGATCAGCTCAATTCCAAGCCGTTCCTCCGTCCGGCGCGCGCCGCCGGGCAGATCCGGCTGGCGTTCACCGTCGGTTGGGACCCGGCGAGCTTCGACTCGCTGAGCGCGCACGCCGACAAGCTTACCCACGTCTGCCCGGAGTGGTTCACGATGACCAGCCCGGACGGGACGTTTACCGGCGAGAACGACGTTTCGTTGCTGAAATTCATGGCGGCCAATCGGCATCTGACACTTTTGCCGATGATGACCAACACCGCCGGGGAGGGACGCAAGCCCGAGGCGGTCGAGATCCTGGTGCGCGGCCCCGCCGACAACCAGAATCGGTTCATCGACAACCTGAAGCGGCAACTGGGGGAAATCCACGCGGGCGGGGTGCTCATCGACTGGGAAGGAATCGACCCCGCCGCCGAGGAAGAACTGAGCGCGTTTTTGGTCAAAGTGGCCAACAGTCTGCACGACGCCGGTTTGCAACTCTGGCTCCGGGTGCCGGTGGGCGTGGAGCGGGAGGCGTACGACCTCGAAACGCTCGCCGACAGCGTGGATTTCTTCGTGGCGTCCCTGCACGATCAGGTTTCCGAGGAAGACCCGCCCAACGCCATCGCTTCGCAGAACTGGTTTAATTCCTGGCTGGACGCGATCACCAAGGCCAGCCACGGCGACACCGAACAGTGGATCGTGGCGCTCGGCAACTACGGCTACGATTGGACCGCCGACCCGGCTGCGAGCAACCGCTCGGGCTGGAAACGCGCGGACACCATCAGCTTCGCCGACGCCATGAGCCGTGCTGCTTACGCCGGGGAAGGCAGCACCGAGAGCGGCGCGCCGGAGTACAATCCGTCGTTTGATTACACGCTGGCGGGGGTCAACCACGAGGTCTGGTTTCTGGACGCGGTGACTTTTCTCAACCAGGCGCGCGCCGCGCATGGCAAGGGGTTCAACGGGCTGGCCATCAGCCGCCTCGGAACCGAAGACCCGCAGCTCTGGACGGCGCTCGACCTCATCGGCAACGCCCAGCTTTCCAAGGCGGACCTGGCGGGATTGGCCGCGCTGAAAACGGGCCAGACGATCACCAACATCGGCGAAGGTGAGATCATCACCGCCGACATTTCCCCCGAGGCGGGCAGGCGGCAGGTTGACGTGGACGATAAGAACGTCCTGACGACCACCTACGAAAAGTTCCCGCAGTACCCGACGCTGTATCACCAGGGCGCGGGAGGAGAACATCAGGTCGTGCTGACGTTCGACGACGGACCGGACCCGACCTGGACACCCAAGATTCTCGACATCCTCAAAGCCAGGAAAACCCCGGCGGTGTTTTTCCTGCTCGGGCAGCAATGCGAGAACTATCCGCGGATCGTCCGCCGGATCGTGGCGGAGGGTCACGAGATCGGCAGCCACACCTACACGCACACCAACCTCGCGCTGGCCAGCCAGCAACGGCAACGGATCGAACTCGATGCCACCCAGCGGCTGATCCAGACGATCACCGGACGCTCGACCACGCTGTTTCGCCCCCCTTACGAGGCGGATTCGCGTCCAACCCAGTTGGCGGAAATCGCCCCGCTGCTCGTGGCGCAAGACCTCGGCTACCTGACGGTGATGGAAAGCATCGACCCGGAGGACTGGGACCGGCCGGGGGCGGATGTCATCCTCCAGCGCGTCAAACAGCAACGGCACAGCGGCAGCATTATTCTCCTGCACGACGCGGGCGGCGACCGCTCGCAGACGGTGGAGGCTCTGCCGAAAATCATTGATTACCTGCATGCGCGGGGCGACCAGATCGTGTCCCTGAGCCAACTGATCGGGACGACGCGCGACGCGCTCAACCCGGTGCTCAAGGCGGGGGACCGGTCGCTTGCGCGGGTGGCCAGTTCCATCGGATTCCAGGCGTTGCACACGGCGTTCGGGTTTCTCTGGGCGTTCATGATCGTGGCAACCGCGTTGATCGTCCTACGCACGCTGGTCATCATCGTGCTTGCCCTCGGCCAGCGTCGCCGGGCCAGGCGAAAGGCATCGGTGGCGGGATCTGCCGTGGCCAAGGCTGCCGGGCCGTTGAGTGTGATCATTGCGGCCTACAACGAGGAAAAGGTGATCGCCGCCACGTTGCGCTCGGTCCTGAACACGGATTACGCGGGCGAGGTCGAAGTGGTCGTCGTCAACGACGGCTCGAAGGACGACACGGGCGGCGTGGTGGCGCGACTCGCCGAGACGGAGCCACGCATCCGGCTTTTCCAACAGGCCAACGCGGGTAAAAGCGAGGCCCTGCGGCAGGGGGTGGAATTTGCGAGTCACGACGTGCTGGTGTTCCTGGACGCCGACACCCAGTTCCAGCCGGACACGCTGCGGCATCTGGTCGCGCCGTTTGCCGACCGTAACATCGGTGCGGTCTCCGGGCACGCCCGCGTGGGGAACCTGCGTTCGTTCATCGCGCGGTGTCAGGCGTTGGAATACATCTGCGGGTTCAACCTGGACCGCCGTGCCTACGATGCGTGGAATTGCATCACCGTGGCCCCCGGCGCCATCAGCGCGGTCAGCCGGGAGGCGCTGCGCGCGGTGGGCGGGTTCCGACCGGAAACGTTGGCCGAGGACACGGACCTCACGCTGAGCCTGCACCGCCGGGGGTACCGCATTCGCTACGAAGCCGCCGCCATCGCCTGGACCGAGGCTCCCGAAACGATCCGCACGCTGGCCAAGCAGCGGTTCCGCTGGTGTTTCGGCACGATGCAGTGTCTCTGGAAGCACCGTGACATGCTGTTCAACACGAAATTCAAGGCCCTGGGATTTTTTAGCCTGCCGAGCATCTGGTTTTTCCAGATCATTCTCGTCGCGCTGACTCCGCTGGTGGATCTCATGCTCCTCGCCTCGATCCTGCTCGGCAGCGGGCGGGCGGTGCTCCCTTACATGGTGACTTTCCTGCTCCTCGACCAACTGCTGGCGGTCCTGGCGTGCGTGCTGGAAAAAGAACCTCTGAGCCGGAGTTGGATCATGATCCCCATGCGCCTGATTTATCGCCCGCTGTTGAGTTGGGTGGTGTGGAAATCCATCCTCAGCGCCGCGCGGGGTGTCCTGGTCGGCTGGGGCAAACTGGAGCGCACCGCCTCGGCCACCGTACCCTCCCGCGCATGAGACCCGGCCCCGACGCGACCCTTCGAAACCTGGTCCGTGCGATGGTCGTTGCGACGCTGTTGCTGTCGGGCTGCGGACGCAAATCGGCACCGGACGATGGCCACGCCCCGCCGGCCGGAAAACCTCCCACGCTGGCGGTGCCCATCCAGGGTGCCTACACGGGTGCGTACATCGACTTCGGGGAGCGGGAGGACAACGTCACCCTGGAAGCGGTCGAGGACTTTGAGCAACTCGTCGGCAAGCATCAGGCTATCGTCGCATTTTCCAGCTATTGGGGCGAACAGCATTTCCCCGTTGAAGCGACCAATATCATCACCCGGCATGGCTCGATTCCGCTCGTTTACTGGTCCCCTTGGGACTGGCCTTACCGGGAGCAAAGCGCCAATGTTCACGCCCCGGACAAGTTCGATCTCGAGAGCATCCTGACCGGTCGTTGGGACGGTTACATCGACCAGTGGGCCGACGGGGCCAAGGCGCTCGGCACTCCGATGTTCGTCTCCTTGTGCAACGAGATGAACGGCGACTGGTTTCCCTGGTCAGGCGTTTTTTACGGGGCGGGGCGGCCCGTCGCCGGAACCGACCCGGTGCAGTACGTGGGACCGGAGTATTTCAAGCGCGCGTACCGTTACATCGTGGATCGGGTGCGGGCGCGCGGGGCGTCGAATATCCTCTGGGTTTTCCACCTCAATAATTTCTCCGAACCGTTCCTGCCGTGGAACGCGATGGCGCAGTATTATCCTGGATCGGAGTATGTGGACTGGTTGGGACTCAGCGTGTACGGCCAGTTGGAATCCGATGACGCGAAGTGGGACCCATTTGAGCAGATGATCGAAAAGCCCTACGCCGAGGTTTGCAAACTCGACCCCGACAAACCCGTCATGGTAGCGGAATGGGGCGTGGGAGAGTTTCCCTCTCGCGGTGACAAAGCGGCGTGGATTGCCACGGGGTTTGACCAGATGTCGACCCGCTTCCCGCGGTTGCGTGCGGCGATTTATTGGCATGAGCGCTGGCAGAACAGCAAGACCATGCTTTACAGCAATCTGCGCGTCAGTTCGTCGCCTGCCGCGCTCGCGGCCTACCGCAAAGGCGTGTCGTCTCCGTTCTGGCTCGCCGCACCGATCTATCGCTGAGGCCGTGCTTCCCGTTACAGATCGAAGAACGATTTCAAGCGTTGCAGAAACCCGGCCTGGTATTCCATTGCCCGCTGCTGGTAGCTGACGTCGCGTTGGGCACGGGCGGCGGCGATGCCGTCGTTCTGCATTTGCCGGCTGGCGAGCAATTCGCTCAACCTCGGCAGCAGGCCCTCGTCTTGCGCGATGATTTCGGCGAACACGGGCTTGGTGATTTCGAGAACTTTGCAATCGCTGATCGCCAGCACGCTGGCACTGCGCTTCTCGCCGGTGAGCAGGGACATTTCACCGAAACAATCCCCGGTGTTGAGCGTCGCCACCCGCGTGCCATGACCCGCACCGCCGACCGTCACGCTGGCCTCGCCGCTGACGAGCACGAACATGGACGCGCCGTCCACTCCCTCGCGGATGATCGCTTCGCCGCGTCCGTAGCGGTGGGTGTGGCATCGGTTGATCACCCGCTGGACATGCTCATCGCCCATCGTTTCAAACAGGG
>CAXUHC010000184.1:7912-9195 GCA_964250705.1 uncultured Chthoniobacterales bacterium | reverse complement strand
CGTCGCGCGTGACTTGCAAAAAGAGGAAGGCCAGCCGCCGCAGGTGGTCATGGTCATGCCGATTCTGGAGGGTCTCGACGGCGTGCAAAAGATGAGCAAGAGCCTGGGCAACTACATCGGTGTCGCCGAGTCGCCCGTGGAAATGTTCGGCAAGACGATGAGCATTTCCGACGAACTGATGGCCCGCTACTATCAGCTTCTCCTCGGCGAGCCTTTTCCGTCGGAGTTGCACCCGATGGAAGCCAAGAAGTCGCTCGCCGCGCGGATTGTCGCCCGCTACCACTCGGAGGAAGACGCCCGCGCCGCCCGCGCCGATTTTGAGCAGCGGTTCAGCAAGCGTAATGCTGGCAATGCTGAATTGCCAAATATCAAAATATCAAATCTGCAAAACCTCGACCCCATTTCGGTGGTCGTTTCAGTTTATGCCCAAGCGTATGGCATCACAAAATCCCGTAGCGACGCCCGCCGTCTGATGGAAGGAGGAAGCGTGCAACTAGGGGGATCAAAGATGACTGATCCGACACTCAATTATGTCTACGAACCGGGCCAAATTCTGAAACTGGATAAACTCCGTAGCGTGCGAATCACAGAAGGAAACTAGATTCAAATAACTCAGCTCTTCTTGGCAGGCAAAGCGCTGAGCTTCGGTCGTCTGCGGCGCAACCTCAACCAATTGTTCCACGTCTTTTTGAATTTATCCTTCGTCTTGAGATAGGTCTGGTTGAGCTGGTTCGGCTTGACGATCTGTGCCAGCACGCCCTTCACCGTGAAATCATCGGTGTTGAGGATTGTGTACGCCGCGCCGATGGCCGCTTCGTGGTGCGCGTCGCTGGAGGAAGTCATCGGCAGCCCGCGCTCCTGCGCATATTTGAACGCCTTCTTGTTGTAACGGTGCAGCGTGGTGGCCGCGTTGAAAACCTCCAGCGCATCAATCGGCAGCGTGTCCAACACCGACCGGCGAATCCCCGCGCGGAAAATGTCGTAGGGATGCGGCGGCACCGCGAGGCCGCCCGCCGCATGGATGAGTTTGCAAACCTCCAGCGCCGGTTTGCCCTTGAGATCGTTGGGAATCTTCACGCCTAGGCAAAGCAAATGCCCCTCGTCCGTCGTCACTTCCTGGCCGGGAATGATCAGAAAGCCGTCCACCGGCTGCCCATCGGCGCGCATCAAGCCGCGTTCGAGCAGGTAATCGACGGCCTCGCAGGTATTGTGATCCGTCATGGCGAAGCCGTGCAAACCCTTGGCTTTAGCAGCCGCGATCAAGGCCTCCGGGCTGGAAACTC
>CAXUHC010000184.1:0-7902 GCA_964250705.1 uncultured Chthoniobacterales bacterium | reverse complement strand
ATACGGCACGGTTCCAAACGTAAATTCAGACGCTGATTGCGCAATTGGTAAAACGCGTCCGACCGTGACGATTTCGCCACCACCACCGTTCTTCCGACCGGACGCCTTTTGCCAAAGCGCCGCGCCGCGCGTATAAATTGAGCGTCTCATGAGCACCGCCTTCGCTTCTTCCGCTGACACCACTTCCCGCGTGCAACCGACCGTGCCTGCCGTCGGGTTCAAGGACTGGTCGCTGGTTTGCTCCGCGCTGGGTGGAGGCAGACAGAGCGTGATCCTGCGCAAAGGCGGCATCGCCGAAGGCCGGGCAGGTTTTCGTTTCAAGCACCATTCGTTTTTCCTTTTCCCGACGCAGTATCATCAGCAGGCCGAGCGGGTCAGACCCGAAATCCTGCCTGAATTGACGCCGGAGCCTCCTGCCCCGGCTGGCACGGTGATCATCCGCTATTTTTTCACGGTGGATTGGGCGTTGTGGATCGACGACCGGGCCGCGTTGCAGCGGCTGGAACCGTTCCACGTCTGGCGCGAGGAGGTGGTTCGCGAACGCTTCGAATACGACGATCAGCGCGGCCTGCAATGTGCCTTTGGCCGGGTGTACCGCCTGGACCCCGCCTGGTCTTTCCCGGATCGCCCCTCGTTCGGCGGCTGCCGCTCGTGGATCACTTTGCCTGACTTCCCCGCCGACACCACCGTTTTGCAACCGGTGCTCGGCGACGAGCGCCACGCCTCGCTAGCGTCGGAAGTGCGTGCCGCCCTGCGCGCGTGATCTTCTCCGCAACGCCCTATGAAACATTTCGCTTTTCTGCTGCTCGCCCTCGGCCTGCCGGGCCCGGTGTGGAGTGCCGCCGCATTGGACGCCGAGGTCCGCGAACTCATCGTCGGCATCGCCCCCGATTGGAACTCTTCGCAAGGGCGCCTTCAGCGTTTCCAGCGGGGTGCCGACGGCACTTGGTCACAGGCTTCGACCCCGGTCCCGGTCATGTTCGGCAAAAACGGCCTGGCTTGGGGTCGCGGTGTGGCAGGCACCGGCGAACCGGGCTTGCACAAACAGGAACGCGACGGGCGCGCGCCAGCCGGCGTCTTCGCTATCGGCAAAATTTATACCTACGATGCCTCCTTGCCCGGCGGCGCCAAATATCCGTTTCACACCGTTAACTTTGCCGATGCCTGGGTGGACGATCCCGGCTCGCCCGATTACAACCGCTTTGTCACCATTCCCGATCCCGCCCATCCGCCCGCGTGGTTCGAGAAACAGAAAATGCGTCACGGGGACTCTGCCTACCGCTGGCTGGTGGAAATCCGGCACAATTCCGACCCGCCCAAGGCGGGCGCGGGCAGCGCGATCTTCTTTCACATCCGCCGCACGAAAAACGGCGAACTCCGTCCCACCAGCGGCTGCACGACCATGGCCGAGCCGGACCTCGCCGATTTGATCCGGTCCCTCAGGGTCGAGGATCATCCGCACTACGTCCTGCTGCCGTGGGGCGAGTACCAGCAAAAATGGCGTCCGTGGGGCCTGCCCGAGCCTTCGCAGGTGTCGGCACATCCCTGAGGGGTCCGGCCAGCGAATAGTTTTTTGCAACCTGCACCGATCTGCGGTATCTAACATATATATGATCATTCCCCTTGCGAGCTTCGGCAATCTGATGGGCATGGACGGATTTCTGATCTTTCTGGCCCTGCTGTTGCTGTTCGGCGCCAAGAAGCTTCCTGAGTTGGCTCGCGGCCTCGGTCAGAGCCTGAACGAGTTCAAGAAGGCGCGCGAAGATTTTGACCACGAATTACGCGGTCCTCAGCAGGACCCCCAGGCACGCGCTGCGGCTGACCGTCAAGCCTACGCCGCACCCGTGCCGGCGGCGGCTCCCGCCCAGGCGCTGCCCTACGGCACCCCAGCGAATGCGGTTGCTGCGTCGGAGCAGGAACTTCAGCAGCAGATTGCCGAGCTTCAACAGAAGCTTCGCGTGGCGGAAGAGGAGAAGCGCAACACGCCGTCGTCGGTGGGTTAACGGCGGTGTCCGTCTGTTTCCGGCCATCCTCGCGCGAGGCATGGACACTTTTGGTCACCTCGCGCGTGCAGTGACGAAGTTGTCGTTTCCCAGAAATCGCCGCCATGCTGGGTCGTTGGTTACTATCCTCCTGTCGGCGTTTTGGGTAGGATCAGCTGCTTTGCAGGCTGGCACCGAGGCGGACCACGCTTGGCAGGTGATCCTCCAGCAGGCCGAGGGTCCAGGGAATCGCTTCCATTCGCAGGAGGAGGCCACCAGGGCGGCGCATGACCACCTCGACCGACAAGAGGCGGCCCTCCGGGACTTTGTTCGTCTTTATCCCGGCGACGCCCACCGTTACAGCGCGCAGATTCGTCTGGCGACCGTGCTTGCCGCCAAGGGGCGGCTGACCCACCAGTCCGCTGCGCTGACGGAAGCACGCAAAGCCTTGTCCGACCTTGAAACCGATCCGGCCACGCCGGTGCCGGTCAAAGCCGATGCCGGATTCGCACGGGTCAGCCAGTTGATGAGCGACGTGTCCGCGCACCTCGACGACGCAGCCCGCGGCTCGCTTCTCCAAACGGTGCGGAAATTCGACGCCGATTATCCTTCTGACCGCCGCACTCCTAATCTCCTGACCGAACTGGCTACTTTATACGACGCACAACCCGTGCAAAAGAAAGCTCTCCTCGAAGAAGCTTACGGCCGCACGACGGACGAGAACGTCCGCAAACGCCTCAACGACGACCTGCGACGCGTCGCGCTGCTCGGACAGCCTTTGGACGCGCGGCTGCAACCATGGGAGGGCGGTCCGTCGACCAGTTTGGCCTCGCATCGCGGGCGGGTGGTCGTCCTGCTTTTCTGGGCGTCATGGTCCCTGCCCTCGTTGCACGAATTGGCCGGGTTGGAACAGGACGCGGCTCAGTTCACCGGGCAACCGGTCGATTTTGTCACCGTGAGTCTCGACGAGGACCGTGCGGCGTTGGCTGCAACGATCAAGGTTGCCAAGCTGCGCTGGCCGGTGCATTGCGACGGGCGAGGTTGGCGGGGAGAACTGGTGCGCACCCTCGGGATCAACGCGCTGCCGACCGTCTGGGTACTCGACCGCAAAGGAGCCTTGCTCACGCTCAACGCCCGGGGCCAAGAGGTGGAACTCATCCGGCAGGCGCTTGCCCAGCCATAGAGTTTCAGCGTGCCGTTTGTCCCAGCAGGACGAGGGCATCACGGCCTTGCAGGCACAAGAACCAACCGCGCTTGTATTCGCGCACGCCGACCAGGCCGACGAGTTGCAGGACGAATATCACGCGGTTCAACGTGCGCTCGTCCTCGATTTCGGTGCGCAGACTCGACATGCTCAGGCGTCCGCCCGCTTCGTTCATGCGTCGGAGCAGCCGCCACGCCTCGACCGCCTCCTGCCGCCGCAACCGGCAGAGCGCCATCAGGTTGCCCCAGATTGAAAACGTGACGTTTGGCACCGCCATGAACAGCTCCACCAGCACCCACAGCGCGTACCACTGCGCCTCCCGCAGCCGTTCCGCTCTCACCCGCCGCCGCAGCACCCAGGCCACGGCCAGCGTCACCAGCGCCCCCGCCCCGAACCACAGCGGAAAATTAACGCTTACGAGGTCGGGTCGGGAAATTTCGTTGAATGTATCCATGTCCGTGCCCCGCGAGACCGTCATGGCCATCAGGCTGAACCAGTAGACGAACACATAGACTATCCCCCACAAAACTGCCGCCGCGAGCAGCGAACAAAGCGCCAGCAGGAGCGCCTGCCGGTTGTGCCGCCGCACGTACAAACGCAACGCCCGGGAGCGCAGTTCTTCTTCCGAGGGCGGGTCCGCGGCGGCGGACGCGGCGGGGTCTGCGGTGTGAGCGTTCATCGTTCCCGGCAGCGGACTGGCAACGATGCCCCAAATTCGATGACTACGCCAGCGCCGGTTCCCGCCTGGGCTGCCGTTTTGCTTGCCCACCATGCTTGGCGGCCACCTGCGAGGCGATTCCGGCGATGGCTCCCCGCAGGCTGGCCGGTTCCAGCACCTCGACGTGCGTGCCCCACCCCAACACCCACCGCTCCACCTCCGGCGACACGCCGATTTGCATGGAAAGTTCCAGCGACCCGTCCGCCGCCAGTTCGACCTGTTGGGAGGCATGCCAGTCGCGCTCACGGATCAACCGGGCGCTGAACGCATCGAAGCGCAGGCGCACACGCTCCGCCGCAGGCGAGGAAAACACGCCGAAGCTGTCGGCGAGATGTTCATCGAGCGAGAAACTTTCGGGCCGCTCGAACCGCTGGCCCGTCGTCTGGAGAGCCGTCATGCGGGTGAGCGCGAAGGTGCGGATGCTGCCCGCCCGCCCGAGGTCCGACGCGAACAGGTACCATTGGTTGTCGATGCAGGCGAGGTGCAGGGGCTGCACCCGGCGATGCTCCGCCTGGTCGCCGCCTAGTTTGTGGTAGCCGAAGGAAAGCTCTTGGGATTGCAACACCGCCTGGCTCGCGGTCTCGAACGTTGACAGATCACCCGCCCCCTGCCCCGCCGCCCGGAAACTGATCGAGGCGTCGAGGTCGCCGTTCCAAGCGAATTGAATCTGGTCGCGCAACCCGGCGGTCAATTTCTCGAACGCATCCCGCAGCGGCTTTTCGTAGGGCGTGCCGCGGTACTGGGTGAGTGCCTTGCGGGCCACCGACAGGGCCACGAGCTCGCCTTCCGAGATGTTCATGGTCGGGAACTGGACGACGGGGCGCGTGTAGTGGAACCCGTGGCCCACCACGTCGTAATCCACCGGCAATCCCAACTGGTCGCGCATGAAATCGACGTCTCGCTGGATCGTCCGCGGCGAAACTTCCAGTGTCACCGCCAGCGTGCGGCAGTTGACCCGCCGTCCGTTTTGCAGGGCTTCGTGAATCTGCAACATGCGGGCCATCGGGGGGCGCGTCGTCTGGGTTTTTACAGGCATGAATCTTTTTCAGAAATTTCTGGGGGTATGACCACCTTTGTCATACCCCTGCTGCCAGACTGCCTGAAAACCGCGAATCATCCCATGAAATTATTCTCTCTTCGCCAGAGCCACCGCGTCTCCGAGCCTTACCTGCACCGGAACCTCGCCATTTATCTGCTGCATCGCCCGATTACCGGCCAGGACCGCCCTTTCCTGACCCTGGACGAAGCCCTCCGGACCGGCAGCGCGCGGGTGCACGAAACCGGGCGCGTCGGTGAATTGGAAATCGAGAATCTGGTGGACGCCGACCTTTACGCGCAGGCCGGCGACGTGGTGAAGGGCGGCTGGCAGGACCGGGCGCTCGGCCAGGATTTCATCGTTCCGCACAACACGCGCCGCTCGAAACGGATGCGGGTGCGGACGTTCTGCGTCGAACGTGGGCGCTGGAACCGGCGGGCGGGCGAGGAAGTTGCCAACACGTTCAATTCCGCCGAACAGATGGCCGCCTCGCGCGACCTGAAGCTCTCGATCCGCCGTGACCGCTCGCAGGCCGCCGTGTGGTCCTCGGTGGACGCCGCGCAAACCAAGCTCAGTCAGACGGTGGGTCTCGACGTGCGCTCGGCGGCTTCGCCCTCCAGCCTGCCTCTGGCGATAGAGAATCCGGCGGTCCGCCGCTGGCTGTCGCATTATCTCCTGACCTTCGGCAACCTGCTCGTGGACAACCCGGCGGCGGTTGGTTTCGCGTTCGCGATCAACGGCCAACTCAGCAGCGCCGATTTGTACGCGTCGCCGGAACTGTTCCGCAAGCTCTGGCCGAAACTGCTCGAAGCGGCCTCCGTCGAGGCGATTTGTGAGTCCGGCGCACCCGGCGTGACCCGTTCGACCCCGACTTCGCAGGACGTTTCCAAATGGCTGCGCCGCGCCCGGGGCGGACGCAAGACCCGGCACGAGATCACGCCGCGCGTCACGCTGATCGTGCGCGAAAACGCCGGGCAGGTTTCCTTCGAGACGATGGACGCCGAACAGAAAAACGTCTGCGTGCACCAGACGATTCTCGCCCACTGAAACCTTTCAGGCCGTCGCGGCGACGGGTTTCGCCGGCAGTTCGGAAGTGGTCCGGCGGTGCTTCGCCTTTTCGGACCGCATGCGCTCGAAAAACAGGTAGACCACGGGCGTCGTGAACAGCGTCAGCATCTGGGAGACGACCAGCCCGCCCACGATGGCGACGCCGAGTGGCTGGCGCAGTTCCGAGCCGGTGCCCATGCCGATGGCCAGCGGCACCGCGCCGAGCATCGCCGCCATGGTAGTCATCATGATGGGCCGGAAGCGGGTGACGCAGGCGAGATAAATCGCCTCCTCGGATGACATCCCCTCGTTGCGTTCGGCTTCCAGCGCGAAGTCGATCATCATGATCGCGTTTTTCTTCACGATGCCGATCAGCAGGATGATGGCGATCATGGATACCAGCGACAATTCCATGTCGAAAGCCATGAGCGCCAGCAACGCCCCCATCCCCGCCGACGGCAGGGTGGAAAGAATCGTGATCGGATGAATCAGACTCTCGTACAAGATTCCGAGCACGATGTAAACGGCGACCAGCGCGGCGATGATCAGCCAAGGCAGGGTGGAGATCGTCTCCTTGAAAACCTTGGCCGTCCCCTGGAAACTGCCGTGAACGCTGCCCGGCACCCCGAGGTCGTTCATCGCCTGTTCGATGAACTTGGTGGCATCGCCGAGCGACACGCCGGGCGCGGTGTTGAACGACAGCGTTCCGGAAGGGAACTGTCCCTGGTGGTTGACCGAGAGCGAAGTGTTGGTCATCTCGTAGCGGGCAATCGTGCTCAGCGGCACCTGCTGGCCGGTGGCCGAGCGCACGTAGACCTTGTCCAGCGACGAGGGCGACTCGTCGAACGACGGCTCGGTTTCGAGCACGACCCGGTACTGGTTCTGCTGGGTGTAGATCACCGACACCTGCCGCTGGCCGAAGGCGCTGTAGAGCGTGTCGTCCACCGCTTGCGGCTGGATGCCCAGGCGCGCGGCCGCGTCGCGGTCGATGACGACGTTCTGCTGCAATCCCCGCGCCTGCTGGTCCATGTTCACGTCGAGCAAACCCTTCATGGTTTTCAGTTTATCGACCAGCAGGGGCGTCCAACGCCGCAGGGATTCGAGGTCGGCGGATTGCAAGGTGTATTGGTACTGCGAGCGTCCCTGACGGCCACCTACGCGCAGGTCCTGGGCAGCTTGCAGATAAAACGAAATGCCGACGACTTTCGCCAGTTTGGGACGCAGCCGGTTGATGACCTCGTCGGCGGATTCCTTGCGCTCGCTCTTGGGTTTGAGGGAGATAAACGCAAATCCGTTGTTGTTCGCGCCGCCGCCCACGTATCCGCCGATGGTCGCCACGGCGGGGTCCGCGGCGACGATGTCGGAAACCAGTTGGTGCTTCTGCGCCATCGCGGCAAACGAGATGTCCTGACCACCCTCGGAAAAACCCGTGAGCAGTCCCGTGTCCTGCTGCGGGAAGAAGCCGAAGGGCATCAGGGTGAAAAGCCAGATTGTCACCACCAGCGTCGCCACCGCCACACCCAACGTAAACCATTGGTGGCGAAGCACCCACTTCAGGCCGCGCTCATACCCGCCCAGCATGCCGTTGAAGAAACGCTCCATCGCCTCGTAAAACCAGCCGCCGCCCCGATCCGGGTGCTCGGCCTTGAGGAAGCGTCCGCACAGCATCGGAGTCAGGGTGAGCGAAACCACGGCGGATACCAGGATGGCGATGCTCAGCGTCACCGCAAATTCGTGAAAAAGCCGCCCGATCAGCCCGCCCATGAACAGGATCGGGATGAAAACCGCGATGAGCGAAATGCTGATGGAAACGACGGTAAACCCGATTTGCCGCGCTCCCTTTAGTGCCGCCTCCAGCGGCGAATCGCCCATCTCGATAAAGCGCACGATGTTTTCGATGACGACGATGGCGTCG
>CAXUHC010000183.1:0-9318 GCA_964250705.1 uncultured Chthoniobacterales bacterium | reverse complement strand
TTTCTGCCGATCCTGATCCTGACCGCCGACATCAACCCGAAGACCCGCCGGCGCGCATTGGCGGGCGGCGCGACCGATTTCGTCACCAAGCCCTTCGACAACGACGAGGTCCTGCTGCGCTGCAAAAATCTGCTCGCCACGCGCGCCCTGCATCTCGCGCTCCAGGACCAGAACGTCCGGCTGGAGGATACCGTGCGCCAGCGCACGGACGAGCTGGTGCGCACCCTGGCCGAACTCAAGTCCGCGCAGGAACAGCAGGTCCAGCAGGAACGGTTGCGCGCGCTCGGGGAGATGAGCAGCGGGGTGGCCAACGATTTCAATAATCAACTGACGGTGCTCGTCGGCTACAGCGACCTGTTGTTGCTCAACGACGCGCAGATTCTCAACAACAAACCGATGGCGCGGCGGTACTTGCAGACGATCCACACCGCCGCGCAGGATTCCGTGCGCGCGGTGGCCCGGCTGCGGGATTTCTACCGCCGACGCGAGGCCGACGACGTTTTCCTGCCCATCGACCTGGCCAGACTCGTGCAGGAAACCGCCACGCTGACCCAGCCGAAGTGGCGCGGGCAGGCGCGCGCCGCCGGGCGCAGCGTCTCCGTGCGGCTGGAACTCAATGCCGTGCCCGACGTGGCAGGCAACGCCGCCGAACTGCGCGAGGTCGTCACCAACCTGATTTTCAACGCCGTGGACGCCATGCTGGTAGACGGCACCATCACGCTGCGCACCCGGCTGGCGGAGGATGGCGGGGCCGCCCTGCTGCAAGTCGCGGACACGGGCATCGGCATGACCGATCCGATCCGCGCGCGGTGTCTGGAGCCGTTCTTTACCACCAAGGCCGAGGCCGGGGCGGGCATGGGGTTGTCGATGGTGTACGGGATCATCCAGCGGCACGAAGGCGCACTCGACATCCAGACGCGGGTCGGCGAGGGCACAACGGTGAGCATCCGGCTGCCGCTGGCCAGCCACACGGCGGACGCGTCGGGAACGTTCACGTCGGAGCATCAGGCGGTGCGCCCGCTGCGGGTGTTGCTGGTGGAGGAAGACCCGATGGTGCGGGAAGTGGTCAGCGAGTATCTGCGGCGGGATCAGCACGAGGTTTCCACGGCCGTCACGGGCCGCGAGGGCCTGGAGAAATTCGAGGCGGGGGCATTCGATCTGGTGGTCGCCGATCTCGCGTTGGAGGAACTCAACGGCGAGCGCCTGGCGGCGGCGATCAAGGCGCACAGCCCGGCGATGCCGATCATCCTGCTGACGGGATTCGCGGACTCGGCGGTGTCGCCCGAACACAAGCCGGCAGGGATCGATGCCGTGCTGCGCAAGCCGTTGCAGCCGAGCGCTCTGTGGCGCGCGATGGCGCAGGTGATGACGGTGCCGACGTAGCGCGGTAACGTTAGTGGCGTGGAGGTCGTTCTCCCGGCCAGCGATGCGGCCGGGGCTCAGCCGGGCACATTCGCCGACGGTCAAGACATGATGTGAGAACACGAAGTCGCGCCAGAAGCCGACCGGGCGGCTGAAGCGCTTGTCGTCCATCGCTGCGATCAATTGCGGTACCGCCGCATCCCCCAAAGCGGCGTCAGCAAGCGCGTGGCGAGCGTGCGCACCTGCGGCACGAATTTGTCATCCCAGGAGCGTTGCGAAAGCCGCTGGCGGTTGTCCACCTGGCTCAGGTCAAACGGGCCGCTGCCGGGCCGCTTGCCCGCAAACTGCGGATCGGGCAGCCGGCTGTTCAGTGTGAGGGCAGCGTCGAGGGCGCCTTCGTCATCACGTTCGCCTGCCAGTTGGATCAAGGCCGCCGTGGCTTCCGGGGTGGCCATGTGCCCGATGCCCTCCAGCGCCCGCGCGTCTCCCTTCCCGGCACGACGCAACAGCGCCAGGAGGTAGACCGGCTGGCGCAACGCGGTGAAATCCGCATAGTCCGGTGCGCGCTCGCCCTCGCTGACGTTGGGGTCCGCGGGCAGGTGTTCCATCCGCGCGACGATCTTTTCGGCCTGGTCGGCATCCGGCAGGCGGAAAGCGACCGTGCCTGCCGCCACCGGCCGTGGGCGTCCGTCGGTTTGCTCCTGCCAGCCGAGATCGTGCGAAACGCGAATCGTGTATCGGCCCGGATGCTCGAACTCGCGGTAGAGGATCAGCGGCACGGAAGCCGTGAACTTCCCGCCTGGTTTGATCGTAGGCTCATTCATCAAACCACCAAAGCACATCGGACTCGGAGCGGGGTCTTCGGTCTCGTGTCCGGCTTCATCCGTGGCGGTCACCTTGAAGCGCAAGCTGCGACCCGCACCGCGGTAGTCGCCGCCTTGCGAAATCTTGAACGGTTCATCGCCGGTGTTTTCGACAACAAAATGCGCGAGCACATTGTCACCGAGGAAATACTCGGACCGGTCGAACTCCAGCGTGATCTTGGCTCCTTCCGGCACGGGACTGCCCTGCGGACTTGCTTCCGCGCTGGCTGGTGTCCCGGGCGGCAGCTGTGACCGCGCTTCAGAGCAGGACAAGAGCGAGGCCAACGCTGCAAGTAACGCGCAAATCCGCGCACCCGTCGATTTGCCGGTCATGTTCGGAGGGATTTTGACGGTACGTGAGCGCCACCCGTGGTTGGATCGTAACCCTCCTACTTTACTCCGCGCAATGGTAATTGAGCGATCCGCTGAAGTTCCTCGTAAGAAGGCGAATCGACGTCGTTTGGAGCCGGCCCGTTACCGGGTTCCAGCAAGATGCCGAGATCGGTCGTATCGCCGACGACTCTGCCGACCAGACTCCGACGGTTAAAAAGGTCCAAGTTAGGGTTTTTCGGCGAGAGATGGTAGCCGTTGACGTTGACGTGCAAACCGACCTGTTCGGCCGGGATGCCGGCCACGTGAAAACCGCCGTGCTCATCGAGCGGCACCAACACGGTATCCCACGCCGCTTGTCGATCAATCATCAGCCGCGTGTTGGCCGGGATCGGCTGGCCGTCGGAGAGCAGGACGCGTCCCGTCAGCCGACATGCCGGGACCACCTGCCAGTCGCCCAGATCGTTCGTGCCGCCATCCGCCGAACTGACGAACTCGCGCTGGCAGGCCACTTCCCGCGAGCGCAAGGCATCCATCTTCCCAAAGAGTTGGAACTTCAAGCCAGCCGGCACGTTCTGGAAAACGAAACGGCCTTCTTCATCGGTCACCACCTGCATTCCGTTGAAGTATTTGCCGCACTGCCTTTCCTCCGTGCAAAGGCCGAGCGCCACGCCCGGCAGCGGGCGTCCATCCTTGACCAGACGGCCACGCACCGTTGCGCCGGGTTTGAGCCGTAGGAACATCGCTTTACCGGCTTCGAGCCTCGCCCAGCGCGGCGCCAGACCTGCCGCGTTCACCAGCGTTTGCACGGCGGTGAACTCCTTGCGCCCACTGAGGTGAAACTCGCCGTTGCCGTCACTGACCGTCATCCCGACAGTGATATCGTTCCCGCCCCAGCGCGTGCTGTTCTTGTTTTCCACGCCTTCCACGTCAATGACGGCGGCTACGACCGGCGCGCCGTCGGGTCCGATGATGCGTCCGGTGATCTGACGTTCAGGTGGTACTTGCGAGAAATCACCCGCCCGGAGACTCAACTTCACGGGACCGGATTCCGGCAGGATCTGCGATTGGATGGCAGGTTCGCAGCCAGGCGCCAGGGCGGCGATGCAGAAGTCCAGCGTGGGATCAAGCGAGGGTAACCGGAAATCTCCGCGGGCATCGGTGAAAACCTTCTTGCCGCAGTCGGGATAATTCGAGGGGCAGAGCGGGTTGCTGCCCTGGCGAGGACCAGCGGCCAGGATCATCACCTGGACGTTCGGCACTGCAATTCCCGCCGCGTCCACGACGCTGCCGGTGAGGTCTGGCCGCGCCGGTGGTTCGGCGAAGCTGCTAGAAGTCGTAATGAGGAGCAGCACGGGGAGCAAACCGGTAGTTTTCATGGGTAACGGGCGGAGTGGACGGAAAGGAGAGTGGTTACTTGGCGGGAGGTGGCACCACGCTGGCGATGGTCGCTCGCAGCCGGGACGGCGGCAGGTCGCGCGCCAGCAGCTTGCCGTCGGGTCCGATGAGCAACGTCGTGGGAAGTTCGTCCACGGCCAGGGTCTCGGTCAGCGTCGCCTTGGCACGGCCGGTCATCCCAACCTGCATTCCCGGCAGAGCGTTCGCCTCGACAAACTTTTGCGCCGCCTGCGGCTGGTCGTCGAGCGACACGCCGAGGAGTACGAGGTGACCGTTTGAACCAGCGGCTTCGGCTTGCCGTTTCCATTCCGCGAGTTGTTCGGCCGGGATCGCCGCCCAACTGGCCCAAAATGTGATCAGCACGTGCTTCCCCCGGTAGTCGGACAACTTCACCTCCCGGCTACCATCCAGCGTGGTCGCGGCGAAGGCCAGCGTCTGACGCTCGGGCAATTTGGCGGCATCCACCGCGACTTCCATGCTGCCGAGTTCCACGGGATTGTCCGTCCCTCCCGCCTCCACCGGCGGGATGACCACGGTGCGCTTGAACGCACCAAGGGGGGTATGGCGCCATTGGTGATCCACGAGGTTGCTTTTACGCAACTCCACTTCCCAGTCGTAAGTACCCGGAGGGATGCCTTCGACATGGAAACTGCCGTCGCTGGCGAACTCGGGTTGGTAGGTGTCGCGGCTACCGACGGCACGGCCGTTCCCCGAGAAGTAGCGTTTGTTCGCCTGATGATAATCCTCCTGGCGGATATAGTCGTCGTAGGCTGGCCCTTCTCCGCCCGTGAATTGTCCTTCCGGAAACTGGCGCGATAGCAGGCAGTTTCCCACGTCCTTGCTCCAGTCAAGGTCGGCGTCCTGCGGCGTGACACGGAGTTTACCGGTGGCCAGGCGTCCGGTTGCGCCGTAGGCAAGCCGGGACGTTTCGCCCGCCTTGATCTCCACCGCTATCGGGTGGTTTTGCGGCCACGTGCCGTTACTGACTTTGGTGCAGAACATGGTGTAATTCCCGGCTGGCACCTTGGAAAAATTGAAATGCCCCGCCCGGTCGGTCGTCACGAAGTATTGCAACGAAACCCGCTCGGGAAAGCTGGCGGGGCTGAGCGACAATGATTGCCCCGCCTTGGGTTGCCCGTTGACCGTGAGCGTTCCTTCCAGCCGTCCCCAGGGCAACAGGGAAGTTTCCGCATGCCGACGCAGTTCATCCAATTTGATAAAGCGGTAACCCTGTTCGTGAACGATGATCGCCAGCGTGTCCGGCGCACCCGGCGGCATGGCGACGACCCCGGCGGCGTCTGCCACCACCGTGCGCTTGTGCTCCCGCTCTACCCTGGGCCTGTTTTCTCCCAAGAAGAGCAATTCGATATAGTGAGTGTCTGGCAACGCGGGGTCCGGGGTGACCACGCTCGCGCCAGCGGCAGGTTGGCCGTTGGTCAGCCGCAATGTGGACTGCGTACTGCCAGCTTTGCGAAGCGTCGCGGATAGATCCACGTCGCCCAGATCGGCGCTCAGCGGATCGCTGACGAAAGGTTCCAGGCCCGGAGATTCGATCCAAAGACGGAACTCCCGGCCGTTGGTCAGTGGCAGCGGCGCGACCACGGCACCAGCCCCGGCGCGGCCTTCGCCAATCTTTGTTGGCGGATCGAAATCATCGATGCGTCCACCCGAAGTTTGCTTTGAGAGGGCGATGGTGAAAATCTCCAAAGGCTGACCGGCTTCGTCGGCGGCCTTGATGTGCAGCAGCGTACCGAACGCATCGCCCTGGTACATGGCAAGCGTCTGCTCCGCGCCGCCGGCGGCCAGCGGGAGGACGCGTTGCGCGCAGCCTCTGGCGTTGAGGTTGTACACGGTAGGCTCAGCCGGAGCCTGCTCCCAGGAGACGCGTCCATCCGAACCGGTTTCTCCCTGCCACGACAAGGTTGGCTCGACGGTTCTGATTTTAACGCCGATCACGGGTTGGCCATCGGTGTTGATGACCCGCAGGCGTAAGGCAGCCAGAGGATGCATCGTCAACGCCAGTTCCGGCAGCTCTGGAGCGACGGTTACGATTTCCGATCTGATGGCCAGCCCGGGGCCGGTGAGCGTGAGCAGGAGTTGGTGCGGGTCACGGCCCGGCAACAGAAAGCGCCCATCCGCACCGGTCTCAGAAACGGAGACGGGTTGCAGACCATGCCGTCGGTCGGTCTCGGTGATCTTGACGCCCGCCAGGGGCCGGCCGGCCGGGTCGAGCACCACGCCGCGCACGTCGGTGCCACGCGGGAAGACGCACCCCAGTTCCCCGCGCCTGGCAGCGGCCAGGTCGATCAACTTCCCACCGATGGCAGCATACTTCCAGCGAGCCAGCGGCGTATGGAACCGGGCAAACGCGCCGTCCGTGCGCTGGAAGTCGAGTTGCAGCACCTCGATGCCGCCCGGGAAGTTTGGGCACGACCAGTGTCCGGCGGCGTCCGTCACCGTGCCGGGATTAAAGGTCGGGTCGTAGAACGGGTACTCCTCGATGGGCAGCGGATCTTCACCGCTGCGACGGGGGTCGCAAATTCCCTTGATGGCCACGTGGACACCGGAAAGGGGCTGGCCATCAGCATCACGCAAGGTGCCGCCGATGATTTCTCCCCGTTCCAGTTTGACGGTGTATTCCGGGGGAATCACCGGCTTGGGCTTGCCCACAAACGCGTTTTCGCACACCCCGAGCGGCGCGTATCCAGACGCAAACACCCCGACCCCGAAACCACCCCAATCACGGCCGCCCGGAATGACCAGCGTTCCATTCGCATCCGTGTGCAAAAGCGGCGGCCTGCCAGCCGGAAAGGACACGTTGCGGCTGTAGCCGGTAGCGACGCCGGCACCCGCGATAGGTTGTCCGGTTTGGGCATCGACGACCCGAAGACGCAGCGGCCTGGCGGTCGCGTTGGCAGGCGTCCGGGCTTGGGTGGGACGCACGGCGTCCGTCAAACCTGTCGCGGCAATCACCGCCATCAATCCAGCCGCCAGCCAGGACCCTCTTTTCCCTGGCCGGAAGGAAGCGATGGACCGGATGCGGCGCGCCATCTGTTGGCGGCCTTCCAGGATGCCGACCAACCCCGGGGAAACCGAGGGCCGCGCGAATCCTTCCAAGAGCTTGACGATGGCCAGACCATACCTCCTGGCTGCTCCGGTTTCCGAGCAGGACAGCGCGAGTGAATCACACGCCAGCTCGCGGTCGGCACGCAGCCGCGCAAAACCCAGCCACACCAGCGGATTGAACCAGTGGATCGCTTGCAACAGGGTCACCAGCCAGTTCACGGCCACGTCGCGGCGACGGACATGGGCCAGTTCATGCAGAAACACGTAGCGTAATTCCTCCAGAGAGAAATGCCGGGTCAAACCCGGTGGCAACAGCAGCTGTGGCCGGAACACTCTGAAAAGTGCGGGACTTTTCACCAGCAAAGTTTCCCGCAAGGCGACAGGCGTTTGCACGCCCATCCGCGCCCGGCAGCGATCCAGCAAGGCAAGAATCTCGGGGTCTGCCACCGGCGCAGCGCGGCGCACCCGACGGCCCAGGCGGAAGGTGGTCCAGCCGACGTAAACCGCGAATATTGTCACTCCGCCCAACCAGACCCACCCCGCCAACAGCCACCAAGAGAATGGCCGGGACGGCGGCGGCACCGCTGCCGGCGGAACCGCGGCCCTGGGCACGGGCGCAGCTGCCACGGGCGCGCTCTGCCCGGCGCTTTCACCAGCCGGAACCGTTGCGGGCGGCGCGGGCTTGAGGGAAGCCGCCACGACCGCGGCTGGCAGCGGCGACGGCAATGGGACCGCCATCGACACGACGGGAGAAACTGCCCGGGCAGTAAATGATTCAATCCTTTTTAGGGTATGCGGAGCAACCGGGGAGCGGATGACATTGAGGACGCTCAGTGAACTCTCGGGCGAAAACGGGATCACCAGGCGTAGCAGGACCAGCACCCAGAGGTTGTAACGCCAACGCGCGGATAACCAGCGCCGCGCCAGCCATTGCACCAGCAGCACCATGATGATCACCAGCGCTGCCTGGCACGACACCCGACACACTCCCATAAAGAAACGGGCTACCAGAATGCTCAGGGCGGTGGCGCTCATCGTTGGCCACCCTCCAAGATTTTCTTAAGTTCGCGGATTTCCTTGGCCGACAGCTTCCGGTACTCGACGAAATGCACGAGCATGGGTTGGAGTGAACCCCCGAACACCCGTTTCAAGAAAGAGTCACTTTCCCGGTCCACGCATTGCTCTGCTGTGAGCAACGGATGATAGAAGTAAGCCCGCCCCTTGCCTTTGAAGCCGAGCGCGCCCTTTTTTACCAACCGACCGATGAGGGTCTGGGTAGTTTTCGGGTGCCAGGCAGCATCGTCCTTTTGAAGCACTTCCAGGATTTCTCCAGCGGACAAGGGCGAACGTCCCCAGAGGACCTGCATGATTTTCCATTCCGTCTCGGTGATGCTCGGAAATGATTTCATTGTTTTGCTTACACGCATAAGCTGTAGACTTACGCATGTAATCCAAAGCGGCAAGAAAAATCTTCCGGCCTCGCAAAGTTTCGCCTCTCTACGCCGCAGAATCGGATTGACCCATGATCCTCGCGTGGGTCGTTTCGCAAGGGTCGCGTCCCCAGCTCGGTAGCCCGGCTTCGCAAAACCGAAAAGCAGAACCCTGGTCAACGGCGAAACGACTCAAACAGCGTCCGCATCTCCTCATCGAGGTGCGCGCACAGGCTCAATGTCCCATCCTGGCTGCGATCCTCAATCGTGTAAGCAACGATCTGGCGGGTACGCCGACAAAGCGCCAGCCAGAGCCAGCACTCCTGGGTTTTCTTTTCCACGAAGCTCCAGAGTTCATCGAGTGCGAGCACGTCACCGTCTTGGCTGGGCAAAAGCGTGTCCTCAAACTCGGGCAAGCCCCGGATTTTTTCCCCCCACCCACTTCCATGAGCGTCTGGTAGCAGACTCCGAAAGTTCGCCGGATGCCCCGCGTGCTCATGCGGTCCTGGTAGGCGGCCACCACCTGCGCCTTGACCTTCTCGCTGTAGCGCGGCCCCTTGGATTCCAGGTGGAAGGTACGCCCGCACTCCAGGCAATTGGCCCGTTGCGCTCTGTTGTTGGCATGCCCGTTCTTGCGGATACGCTCGCTGCCGCACTGGCGACACCGGTGGATGCTCGTTGTCGAAAGCATCCCCAAAGCTTACGCATACAGTCCTTTTCAAGCAACTATGGACGATACACTACCCGAAGCCCGTGCTTTTCTTAACTCTACGAAAGACCTTTTGATTTTTATATGAAATCACTGATCGAAAAGGGGTAGTGGGTATTAGCTAAATGACAGCGACAGGATCAACCGCCATGCTGTGTGA
>CAXUHC010000182.1:7522-9373 GCA_964250705.1 uncultured Chthoniobacterales bacterium | reverse complement strand
ACGGTGCGACCACTTACAAGGCGATCAAGGAGCGCGCGGTCTGGCCGACGGTGAAGGCCTGGCTCTCTCCGCAGCAGCAGGAGTGGATCGACACGTACGCGCCCGAACGGGTCGAACTCGTCACGACGCGCGGGCCGCGCAAGGTCAAGTTGACCTACGCGGACCCCGCTGACGGCAGTCCGCCCGTGCTGGCGGCACGCATCCAGGAACTGTACGACGTGACCGGTGGACTGAAAGTCGCGGCGGGACGGGTGCCGGTGACCATCCAGGTGCTCGCGCCGAATCACCGCCCGATCCAGGTGACGCAGGATCTGGCGAATTTCTGGCGGGAGAGTTATCCGCGGCACAAGCAGGAGTTGCAACGGAAATATCCCCGGCACGAGTGGCGTTGAATCTTGACAATCGGGCGGTTGCACGCTAAACGGTAAGGCCAACTTTATCTCGTTTCGACCTTTCACCCTGTCCGTTTCATGCCTACTTCAGAAGTTATTCTCACCGAAAATATCCGCGGCCTCGGTGCCGAAGCGGACATCGTCAAGGTCAAGCGCGGTTTCGCCCGTAATTTCCTCCTGCCGCAGGGCAAGGCTTACGAAGTGACCCCGGTCACGCTCCGGCGTATCAATCAGCTCAAGGCCAAGCGCGCCGAGCGTGAAGGCGCCGAGCGTAACGCCGCCGAGGAACTGGCCCGCAAGATCAACAAGCTGACGCTGAACATGACCCTCGAAACCGGCACGACCGGCAAGGCGTTTGGCTCGATCTCCTCCCGCGATCTAGAAGAGGCTCTCAAGAAGGAACTTCCTGACGCCGAGATTGATAGACACGCGATTCAGCTCGAAAAGCCGATCAAGGAAACCGGCTTGCAGGAAGTCCCCATCAAGCTTTACACGGACGTGACCGCAACGTTGAAAGTCCAGGTCAAGTCCAACGCGGAACAAGCGCCCGCCACCGACGCGGCCGCTGCCCCGGCAGCTGCCGACGAGAAGCCCACGGTGTCGAAATACGCCAAGAAGAAAGCATAGGTAAGCGATGCCACCCGCCCTTTCTCAGACTGCGCTGAGCACTGAGAAACCCCGGAGCAAACCTGGGTCGGCGGACAAAAAAGGCGCGGGGGCAAACGGGGGTTTATCCCCAAGTTATTCACAAGGCGGCGTACCGGATATTCACCGGACGCTGCCGCACAGCCTCGAAGCCGAGCAGGGAGTGCTCGGCTCGATGCTGATCTCGCCGACCGACGTGATCGGCGACTGCGTTGAACGCATCAGTGAACAGTATTTTTATCAGCCTGCTCACGCGACGATTTACACGATCCTCGTGGAATTTTGGTCCGCGCAACGCCCGTCGGACGTCATCACGCTGACCCAGGTTTTACGCGACCGGAAGCTGCTCGAAGAGGTCGGCGGACCCGCGTTCATCACGCATCTGTTCACGTTCACGCCGACGGCGGCGAACGCGATGTATTACGTCGAGATTGTCCGCGAGAAGTACGTGCTGCGGCAGATCATCGCGTCCTGCACCGAAGCGGCCTCGCGCGCTTACGAAGAACAAGGTGAAGTCAACACCCTGTTGGACGAGGTCGAACAAAAGATTTTGGCGATCAACGAGGATCGTTTCAAGGACCAGGTGCCCCTCATGAAAGATCAAGTCATGGAAGCCATCGAAAGCATCGAAAAGCTCTACGAACGGCGGGGCGCGATCACCGGTCTCGCCTCGGGTTTCAAAAACTTCGATCAGATGACCAACGGGCTGCATCCGTCGGAAATGGTCGTGATCGCGGCTCGTCCGAGCATGGGCAAGACCGCGTTCGCCATGAACATCGCCGAGCACGTCGCCGTGAACACCAAGCAGCCGGTC
>CAXUHC010000182.1:0-7512 GCA_964250705.1 uncultured Chthoniobacterales bacterium | reverse complement strand
GCAGCCAACAGCTGGTGCAGCGCCTCTTGTGCTCGCGTGCCCGCGTCAATCTGGGCAAGGTCCGCGACGGTTTCCTGAGTGAGCGCGACTTTCCGAATCTCATGACGGCCGCCGCCAAGTTGGCCGAGAGTCAAATCTACATCGACGATACGGCGGGTCTGAGCATCTTGGAATTACGCTCCAAAGCGCGGCGTTTCAAGCAGATGCACGACATTAAACTGATCGTCATCGATTACTTGCAGCTCTTGCGCTCGACCAGCCGCCGCGCCCAGGATAACCGCCAGTTGGAAATCGCGGAAATCAGCAGCGGCGTGAAGGCGCTGGCGAAGGAACTCAACATCCCGATCATCGTCCTGGCGCAGCTCAACCGCAATCCCGAAGCACGCAAAGGCGGCAGGCCGGTGTTGAGCGATTTGCGTGAATCCGGCAGCATTGAGCAAGACGCCGATCTCGTTGGTCTGTTGATCCGCTCGGAATATTACGCCGAGGACGAGGAACAGCGCGAGGAAACGAGAGGCGAAGCAGAACTCATCATCGCGAAACAGCGTAATGGTCCCGTTGGAGACGTGAAGCTGACCTTCTTGAAGGAATACACTCGCTTCGAGGACCGGGCGGACGTGCCCAGTCAGAATAATTAGGCGGTGAACGCGCCCGCCGCCGCAGTGCGATGAACGACACACCTTACTCGGAGATCCGCGAGGAGTCCGAACCGGGCACGGTCAATCTCCTTCTGCATAATGGTTGGATGATTCTCCGGATTTATCTCCGCAAGAGGGAGGTCCGCTACACCAACCCGAAGGAGTTCGAGGAGTATCCGGTTTACATCCTTGGCAACATGGAAGGCGGTTAAAGCGCGTTCACTTTGCATGAGCCTTCCAGGCAGGCCGCATCGCGGCCGGTCATCATCCAAGGCAGGGATGCCTCTCCGAGGCACTCCCTGACTTTTTTAGCGGAATGACGCTTTGGTTGAACTCCAAACGCTCTTGCTTGAAATCAGGGAGTGCCTCGGGGAGGCATCCCTGCCTTGGATTTGGATGCCACTCGCGCGGCGCAGGCTCAGCCAATCGCAACCCGCTCTGGGAGATTTCCCCTCGCGGCTGAAGCGTGTTTCGGCTGGCTGTGTAGGGGGGCGGTGGCTGGAACAAATGTCTGTGATCCTGCGCACCTGCGGTGCTCCGCTCAGGATGACTGAAGAACCGGTGTAGGACAAGGTGGGCACACATTACCAACCACCGGCAAACGCCTTCAGAACGCGCCGACCGCCGGGTGGCTGTGCCGCACGTCCTGCGCAGCCTTCACGTAGACGGCGTCCTCGGCGATGTTCGTCGCGTGATCGCCGATCCGCTCGATGTTCCGCGCGACGAAGATCAGATCGAGATACGCCTGCATGTGCTCGGGCTGTTTCTGGGCAAGCTCGGTCATCTGCTGGTTCACCTCCCGGTTAGCCTGGTCGAGTTCCCGGTCGCGCGGCTTGAGGGTTTGTGCGATTTCCAGGTCGCCGTCGGAAAACGCCCGCAGACTGTCTTTGAGCATCGCCGTGACGTCGTGCGCCATGCGTTCCAGCAGGTGAGTCTCAGCCTTGGCTTCGCCACCGTTGAGCCGCCGCGCACGCCGCGCGATGCCCGTAGCCTGGTCGGCCACGCGTTCCAGGTTTGCGCCCAACTTCATGGTCGCGATGATGGACCGCAGATCAGTTGCCACCGGCTGAAAACGGAGCAGCAATTCGATGCCGTCTTTATCCACCTGCTTTTCGAGCAGGTCGATCTCTTCGTCGTCGGCGATCACCTGATTGCACAATTCGCTGTCCCGTTCGAACAGTCCGTGAAACGCCCGTTCCAGGTTGCGCTCGGTCAAGCTTGCCATCATCAGAACGTTCTCGCGCAGCAAACCCAACGCTTCGTTGAAGGACCCGAGAATGTGTAAGGTAGGGTTCGCCATAGTCGTAATGGGTTTGTGTGCCGCTGAAACCTCGTAATGTCAAACCCGGATCACGGCGCCCGTTGTAACAAAAACGTTGCAAATCACGGCCGGACACGGGAAGTCACCCCGTTAGATTTCACCCGAACGCAGACCTCAAAAACCCTGCATCCAAACCCACCCGTTCATGAAGTTAAAATCCTTATCCATCCTCGCCCTGACCTTTGCCGGCTTCAGCCTGCAAGCGAATCCTGCGTCTGCCGTTGACCTGACGGGCGCCGGCGCGACGTTCCCGAACCCGATCTACTCCAAGTGGTTCGCGGAATACAAGAAGGTCGATTCTTCGGTGTCGTTCAATTACCAGCCCATTGGGTCCGGCGGCGGGCAGAAGCAGATCATTGAAGGCACGGTCGACTTCGGTGCTTCGGACGGCCCCATGAGCGACGAAAGCCTCGCCAAAGCCTCGTCGAAAATCCTCCATATCCCAACGGTGGCGGGCGCGGTGGCCATCACTTACAACCTGCCGGGCGTCAGCTCGATCAAACTGGACGGTTCGACCCTGGCCGACATCTACCTGGGCAAAATCACCAAGTGGAACGACGCCGCCATCGCCAAGCTCAACAGCGGCGCGAAGCTGCCCGACACGGAAATCGCCGTGGCGCACCGCGCTGACGGCAGCGGCACGACCTATATCTTCACCGATTACCTCGGCGCAGTAAGCCCGGACTGGAAAAGCAAGGTCGGCAAGCCCAACACGACGGTCAACTGGCCCGCCGGGCTCGGCGGAAAAGGCAACGACGGCGTGGCCGGGCTCGTCAAGCAGACGCCGGGTGCCATCGGCTACGTCGAACTCATCTACGCCGCGCAAAACAAATTGCAGGTGGCGGAGTTGAAGAATGCCGACGGTGTCTTCGTCAAGCCCACGTTGGAAGGCATCACCGCCGCAATGTCCACGGCCAATATTCCCGACGATTTCCGCTTTTCGATGGTGAATGCGCCGGGCAAGGACTCCTACCCGATCTCCGGTGCCACTTGGCTGCTCGTGTACGAAAAGCAGAAGGACGCTGCCAAGGGCAAAGCACTGGTCTCGTTCCTAAAATGGGCGCTGACCGAAGGTGAAAAGCAGGCCAAGGCACTCGATTACGCCCCGCTGCCCGACGCGGTGCAGAAGAAGGCGCTCGAGCGCATCGCGAGCATCAAGATGTAATCCTGCGGCGTTCCGATCGCGCCCTTGATCGAACGGTCGTCGGCGCGGCGGTTGAGCGAACACGCAAACCGCCGCGCCGTTTTGTATTTAGCTGATCTCAGATAACGTTTCACCATCTATGCCGCCGGCTGCCATCGTGTCCGCGCCTCCCGCCACCTCGCGGATGAAACCCGTCTCCCAGGCGAGCGAACTGGTTTTCCGCCTGCTTTGCCTGGCGATGTCGTGCGTGGTGATCATCCTGGTGATCATCGTCGGCTACCAGCTCTGGAGAGGCGCGGGCAGCACTTTTCACAAGTTCGGCGTCGGTTTCCTGACCCACAGCCAATGGGACCCGAACACCGATAGCTACGGCGCGCTGCCTTTTATTTTCGGTACGACCGTCACGTCCTTCCTCGGCCTGCTGATCGCGACTCCGCTGGCGGTCGCCACGGCAGTATTCCTCACGGAATTGGCTCCGAATTGGTTGCGCCAGCCGTTGGTCTTTCTGATCGAGATGCTCGCCGCGATTCCCAGCGTCATTCTCGGCCTCTGGGCGATTTTTATCCTGCTGCCCATCCTCAGCGTGAACGTTTTTCCGTTCCTCAAACGTACGCTAGGCTTTCTGCCGATCTTCTCCGGCACCGTGTTTGGCGGGTACTCCGTCCTCGCCGCCTCCATCATCATCGCGGTGATGGTGTTGCCGATCATCACGAGCGTCTCGCGCGAGATCCTGCGCTCGGTGCCCGATCTCCAGCGCGAAGCTGCTTACGGACTTGGCGCGACCCGCTGGGAAGTGACCCGGATCGCTGTGTTGTCCTACGCCAAGAAAGGAATTTTCGGCGCGATGGTGCTGGGACTCGGGCGGGCGCTGGGCGAGACCATGGCCGTGACGATGGTCATCGGCAACGCGAACAAGATTTCGCCTTCTCTCTTCGCGCCGGGCAACACTCTGGCCAGTGTCATCGCCAGTCAGTTCCAGGAAGCCGCTGACGACACCTACCGCAACGCGCTCATCGCGGTGGGACTCGTCTTGTTCGGCATCACTCTGATCATCAACCTCTGCGCCCGGCTGCTGTTGAGATACGGCACGGTCGGCACGGGCGCGGTGAATTGAGCCATTTCTCGTCATGACTTCTACCAGCCCCGTCACCCTTCCCGCTCCTGCCGGCGGGTCGGACTTTCGCGTCGACGGTTTGCGCGTCGGCCAGGTTTCCGAAGCGTTACGGCGTTGGCGAAAATTCAAAAGCGGACTCATCGCCGGGTTATGCATGTTTTGCGCCGCCATCGTGGTCACCCCGCTGGCGCTGGTGTTTGCTTACCTCGTGATCAAGGGAGCGGGTTCCATCAATCTGGCTTTTTTCACCCATTTGCCCGTGCCGCATGACGAGGTCGGCGGCGGCGTGGTTCATGCCATCGTGGGCAGCTTCCTGTTGGTCGGCATGGCGGCGCTGGTCGGATTGCCGACGGGGATTCTCGGGGCGGTCTACATTAGCGAGTACGCCGGGCATCGGTTCGCGGAGGCGGTTCGCTTCGCGGCGGACCTGCTCAACGGCGTGCCGTCGATTGTCTGGGGCATCGTGGCTTACGCGGTGCTGGTGCTGCCGAAGGGTTCACCGTTTTCCATCGGGCATTATTCCGCGGTTGCCGGTTCGCTGGCGTTGGCGTTCATCATGATCCCGCTCGTTCTGCGCACCACCGAGGAGGTGCTGCTCCTGGTGCCCAACGGCTACCGCGAAGCCGCGCTCGCGCTGGGCATCGCCAAATGGAAAGTCTGCACGCGCATCGTGCTCACCACCGCGTCGAAAGGCGTGCTTACGGGCGCGCTGCTGGCGGTGGCGCGGGTGTCCGGCGAGACGGCCCCCCTACTTTTCACCGCGCTCGGCAACAGCGGCTGGAGCCACAGCATCAAAGACCCGATGGCCGCCCTGCCCCTGCAAATTTACACGTACGCGATCTCCCCGTACCCCGACGACAACCGGCAGGCGTGGGCAGCGGCCCTCGTTCTGTTGTTGCTCGTTCTCACCCTCAACGTGGGTCTGCGCTTCCTCACCCGCGACCGAAACACCAATCGCAAACCGGGTCGCAAAGCCGATGCCGCCATCGGCACCGCGGCGGCTACTGCCGTGACGGGTGGCGCGGTCACCGTTCCTGCTTCGGCTTGAGGGTCAACCTTGCCAACTTGTATGTCTTCCGATAATCCTGTCACCGTCGCGCCTCCGGCTGCCACTTCCCGCTTTGTGAACTCCCCGCAAAATCCTGCGCAAGCCCCGGTCGAACCCCCCGCCCCGACGCCCGCCGTCGATGCCCGGGAGGTCAACATCTTCTACGGCGCAAAGCACGCGGTAATCGACGCCACGCTGCAAATCCCGGCCCGTTCCGTGACGGCGATCATCGGACCGAGCGGTTGCGGGAAATCGACTTTCCTGCGTTGCCTCAACCGGATGCATGAACTGACCCCCGGCGCCCGCATGACCGGAACGATCCGGCTCAACGGCGACGATCTCTACGGCAGGGGCATCGACCCTACCGTGGTCCGCCGCCGGGTTGGGATGGTGTTTCAGAAGTCGAATCCGTTCCCGACGATGACCATCGGCGATAACGTGACTGTCGGCCTGAGGCTCAACGGGGTGCGCGACCGCGCGTTCCTGCGCGAGCGCATGGAAGACGCGCTGCGCAAAGCCGCGCTGTGGGACGAGGTGAAAAACGATCTTGGCAAGCCGGGCATCAGTCTCTCCGGCGGCCAGCAGCAGCGCCTTTGCATCGCGCGCGCCGTCGCGGTGCAGCCGGAGGTATTGCTGATGGATGAACCAACGAGCGCGTTGGACCCCATCGCCACCGCGAAAGTCGAGGAACTCATGTCCGAGTTGAAACGCAATTTTACGATCATCATTGTCACGCACTCCATGCAACAGGCGGCGCGCGTGGCCGATCAGACGGCGTTTTTCTACCTCGGCAAATTGATCGAGTTCGCTCCCACGCGCGAGTTGTTCAGCAATCCGCGCGAGAAGCAAACCGAGGCCTATATCACGGGCCGTTTTGGTTGAGGGACCCCGGTTGATCGTAGTCAGCACTCCGCCAGGCAGCGCAAGCGCCCGGGCGAATTTGCTTCTCAGACGATCCGCGCGAGCAGGTACGCCGGCAGATCGGCAATGGCGATCCGCTCTTGCTTCATGCTGTCGCGGTGACGCAACGTCACGGTGTCCTTTAATTCGTCGCCGCGCTCGCCGAGCGTCTCGAAATCCACGGTGATGCCGAACGGCGTGCCGATTTCATCCTGACGCCGGTAGCGTTTGCCGATGGCACCAGTCTCATCGTAAAACACGTTCATGTGCGGCTTGAGCAACGCCGCCACGCCGCGCGCTTTTTCAACCAACTCCGGCTTGTTTTTGAGCAGCGGGAACACGCCGCACTTCACCGGAGCCATGCGCGGATGGAAATGCAGCACGATCCGCACCTCGCTGCCACCCTTTTCGTCGGTGATGGTTTCCTCGTCGAAGGCCGCGCAGAGCAACGCGAGGACGGTCCGATCCACGCCCGCGCTCGGCTCGACCACGTGCGGTATGAACCTCTCCTTCTTTTCGTCGTCGAAGTATTCGAGCGGCTTGCCGCTGTGCTCCTGATGCTGTTTGAGGTCGTAATCCGTGCGGTACGCCACGCCTTCGAGTTCCTGCGTGCCGAACGGAAATTCGTATTCAATGTCGTAGGTCCCCTTTGAGTAATGGGCGCGTTCGTCCGCCGGCACGTCGAGCACCTTCAGATTCTCGCGTGAAAGCCCGATGTCCTCGTAAAACTTGAGACGTTCTTCCAGCCAGTACGAAAGCAGGTCCATTCCCTGTTCGGGTCGGCAGAAATATTCCAGTTCCATCTGCTCGAACTCGCGCGAACGGAACGTGAAGTTGCGCGGGTTGATCTCGTTGCGAAACGCCTTGCCAATCTGGGCGATGCCAAAGGGCAATTTCTTGCGCGCCACGTCGAGTACGTTCTTGAAGTTTACGAAGATCGCCTGCGCGGTTTCGGGCCGCAAATAAGCGATGGAATTCTCGTCCTCCGTCGCGCCGACGTAGGTCTTGAACATCAGGTTAAACGCGCGCGGCTCGGTGAGGAGTCCGCCGTTTTCCGGGTTGTACTGGCGGCTATTCTCGACGGTTTCGGTGGTCTCGCCTTGCAGCACTAACTCCGTTTCGACGCCCGCCGCCCCGCCTTGCGCGTAAAACTGCCGGGCGACTTTGCGGGCGCGCTCGACGTTATCCCCCATCTTGAGCAAGACCGCGTACGGCTTCGTCACTTTCCAATTTGTGGCGGGCGATTCCGCGCCCGCGAACCGAAAAACCGTTCCGCTTTGCGGCTCGACTTGATCCGCGCGGAAACGCTTCTTCGTCAACAAACAGTCCACCATCGGATCGCTGAAC
>CAXUHC010000181.1:0-9481 GCA_964250705.1 uncultured Chthoniobacterales bacterium | reverse complement strand
ATCACCAATTACAACCTGGAAATCCAAGCAAAGCAACAGTCAGTCTAACATTACCGATGAATCCGCTGAAATCCGATGGGTTCTACGTTGGGGGCCGGGGCTGGGACTGCTCGTGGTTTTGTGGTTGACCCTGCTCCCGCTGGAAGCGTGGGCGGGTCCTCCCTTCCTGAAGGGTGACCCGCAGACCGTGGAGTTCCAGCATTGGGAGTTTTACGTTGCCTCCATCGACTTCAAGACGGCTGGCGGATAGAAACGAGCACGCCGCCGAACACCACCTGAAAAGTTGCCGAAAGCAGCGGCGTGTCCAGGTAGCGGTGTCTGATCCAGGCGATCACCGCCGTCTACCTGCAAAATTGCGTTCACTTTGACCTGCCGTGCGGAATTGCTTTTCGCTCAATGCGACTTCTGCGCGGCTCTCTGCGGAAAAAACAAGATGCAGGCGACGATCAACGCAAGCAGACAAGCGGAGGCCGAGAAGCGGCTCAGGGCCAAACCTCCCTTAGCTACCGGTTTATCGAGGAAGTCACCCACCACCGCTCCGAGCGGGCGCGTGAGGATGAAGGCCATCCAGAACAATGCCGCGCGCGAGATGCCAGTCCAACGGTACGCTGCCGCCACCAAAGCCAGGAGCAACCCGAACAGGACGGCGCTGCCTCCGTAGCCCAGACCCGCGTCGTCCGCCATCCAGTCGCCCAGCGCCGTGCCGAGAGTCTGGGAGAACATGATCGTCACCCAGTAGAACCCTTCCGTTCGGGGCGAATTGACGGTGTCAACAGCCACCGAGCCGAGAGTGCGGTACCAGACGAAGAATGATCCCAACAGCAGCGTCAACAGCAGGGCGCTGCCCCCGGTGTAGCCGATGCCCAACGAGCGCGTGGCGAAATCGGCCAGGGTCGTTCCCACGGTCGTGGTGGCAATGATCGTCGCCCAGTAAAGCCAGGGCTGGAACCGCCGTGCCGCGATCTGCGCCGCCACCGCCACGAAGAAGATGACGGCGAAGATGCCGGTGCTCAGGAGATAGCCCAGGTTCAGCGACATGGACAGGGCGTCGCCGCCCGTCTCTCCGAGGGTGGTGGCAGCCACCTTGATGATCCAGAAGATCAGGGTGACTTCCGGGACTTTACTGGCTGGTTCCGTCGATTGGATGCTCATGGAAAAACGGATGGGACCATCGGCATCGGCGCTGCCACGTCCTCCCTTGTATAGTTCCAGGCCGCGTTCAGCGGACGAACTTGAGGATGGCGAAGGTGCCGGGAACCATCTTCGGCCGGGCGCGCGGCGCACCGGGCGCGGGCGACGGGGCGGCCTCGAAGTCGGCGGCGGCCACGTACACGGCATGGGTTTGCGGATCGAGCGTCATCGTGCGCGCGCTCTGGCGGGTCTTCACCTGTTCCACCACGCGAAAAGCTCCCGCCGGTTCTTCCTTGGCGACCGTCAACGTGCCGTCGCCGCAGGGAGCGAACGCGAAGCCCGTCCCCGGATCGAACGCGCAGCCGTCCACCCCTTTGCCGATGCCCAAAGTGGCGAGCACCTTGCCGCTGTCGGCGTCGAGCACCATCATCTGCTCGTTGCGGCAGGCGGCGTAGAGCCGCCGGCGGGCCGGATCGAGCGCCAGGCCGGTCGGCCCGTCGCCCGGCGCGAGCGGCCAGCGGTGGACGACCACGTTCTTCTGCACGTCGATGGCGAGCGTCTCGCTTTTGTCCTCCAGGTTGACGAAGAGCGTGCCCTTGCCGTCGGACACCGCCAACTCCGGCGCGCCGCCCAGCGGGATCGTGGCCACCACCCCGGCGGTCGCGGCATCGATGACGCTGGTGTCGTCGCTGTCGCCGTTGAACACGAAGACGTGCCTGGTCAGCGGCTCGTAGGTGATGGCATCGGGCTTCTGGCCGACCTTCACCGGTTCGCCCACGGCTTTGAACGTCTGGAGGTCGAACACGACGACCGTGCCCGTCTTGCCGCTGGTAGCAAAGCCGCGGTTGAGTTCGGGCACCACGGCAACCCCGTGGCCGCCGTCCAAGCCCTTCACCTCGCCAAGAAGCGTGCCTTTTTCTGTGTCGATGACCTGGACGCGGTCAGGCCGCGCCACGTAAAGGCGGCGGGCTTGCGGGTCCAGGTCGAGAAGGTCCCAGCCGCCCTCGCCGCCCGGTTTCCACGCGGCGTCCAGATGGTAGCCAGACCCGGGCGACGCGGCAGGCTCCTGCGCCCGGACGGTCATCAGCAGAGTTCCAGCGACGACGGCGAGGACGGTTGCTAGACCAAGCGCCTTGATGGGACGAGCGGCAAAGGAAACGGTGACCATAGGTCTGCGAGCTTCGCCCAGCGTCCGGGCAAGACAAGGCTGCGCCCGATGATATTTTAGCGATCCTCCGCGCCGCATGGTTCATGCGTCGGTTTTCCCGATCCGCGCGTCGCAGCCGGAGGATGGGAAACGCCTCCCTTGCTTGTTCTCGGGCCGGGACTAGTCTGACGGCGAAAATCGGGGTTCGGTGCAGCTTATGGACGAGACCCTCACATTTAGTTCTTCCGTAGCCTACGAAGATTTGCGCGAACAGGCACGGTGCCGGATCGCGCACAAAACCGAGGACCGCCGGCTGGCGGGGCTGCTGGGTCCGCAGCTGGCGATGCGGGAGTTCCACGTGAACGAGGTGGAACTCGATCTGCAAAACCAGGAACTGCTCGGCAGCCGCGTCGACCTCCGGGCCTCTCGAAAAAGAGGTTTCCAACATTTCGATCTCGCCCGGGTCGGCATGCTGCGGCTCGCCAACGCTCTCGGGCGTTGCTTCGTTCCCGGCAATCTCGCCTGGAGCAACCTCTAGAGCGCGTCCCGGTTGGGGTCAGCCTGCGGGCTGTAGGGACGGATCTCCGTCCCTATAGCCGGAACTCGCGGCTCATTCCTTCGGGACGCGCTCTATTATTCGTGAGCGACATTTACCCTGATAGAGCGCGACCACGGCGACCTGCCCTTGGGGGTTTCCCGCCATCCGCGTGAACAACGAGACGAAGTCGCCTCTGAGCCTTTCGAAAGCTCGCCCCATCCCGCGTGTGCATCGCCGAAATCAGAAGAAGCCGGACTTTATAAGCGCACCCGGGGTGTTGAAAGGCGAATACGTCTTCATTAAATGGAAGCCAACCGACGAAGCAGACCCGGTGAGCTAACGCCTGGTGAAAACCCGGCCTTGCGTCTGCTCGTGGTCGAGGATCACGGCGATTTGCGAGGGGCGTTGCAAGCGTACGTTGGCATGCTGGGCTACCCGGCGCATTTTGTTGAAGACGTGGCTTCCGCTTTGCTCGTCGGCGACGACGACCCTTATGACGTGCTCCTGTGTGACATCGATTTGCCAGACGGCACGGGCTGGGACTTACTCCGCACGCTGACCGAAACCGGCCGCCGCCCGTTCTACGCCATCGCCATGAGCGTTTTCAATCTGGGCGACGATGTGGCCAAGAGTAAAGCGGCAGGCTTCGCGCTGCATTTGTTCAAGCCAATTCCAACCGGTGACTTGCAGAAAGCCTTGGAAACTGCCCCAGCGCGATCTTTAACTACCGGTGATGCCGTCGTCGGCTAAACGGGAAGCTGGCGGACGCGAGAGGGATGCCATGACCGGAACGTCTGACGCGACGAACGACTGGTCTGGGGCAACGCCCGGCGTTTTTTCCCGCGGTGGGACCGGAGCCAGCAGCGTCATGCGCGTGCCGCAACCGGGTGCGCTGTCGATGCGCAACTCTCCCCCCAGCAACGCTGCCCGCTGGCGAATGTTCACCAGGCCAAATCCACCCGAGCCAAAGCTGCGCGTGGCGAGAGTCGCCGGGTCGAAGCCGGGTCCTTCGTCGGCAACGATGATGCACAAAGCGTCACTTTCTCCCCGTTGCATGGTGATGCGGACCGGGCTGGCTTGACCGTATTTGAGTGCGTTGAAAAGAAGCTCACGCACGGCCCGGAAGAAAAAAATTCGCAGATCGGCGGCCTGGGGGTTGTCGTCCGCGCTGGCGGCAACCGTGATTTCAACCCGGTGATGTTTGCTCATTTCCTCAGCCAGCCATTGGAGCGCCGCCGCCAGCCCCCGTTCATAGAGGACGGGGGCGCTGAGTTCGACCGTCCATGAGCGCGTGGCCTTCGCGGAACGCTCGATCAGGCCGATCAATTCGCGACCGAGTTCGTCTTTCTTGGCGCTGGTTTTCGCCATGAGCAGCATTTGGGCGTTCAGGGAAGCTGCCATGAGCAGTTGCTGGAGATCGTCGTGGAGAATTTCCGCGAAACGCCGTTGCTCGCGCTCCTCGGCCAGGAGCAACTCGCCCGAAAGCTCGCGAAGTTGTTCGGCGCGCCGAAGCGCGACGGCCGTGCGTTCGGCCACCTGCGCTTCGAGGTTGGAATTCAAGGCCGCGAGTTGCGCCAGGAGGTCGCGCACCTGATATTGCCGCTGCCGTGCAGCAAGAGCCGCCTGCATGATCGAGACGACGGTGGCCACCGACAGCGGACGTTGCAGCCAGATCACCCCCTGGTACGCGCCCAAACGGCGCATGACCATATCGGGTTCGTGAGACCTGCGGGCGTCAGGCCGCTCGCTTTGCAGCAACACGAGCGGCAGACTGGACCAGGATGGCTGTGCCGCCAAAGCAGCAGGGAGCTCTTCCAGGGTCCGGGGGGTGAACAACGCCTCCTCCGTCAATAACGCAGCCCCCGCGTCGTGAGCGATTCCCGCCAGCAACTCGTCCGCGTCTCGGCAAACCTTCGTTTCGACCTGAGCCTGTCTGAGAACCTGCGCGATCAACGCCGCATCGCGCCCGAGCGGGGCGAAGATGAGCACGCTTGCGGACGCCATGATTTTTAAAGCGACGATAAGTTAGTCTTGGGTATCACGACCCAGGAGGGAGCCGACATCCCCGTGGAAAACAGGTGTTCCGGTGAGCAGCCCGTCGAACTGTTTGAGCGGTTCGCCCAGTTGCGGACCGTTCTTCTCGAAACGCAGCTCGCGAATGGTGTGTTCGTGCGGGCCCAGCCGCTTTTTGATGACGGCAATGGCCTTGCGGACCTCGCCCCCTGCGTCGAAGTGCCTCAGCAGAATCAAAGTGTCGCAGAGATAGCTGATCTCCACCGGCCCGATGATGCCGCGCCCGGAAATGCCATGCTGCCCGGCGATCAGCAAGGTCAACACGCCACGCTCGGAATGAAAGCTCAACAAGTCGTGCAGTTGGGTGACGAGCAGGGGCTCTTGCGGCATCGAATGGAAGTAGCCCGAGACGCTATCGATCAGGAGCAGGCGCGCCCCGTCCTCCTCGACCGCACGGCGCACGATGTCGGCAAATTCACCGGGCGAGAGATCGCCCGCGTTGATCTGCCGCACGCTGACGAGTTTTTCTTTAACGAAAGGTTCTAGGTCCATGCCCAGGCCAGCCGCTCGCTTGAAAAAGGTATCCAGGCGCTCCTCGAAAAGAAAGACCGCCACGGGCTCACCCCGTCTGGCCGCCGCATGCGCATAGAGTGTGGCCAGCGACGTTTTGCCCGTGCCGGTCGCACCGAGGATCAGCGCTGTCGTGCCCGCCTCCAAACCGCCGCCAATGAGCGTGTCGAGCGCCTCGGCGCCACTGTGCAGCGGCTTCGCGAGATCATCCGTCGCCCGGCGTTCCCCAACGCTCAGACGTGGAAACACCTGCAAGCCCCCGGTGCGGATTTTGAAGTTGTGGTACCCACCGTGCACCGCCATGCCGCGCATTTTTTCGATGACCAACCTTCGGCGCGCATCTCCGTATTCTGCGGGCTCGCGTTCTAGCCGGATAGCCCCATGGCAGAGTTCCTCCGCGCTGCTGCTTGGCTTTTCGTCCAGGTCCACGAGCAAGGTGGTGCATTTGAGCGGGGCGAGTTGATTGCGAATGGCGAAGAGTTGCCGCTGAAAATGGAGCGAATCGTTGGCCAGCGCCCGCAGTTGCGCCACGGAGTCAAAAACCAGTCGTGTGGGCTTCAGCCGCTCGATTGCCTTGGAAATATCGGCGGCAGCCTCGCTCAATTCGACCTCCGCGCTGTGAAAAACCGTTTGCACGGTCGCTGACCGTTCAGGTCCGCTCAGAGCGTTGACTTCGTGCAGGTCAATCCCGTCGAGCGACCAGCCGTGAGAGGCCGCGATCTTGCGCAGGCCCTGCGCCGTTTGGGCAAGAGTGAGATAAAGGCAGCGCTCACCGGTTTTGACGCCAGCGAGCAGAAACTGGAGGGCGAGCGTCGTCTTGCCGGTGCCCGGTTCACCGGCGACAAGATACAGTTCGTGCGAGGGTAACCCGCCGTTGAAAATGTGGTCGAGACCGGTGATGCCGGTGGGAACTTTGTCGAGAGAGGGAGAAGGCATGGCAGGGCACATTTTCCGTGAGAAACATCCGTACGTTTCCTACGAAGGGTTACCTTCGGGGAGAATACTCGATTTGGGAAGACAAATAGGGGAATCCCTTATAGCCCGGAACTCGGCCCGGGCCAGATTCCTACTCTTCACCTTGCCAACCCCCTCAGAGCTTACTTAACGGAAGATAGCTCTTACACGCGTCCCGAATGCATGAGCGGCGAGTTCCGGCTGTGGCCATGGCGCTCTGTCGCCGTGTCTGGTTCCCTGCGGACACGGCGACAGAGCGCCGTCCCTACAGCCCGCAGGCTTACTCAATCGGGACGCGCTCTATCTTGAGCCTTGTGTCTTGAACCTTCCTTGAATCTTGGTCCTTGAGCCTTGAATCTTACCGCCGCCACGCGGCGGTGTGCGGTTAGAATCCTTCCGCAACCTCGCTAACCAGACGCACGGCCACCTGTTGTGCCGCCAGCGGGATGGCCTGCCGCTCATCCTGCTCCACGTCGCTGCCCACGAAGAAGGTCGTCGTGCCGGTCAGTCTGCCACCGTCTAACACCTGATTCGTGACGCGGTTGTAAAGCTGGTAGCGCACCTCGACGTTCAGCTCGAATTCACTGGTCAGCAACACGTTACCCGTCACCGAGCGGGCCGGGGTGCGCGTCACGCGTTCCACCGTGCCTTGCAGCACGGCATCCGCCGTGTCCTTGCTGGCGATGGTGAAGGTCCCATCCTGCTGGAATTGCTCGGTCACGGTGTCGGTAATCACACTTTCGATGCGCGGCAACAGCGTGTTGTTGCGGAAAACCGGGACCGCCAGCGAGTGAACGTCCTTCAAATACTCCGGCTTGGCGGGGCCGAGGTGATACATGGCGCAACCCGTCAGCCAGCACGCCGACAGCAGGGACAACGGAATCCCCAGGAAGACGGGAAGTTTCATCTGGCGGCGGCGGCGAGCGACCGTTACTGCGCGGGCAGCGTGGGCTGGTCGCCTGCGGGGACAGGCAGCGGCGTGGCGTCCGGGCGCGGCGCGCTCGGCGGCGGCGTTCCGTTGCCGGACGGAGGACCGAACGGTCCCGCGGCACTAGCCGGAGCGGGCGGCGGGGTCGGCGCGCTGACGGGCGGGCCGACGTAGTCAGGGCGTTTCGCCGTATCGGTCTGGGCCTGGAGACGCCCGTCGCCTACCTTCGGAAACACGGGCTTGAGTCCGCTGCCAGGGCTGTTCGGCGAGGCTTCGGAAAAGTATTTCTCACCGTACTTGGAGCGGATCGTGTCCAGGCGCGCCTTGGCCTTGGTGCTGTCCGGCGAGTTAGGTTGCTGACGGATCACGTCGTTATAATAGACAACCGCCGCGCGGTACTGGGATTGCTTGTAATAATAGTCGGCGATTTGCAGCGAACCGCCGGTTTGCTGGCTGGCCAGAGAGACGAGGTTCTCCCGGGCCTGGGGCGCTTTCTCGTGGTTGGGGTTTGCCGCGAGAAAATCTTCGTACCCTTCCTTGGCGCGGAGGGTGTTGGTTTTGTCGTAGCTGCCGGTCATGGCAACTTGCTGGAAGCAATACGCGATCTGGTAGAGCGCGTCGGCCGCCAGTGGATCGGTCGGGTACTTATCGACCACTTTCTGGTAGGCATTCACCGCCGATTTGTAGTCGGCTTGCATCTCGTAGGCCTGTCCGATCTTGAATTCCGCCGACGGCGCGTAGCGGCTGAACGGCGCGTTGTTCGTGATGATCGAAAAAATGGCGATGGCCCGGTCACGCGAGGGCAGCGTCGGCACTCCGAGCACCTTTTGCCTGCGTCCTTCCAGGTACGCGGTGCCGATGCGGAACTCTCCTTCCAGCGAGTGATTGAAGTCCGTGCTGTGCGGATACTTCCTGATGAGGGTCTCGTAAGCGGTGGAGGCGTCGTCGAGGTTGTCGCGCTTCTCCAGGAGTTCGCCGATTTTGTATTGGGCGCTGGGAGCCACGGAAGACTTCGGAAATCGCCGGACCGTCTTTCGGTAGCCCGCGATGGCGCTGCCGATGTCACCGTTCGTTTCCTTGGCCAAGGCGTTATCGTACTGGGCTTGAGCGTCTTTCTGGTTGGGGACTTCCTCGTTGCCAGGCGCGGTGTAGGTCACGCCCTCGCCCTGACGGATGGTCACCGGTGCGGGGCTGCGTTGCGGGAACGCCACGCAGCCGACCGCCAGCAACAGGACGAATAAGCGAAGTTTCTTCATAACGTGTGGGGGGAAGGGCAGGCTATTGAAAAATGCCCGGAGGTCAAGCTTTGGGGAAAGGATGAAGGATGAACTCCGGGGGAAATTTTTCTTCCTCCGCCTTCATCCTTCATCCTTTCTTCATTCGTCCCAGATGAAGTGCTCCAACCTTCGGCGGGCAAGCCGGTCCTCGTACTCGTTTTTCATCGGTCCATCGGCAGCGGCGAGCTTTTTGTAGACCGCGATGGCTGCCGCCCAGTTCTTACGGCCTTCCAGCAAAAGCGCCGCCCGCGTGCCCGCACGGTAAAACCAGATCCACTCCGGCGTGAGCGTCTCAGCGGGCGCAGATTCGACGGTGTTCATCGCGTCGTCGTAGGCAGAGAGCGCGGCGTCGGCGTCACCCATCTTGTCGAGCGCGTCGCCCTTGAGCGTCAGCGCCTGCCGCCGCCACACGAGCGATGCCCCCGGCGTGGCCGCCGCCAGTTCATCGAAGGCCGCCACCGCGTCCGGATAAGACTTTGGCTCCCCCGCCTGCGCCATCGCCAGGAGGGTTTGCCCCCTGCCGCAAAGCGCCGCGCAACGCGCCTCCAGTTCGGCGTCGCCGCGCGTCGCGGCATCGGTCGCCTTGAGGACGTTGTCGTAGAGAATCAGCGCGTCTTGGGGATGATTGAGACGGGTTTGCATCAACTCCGCCAGTCGCAGCGAGGCGGGCAATCTCAGCGGCCCGCTGCGTCGCGCCGCTTCGTCGAGGAGTTCCACCGCGCGGTCCAACCCGGCAACGCTCATGCTCAACGAGGCCGCCCGCCCCGCCAGGTATAGCGCGGCCTCGGCCAGCGGCGAACCGGGCGCTTGCTTGACCAGCAATTCGAGCTGCGTCTGCGCGTCGGGATAATCGCCGCTCTGGAAATACATCTCGCCGAGCTTCATGCGCGCCTCGGCGGCCAGCGGTGAGGCGGGATGATCGG
>CAXUHC010000180.1:5303-9523 GCA_964250705.1 uncultured Chthoniobacterales bacterium | reverse complement strand
TAAAACACCAACAACCCCGCACTCCGCCTGGTCCTCCTTACCGGGGCAAGATCAAAAGTGCCGTCAGGAAGGTGTCTGGGTCGATCATCGTTTGAAGAAGTTTTTTCCCTGGCAGGAAATCCTCTCCAAGCTAACGGCTCGGACACCTTCCTTCAATTTCACACCAAGCGTTACAGCCAGGGTTTGGCGGGAGGTGAGCCGACGGTGCCTCCGGCAAAATCGCCGGCACCGAGCCGGTTTTCAGGGGCGGCGGCGGGTGAAGTGGCGGCGGCCAGAGCGGCGAGGAGAGCGAGGGTGGTTTTCATAGGGAGGTGGCGAACTAAAGAATCGGCAGGGGGGAATTTGGCGACGAGCAATTCCCGGGGACCGGACGGCCCGGTGAGAGTGGCCGGGGACGCGGCGGCGGGCAGCAGGAAAGTGTCGTCGCGTTGGAACGGTTGGTCCTGCCCGTTGACCCGGAGGCAGCCGGAACCGGCAGCCGCCACCACGCGGACGGGTCCGCGCAATCCCAGGCAGCGGGGCCGGTGCCGCGCAGACGATCCAGCCGAAAAAAAGAATGGAACGCGGGGCCGATGATTTCCTCTTCGACGAAGGCGTCGGTTCGGTTCACCACCCGGGGAGCCTGGCAGAAGGCAGCGTGCCCGTGCGGGCGGTAATCAAAAATTTCCAGACATTCGTCCAGACCCAGACCCATGAAACGGGCAGACTCGGGCAGCGTGTAGCCGCCGACGGCGAATTCGCAACGCACCACCCAATCGCTCGGCTGCTGCAACTCCAGCATGAAGATCCCCGCGCCAATCGCGTGCGGCACCCCAGCCGACACCACGAAGCAATCCCCCGCCCGCACCGGGATGGGATCGAAACACGCCAGCATGGCCGGAACGTCCTGCGCCGCGATCATCTCTCGCCAGCCTGCCAGCGTGGGCGGACGCTGAAAGCCGAGGTAAATCGCGGCGTCGTCCGAGCGCGTCGAAAGGATGTACCAGCATTCCGTCTTGCCCACGGCACCGCCCAGGCGGGCGCGTGCGAAAGCGTCGTCCGGATGTGCCTGCAAGTGCAGCCGGGCGGCGGAATCCAACAGTTTGAGCAGCACACCGAGCGAGTTTGCCCCGGAAACGTGCCGGGGCTGGTAGCCGGGAACCCGGGAAAGCAAATCGGGGATGGTCGTCTCCCCGCCTCGGAAACGCACCCGCGACAAACCCTCCTGCGGCCCCCTGCTTTCCGCGCCGTTGCACGCCAGCACCGACGAGGCCAACCAATCTTCTGGAAAGTGATCGTCGGATGCGTTAAGCTGTTCGCCACGAAAGGCGCGCAGTACTCGTCCGCCCGGGTAGCTGCGCCAGACCGGATTGGCGGGCAGCCCTAGCGCAGGCGGAAATCGGCGGGGGGAGGCCTGCGGTTAATATTTATTAATCCCCCCCCTTGTCATGCAAGCCAAACTTTAAGATTATGAACCCCATGCCCCCCTCCCACGAACGTACGCTCGCGCCACGGCAGCGGGCTTTCACCTTACTTGAGCTTCTGGTGGTCGTCGCGATCATCGGAATCCTGGCCTCGCTGCTCGTCCCATTGCTCGGGCGGGTGCAGGAATCCGGCCGGGAGTCGAAATGTGTTTCCAACCTGCGCCAGATCGGTGCAGGCATATCGCTGTACGTCGGAGACCACAACTCCTGCCTGCCGGCGGCCTCGCTTTCCAAGGAAACCCAAAACACCAGTGGCGACGTGATGTGGAGCAAGCAGTTGGGGCCTTATATTCCTCTTCAGGACAGCACGGCCTCCAGCAAGGAAAATCAGGTATTCGTTTGCCCGTCGGCGCGCTACACCGGCATTACGAGTGCCACTACCTCGCGCACCTACAATTGCAGCGCAGCGCTCTTTTATTTCGACTCGGACGCTTCCGAGGGCACGGCCGTAGACCCTCCTGAACAACGCCGGGTTTCGTCTCTTTCCTCTGCCGCCACCACCATTTTGGTGGGCGAGGGCAAGCTCGCCGCCGGAGCCACCTCCGGTGCATGCAACAGCTCGGTCAGTTGGGCGATGGCCAATACGGACGTGAAAAAAACTCAGCCCAGCCAGACGATCAATCTCGATTTTCGCCACTCGGAAAAGATGAACGTCCTGTACGCTGATGGCCATGTCGGCAACGTTCCTTTTAGTCAGCGTGCCACCGGCATCACCCAGACGACCTGGGAAGGCCGCAACCTGACCAACTAGGCCACGTCCCGAAGGAACGAGCCGCGAGTTCCGGCTGTAGCCACGGCGCTCCGTCGCCGTGTCCGCACGGGGACCAGACACGGCGACGGAGCGCCGTGGCCACAACCCGCAGGCTTACCCAAGCGAGACGCGCTCTAGGCCGCGTGGCGCGCGCTTCGGCTGACCTTCGCGTCGCCCGGCGTGCCAGTGCTTTCACGGGGGTGGAATTCCGAGGCGAGCACCGTGTCGGAAAACGCTTCGTCGGGCAGTCCCGTGCTCCGCAGAATGCATTCGCCAGCCACCCGGCCCATGCTTTCCGGCTCCGCTCCGCCTGCCGAGAGGGTGGGGTGCTCCTCCAGACAGATGCGCGTGCGGTCGAACGCCGCCAACGACACGTCGCGCGGGATGCGGAGCCCCTGCTGCAAAAGATAGTTGGCCGCGCCCCGGGCCATGAGGCCATTGAAACAGATCCAGGCCGTGGGCCGGTGGCGGGTGCCCGCCGCCTTGAGGAGACTCTGGGCCGCCTCGTGGCCTTCGAGCCGGTCGGCGGCGTCGGACTCCACCCAAAATCGGGGGTCCAGTTCGAGGCTGCGCAAGTGCAATGCGTTGCGGATCGCCTGGGACCTTTCGCGTGAACGCTGCATTCCCCGGCTGCCGCCGATCCAGGCGAAGCTGCGGTGGCCGAGCTGCGTGAGGTGCTCGACGATTTGCTCGCCTGCCTGCTGCTCGTTGGAAAGCACGGAATGGCACAACCCCGAATACTGCGCAGAAACCGACACGATCCGGGGCTCCAACTGACGCAACGCATGGAGAAACGCCGCCTTCACCTCGCCCATGACCACCAGCCCCCGCAGGCGGCGCGGACCGGCGTAGGCGGTTTTGAGTTCGCGGGCGTCCAGCCGTTCTTCGCTGCCCAGAAAGGTGAGCGACAGGCCCCTACCCGCCAGAAACTCGTGCAGGCCATGTTGCACGTGACCGAAAAAGTTGCTCTGCGTGTGGAGCATCAGGCCCGCACGGAGGACGAAGCCGATGATCTGCGACTCCTCCCCGCCGCCGACCGCGCTGGGGTCCATGCCTTTGGGACGGTAGCCGATGCGCCGGGCGTGGTTCCAAATGCTCTGGTAGGATTCCTCGGAGATGCCCGCCTGCCGCCCGTTGAGCACCATGGAAACCAAAGTCTGCGAAACCCCCAAATCGCGGGCAATCTGTAGCTGGGACACGCGCGCCTTCTTCATTTTTGCCACTAATAAGGATGAATTGGGGTTTGAAGCAAATGCCGCTTGCGAGTCTGCGCGGTTCATAATAATTATTACCCGTTCATGCGCGTTCCCGTTTTAGCTCTAGCGATGTCCCCCGCGGACAGCATGGATTTTCTGCCGCCGGACCTCGTGCAGCGACTGCTCGGGCTGCCGTTCCGTTTTCACGATATCGCCGTGCCCACGGCTGGCGGCGGCCCCGGCCCCTGGAAAACCCGGGACGCCGTCACGCAAAGCCTCTTTGGCCGCCGGGTAGGCATTCACGGATTCGGTCTGATTGCCCGGCACCCGTGTCTTTGCTGCGGCCATTCGGCGGCGAGATCAGCGCGTACTCGCCGGGAACGGGCGACGCATGTTTTGCCAGCCTCGACGTGCGGCGGTGCGCGTCGCTCGAAGCGTTGTTTGCCGGGTCGGACGTGGTTGGTGGACCTGGCACCGGGCACGCCCGAGAACTTCCACGTCGTGACCGAGGCCCTGCTGCGCTCCATCCCCGCGGGCGGCGTGTACGTCAACTCCGGCCGGGGTGCCGTCGTGGATGAGGAGGCGCTCGTCCGCGTGGCCCGCGAAGGCCAGCTCCAGGTGGCGCTCGACGTCGAGCTGCTGCGCACGGATTCTCCTTTGCGCGGCCTGCCGAACGTAACGCTCTCGCCGCACCTTGGCGGCCCGACCAAGGACCGCCGCCGGGACGCGGGCGAGTTCGCCGTAAACAACCTCGACAAATGCCCGAACCAGTTTCACCTCGCCGCCACGCCCGCTGATGCCGGGACCGGG
>CAXUHC010000180.1:0-5293 GCA_964250705.1 uncultured Chthoniobacterales bacterium | reverse complement strand
ATCTATGCGGTGCTCTGGCCCGCCAAAAAGGGTACGATCGGCAAACCTCTCAAGGCCAGCCTGGCTGCACCGGATAAGCTGACGGTCGAACGCCCGGATGGCCAGACCGATAGCGTCAGCCTCGCCGGAGACCATCTAACGCTCGAAACCGTCAGGAAATGAGACTGATGGAAAAGAATCTCCTTGTACCGACTTTTAATAGGTAATCAAAAACCCTGTGGCAAGACCACAGGGTATGCAGAATCAGAGCAGACGGAGTTGCGCCTCGCCTTCCTTGAAGCCTTGGCTGCGCACATATTTTTCGACGACCCCCCAGTTCGCCCGCTCGCCGACGGTGGCCACGTAGTAGCCGTCGCTCCAGAACTCCCCTCCCCACAGGCTGCGCTTGAGTCCGGGCACCCGCACGAAGAGTTCCCGCGCCGTGATGCTTTTGAAGAGCCGCACCAACTGCCCGGGAGCGTACTTGGGATGCGCACTGCACAGCGCATGGATGTGGTTGCGGTCGCAACCCAGCCTTTCGATCTCCAACCCGTAACGCTCCTCGATGCCATCGGCCACCTCCCGGATGACCTCCACGACCGCTTCCTGGAGCAGCGCCCGTCGGTACTTGACCGGAAAAACAAGGTGATAGTGGATCTGCCACGCACAGTGATAGCCTTTCTCAACCGCCATCCAGCGGGCATGGGCCGGAAAGGATTGCTTTCCGAGCCTCGGTTTGGAACCCTGCGGCAAGACCGCAGGGAATTATCAAGTTAAAATATTGCGAGCGTTTTCTAGAGACTATCCCGGTTGGGTAAGCTAATCTGTGTCTCTTTCCGTCATCCTGAGCGCAGCCGAAAGCGCGCGGCTTACCCAATCGGGATGCGCTCTAAGGATTTGATGGGTGTCGCCTTCCGCCGGTGGACGCTTCTGACAGCTTGAAACGAAGGAGGTTGTAACGCTGACCTAGCGGGCGAGGCTGAGAAATGGACGATTTGAGTCGGAATACCTGCGCCTTGCTCAACGAAGCGGGCGAGCGGATCGCACGCGGCAGATACGAAATCAACGACGACAAAACCGGGGCAAAATTCACTCCCGCCAGCACCGTGACGCCCGGGCAGATGGCACTAGCCGCTTTTCTGTGGCCCGATGGCGACGAGCGTATCCCCATCACCGGTGTGCAAGCAGACGTTGATGGACGTCATTTTCATCTGAGCGTCCGACTGGAGGCGTGAACAGCGATCGAGGATTCGGATCACGCGGTGACTGCGCATTCGCCACCGTTGACGCTCAGGCTCGCTTTTGCTCTCGCAGTGCATCTGTTCCCTCCCTTTCCGGCAAGAAATCTCCCGGTTGCATAGAACAAAACGCAGCGAGAGGTTGCGGTCAGTTTTCTGATTTCGTCAGCCGATAGTGGCCGATGATCCTGAAGGCGAACAACACCGATTCTTCCCGCGTTCCTTGCCCGATGTTATGAATGACCAGCGGCGCACTTTGCCCGTGGACATCGGAAACGATCCCGATGTGCGTAATCCCGCCGCCCAGGTTCCAAGCCACCACGTCACCAGGATGGAAGTCACTGGAAACATCGGTGATAGGCCGCTCCCAACCGCGCCGCTTGAAGTAGGCCATGAGGTTTGGCACTCGCCGGTGGTCGATGTTAGCATCCGGCGACTTCAACCCCCACTGATGCGGGTATTCCGCGAAGTGGACCTTCATATCTTCGTGGATCGCCCGCTGCAAATCGAACCCCTGTTCACGCAGCGCCCGGGTGACCACGTCCGTACAAACCCCGGTGGCCATCGGTACGTCACCTCCGGGGTACGGGAGCACGTGATATTCCGGGTCGTAGCCTATGGTCACGCCAATTTGCCGGCGAGCGGCCGTCACGAGGCGACCGGGATCAAGATTGCTCGACCCCGGCTGCACGGTTTGCGTGGAAACGGACGCCGAGAGAGTCCACCAGAGCGTCAAGACGGCACCGGCGCGCTGGAAAAATAGGTTCACTGACAGCGAGCTTGCCTCGGACCAGGCGGGGGGTCAACCAGCGGCATTCCAAAAAGGCGAAGGCCCCGTGCCGTTTCAAAAACGGCACGGGGCCTGCCCAACCAGACTGAATCGACGTTTTAGAACTTCGTCGTCAAATCAAACTGCACGATATGCGAGGCGTTGTAATTCCCGACGCCGATGTTCAAATCCTTTTCGCTGCCGAGGTTGTTTGACCCGTAGTAGGTCACGGTGCCGATCAGCCAGGGGTAGAACGCGTAGCTGCCCGCGACCTTGATGCCACGGAAACCGAGGCGGCTGAAATTGAAGTCCGAGTCGTTGAGGTTCGGATCGACAGAGCCGAGGCCCGATTGGCGATACTCGGCCAGGAGCACGTAGTCACCTTTCTTCTTGAGCTGGTAATCCGAGCCGAAAGTCGCACCCGCCGCGAACGCGATTTTATCGTTGATCCCGTCAAGACCCGGCTGGCCGTATTCTTGGGAGTCACGCGCGCCGCCCTGGAAGTTGTACGCGACCTGCCCGTAAACCTTGAGCTTGAAAGCGCCCAGACTGACCTTCACGTCACCATCAAAGGTGCCGATGGAAAGGTTGCGTCCGGCATTCGCCGAGTTAAACGGCGCCGAGTTTGCCAGCACGTTGCCGTTCTGGCCGATGCCGTTGCCGGCACCGCGGCCCGCGCCCGTCACGCCCGAGGATGGGCTGACCGTCGAGGCCGAGGCCGTGCCACCGTGGCCGGGGTAAAACAGGAAGCCGCCCGCCGCCGTCAGGGTCAGGTTGTTGGTCGCCTTGAAGGTGCCCATCACCTGTTGGTAGGTCAAATAGGCGTCCCGGTCGTTGGCTCCGCCCGGAGTTCTGGTCCCGGTGCCAGCGGCACCCGCCACGCCGTTACCGTTGTAAAACGCGTTTTCCGGGTTGTCGTTGAAGATGAACTGGCCGCCGATCAGCGCCACTTCAAACTGCGTGCCGATGGGAATTTTGATCTGTTCGCTCACGCCGGTCGGGCTGATGTCCGCGTCCCAGAGCAGCTCCGTTTCCTGGTAAAACGGGTTGGGCTGCTTGCCCGCGATGATTTTAATTTTGTCGTCCGCCGTGTGCCAGCCGATGAAGACGCGCCACAGATAGAGCGAGTAATTATCGAAGCCTTCCGAAAAGGTCGTGTTTCCGCTGTCGGCCGCGAGCGCCGTCTGGATCGCCGCACCGGCGAAGAAGTTGTTGTTGAGCTTGTAATCCGCGAACAGGCGGAACCGGAAGCGGTTCACGTCGGACTGGGTCTCGTTGCTCGCCACCTGATTGTCAGTAACGCCGTACTCGTTACGGAGACGCAGTTCGCCGCTGAACGTGAGTTCCTGCACGTTGCTCGCCGCTCGGACGAAGGTCGGCACCTCGGTGCTGGAAGCCTGGACGTTTTTGCCCTTGGAGTCGTTCTCCATCAGGTTGAGTTCCTTTTCCAGGGCCTCGACGCGAGCCTCAAGCTTCTTGTCGTAGGGGTCGGCAGCGCGGACGGCCGGGGCTGGCAGGAAGCTGCTTGCCAGCATGGCACCGGCGGCCATAGCCGTCGGTCGCAGGGTCGTTTTGAACAATTTTCTCATGGTGATGGACGGGGATTTGATGGGTTTCTCAGCACCGAATTCTCTATTGTTTACTAGATCGATCAAGATTTATTTTCGGTTTTTTCCTGATCGCATTTGTGTTTGCAAGTGACGGAAGACTTTCACCGCTGCCCAGCTGCGGACTTGTTTAAGTCGCTGGATAATTCCCGCGCGATTGTATTGATGTGACAATTTTGTGACGCCCGGATCTGCCCGGTGCGGGGACGACGATAAATCACTGTCTGGAAACAGACCGAAGATCAAAACCACACGTTTGTCGATGCAGAATCTGTACCGATATTCGATACATCCTTGCACGTATGTCGAGTAAATTCCGGTGGTTTTACGGCGAAAATCTCCCGGTTTGTACCTACTGCGGTCCGATGACAGGATAAATTCGCCAATGATGATCTGCCTCGCACGATTCCACAGTCTACGTCGGATGCCCTTTTGGCTGGTCGGTGCGTTCGTGCTGGCCGCTGCAATCTCGACGAACCCTGCCCGCGCCTAGGAATTCTACGTGGTCCGGCACGGCTGGCACAGTGGGATCGTCGTCAAGCGCGCGGACATCCCGCCCGGCACATGGCCGCCAGGGGTCGCGACACACGACTTCGCCGGCTGCCGCTGCCTGGAACTCGGCTGGGGCGACCGCGAGTTTTACACCACGCCCAAGCCAACCGTGCCGATGGCGCTGAGGGCCGCGTTGATCCCGAGTCCAAGTGTCCTGCATGTGGCTGGTTTCGAGGAGTTACCCGCCAGGACACACCAGTGGGCCGAGGTCGTGAGAGTCTCCTGCACCCGCGAGGAGTTGAGGGCTCTGTGCCGGTCACTCGGACAGAGTTTCGCGTGCGACGCCGCCAACCATCCCGAAAAATTGGGACCCGGCCTGTACGGCTACAAAAGCCAATTCTACGCGGCAAGAGGGAAATATTGGATCGGAAATACCTGCAATTCGTGGACGCTCCGCGAGGTGCGACCGGGTGGATTGCCGACGCGTCTCGGCGTCGCGGGCACCTTGAGTTCCGGGGCGGTGACGGCGCAAATCCACCGGTTGCTCGCCCTGCGCAGACGTACCCCGCCGCGATCACTCGAGGCGAACCCTGTTTCTCGAAGCGATAGCCCCCACCCTGCACGGTGACGATATATTTTGGTGCTTGCGGCTGATCTTCGAGCTTTTGCCGCAGCCAGGCCGCGTGCACGTCTACCGTGCGCGGGTGATGAAAGGCTGGTCTTCCAAAACCTGCTTGAGGATGCTCCCGCGCGACAACACTTGGCCACGGTGATTGATCAGGTGGCGCAGCAGCTCGGTTTCCTTCGCTGCGAGACTCAGCGACCGGTGGTTCTTGCAAAACTCCCCACGCGAGAAATCGATCCAGACGCTCCCGAACTCGTACTGCGTCACCGGGGTCAACTGCTCTTTGTGCACCCGGCGCAGCAACGCGGAGACCCGAGCCACGAATTCATCGGGATCGAACGGCTTGACGAGATAATCATCCGCGCCGGTGCGCCACCCCTGCACGCGGTCGGTCACCTCGCCCCGCGCCGTGAGCATCAGAGCCGCGCCGTCAAACCCCCGCTCGCGCACGGCGTGGCAAAGCCCGAATCCGTCCAGGCCCGGCAGCATGACATCAAGGGTGAGTAAGTGCCTATCCGAATAACCCCTGGCTGTAGGGACGGCGCTCTGTCGCCGTGTCTGCTCTGGAACGGACACGGCGACA
>CAXUHC010000179.1:4221-9542 GCA_964250705.1 uncultured Chthoniobacterales bacterium | reverse complement strand
TTTCCACGGCCGCGTTCCAAACCGAACTGATCTGCACCGGCAGCGTGAAGCTCAGCCGCCAGTCGGTCAGCGGCACGGTCCCGGTGTTCGTCAGCGTGTACGTGCCTTGGAATCCGCTGCCCCAGTCGCTGTCCACATGGAAAGTGACGGTCGTAGTCGCGGTCTTCACCGTGATGTCCGCACCGGTAGGATTCGGAGAAGGCGTGGGCGTCGGTGTCGGTGTCGGCGTGCCGCCGGGCGTCGGGGACGGCGTGGGCGTAGGCGTGGGCGACGACGTGCCGCCGGGCGGCGCGGGCAATGGACTGGTCCCCGCCAAGGCCACCGGCTTCTGTAGATAGCGTTGCGCACCGGTGATCCACCAGCCGGAGTCCGTCGGCGGAGTGCCCACGCCGTCGGTGCTGTCACCGACGCCCGCGCCGAAGAGGATCGCGCGCACCCCGTGGTTGGCGGCCAGCGACATCGTCGACGGCCAGGTCACCGCGTTGCCCTGGGTGGTGACCGCGTTCAGCGGGTCCGTCGTCGAGAAAAACGCGAACCGATTGCCTGCCCCTGGCAGGAACGTGTCGCCGAAGAAGAAGGTTCCCGCTGAATCTTCAAAGTGGGTCGAATTATTCACCAGATCGGGGAACAGGCCGCCGTCCGGATTCGCCGCCTGGCTGCCGTTGATGTGGCCGACCGGAATCTGCCAGAGCACGACGGGCAATTGCGAACGCACCGCCATCGCGTTCACGAACGTCAGATAATTGAGCCAGTGGGTCTCGTTCCAGAACCAGGTCGAGGATGCCGGGTCGCCGTTCTTGCCTTCCGCCCCGGCGTCGAGACCGTATTTGTCCACCGAAACGAACGAGGCCCCGTAGCTGGTTACCCCGGCCTTCAGATAAAAATCCGTGATGGCGGTCGCTTCCCGTGCCACGTCGTAGCGGCCTTGCGCCAGGCCGAGGGTATCCGTGAGATGGTTGACGCCTTTGGCTCCAATGGGCGTGGTCCAACCGTTGGGCGGCGAGGCCCAGAGCGCAAACTCCCAACCGAAGTAAGCTCGTGGCAAATTTTTCGAGATGGTATAGTTGATCGCTTTGACCAGACCCGCTACCGTGTCGGGAAACTCCGGGTCTACCCCGTGCTTCAGCACACCGGCGGTGTAGGCGGAACTCGTGCTCGCATAATAGGTGGTGGGATCGACGCTGTTCTGCGCGAGGTAACCGAGGAAATCGGGTTCGACGACGACCCCGATCATCTCATCACCGCCTTCGGCCCTGGCGAGGTTGGACATCGTCACGATGTCCGCGAAGTACCCTTGCATGAACGTGTCGTTCCGGATGTTGGCGGTATCGGTGTAGAACCCGTCGCCGGTGCCGTTGAGATTGTACCAGACGAAGAACGGGATCATGCCCAGCTTGAGGCTTTCGCGGACGTACGAGGTGGCGCGGAGCCCGTGCGGCTGGGTTTCGCCGAACCAGTTGTACGGGTTGGTGTTTGACGGCCCGTCGTTGAGATAGATATAACGGCCGTCCATGCGGCGGTTCTTGTCGCCCGTGCCGAACTGCCGCCACATCGTCAGGTCGGGGGTGGTGTCTTCACTGACCGAGCCGATGGCAAGATAATCCGGCAGGCCGGGCAGCGTGCCGTCGGCATTCCGAACCCGCACACCGAGCCAACGGGATTCGCCGCTCACGGTGTTCGTGATGCGTAACGACGCGCGCCCCGGCGTGCGGCCCGTGATGACGAGCGTTTTGGCGTCCTGCAACGTGCAGGAGATCACCGTGTCGTTGTTCGATGCGAGTTGGAAAGCACCGGTGGTGCCATCGACCACGCCGAGCACATAGCTGGCCGCAGTGTTGAGCGCGACCGTCACCTGCCGCGCTTGCATCGCGGCATCAGCCGGGCCGACGATGATCTTGCTCGCGTCGTCCGCCGCGTACGAGGCGACGGCGCTGGTGGAGGCGCCGACCGCATTCGCCAGGACGATCTGGTACGCGTGCGCGCTGTAAGGACGGTCATAAATGCCGATGGTGGCGGTCTGGCTGCCATTCACGGCGGCGGGGGCCGCGCCCTGGCTGTAGGGCACGCCGTCTTCCAGCAGCTTGTAAGTCGTGGCGGCCCCACCGCTGTAGGTTGCCCACGTCACGGTGTAGCCGCCTTTGGCCCAATCCTTGAGGACGGAAATCGTCGGCTTGCCGGGAGCGGCCGGGGCGGGAGTCGGCGTCGGCGTGACGGTGGGAGTCGGTGTCGGGATGACGGTGGGCGACGGGTTTGGCGTGACGCTCGGCGTCGGCGTCGGGGTCGGCGCCGGGCCAGTGATGGCGACGGACTGACCGTTGAAAACCAGTGCCGTCGGCGCGACCACGCTACCGCCGGAAAACGTGAAACCGATGGAAATCGTGCCGCCAACGGCGATGCTGCTCGTCCACGAGACGGGTGTGAGGGCATACCGGGTGCCGCCGGTATCTTTGCAGGTGGCGTTCCAGGCGTCGGTGATCGGGTTGGCGGATTGCAGCGTGGCGGTCCAGGTTTTGAGGGCCGTGCCGCCGCCGTTGCGGATACTCAACGTGCCGTTGTAGCCGCCCTGCCAGCTCGAATCGGATTTGAACGTCGCGGTGACGCCCGCAGTCTGGGCCGCGACGCGGCTGCCCGCAAGGCAGACAACCGCGAGCACCAAAAGCGCCCGCTGGACGGATGGGTTCGAGCGGAAAGCCCGCACGAAAAATACGATAGCGGACCGGGAGGGGAGGGGAGCCGTCATGCCCCCACTTTCGGGGAAAGCGGACGGATTGTCCATACTTCCTTGGGAGTAGGAAGATACGAATGATCGGCTGCCCGGGCCTCAACCAACCCGAAAGCGCATAACTTCCGCGCCGGTCAATTCCGGGCGGAACTTCGCGGGATCGAGGTTTGCCAGCCCGAGAATTTCCGCCGCTCGCAGCGCAGCCGCCGGGCGCGTTTCCAGCCCGAGAGCACGCCGAGGTTGGCGGGCACGTCATCGACGATCAGGATGCATGGACGCACCTCCTTGGGAAGTTCAGGCGTTTCCATTCTCCTTGCACTTGATGAGCACATCGCGGATGCGGTCCATCTGGTAGCCTGCCACGAGCGGTTCGAGCCCCCTCACAAACGACAAACACCCTCCAGGTCCGGCCGCTTGCAGCGCGCCGAGACGTTTCTTGATGCCCAGGATATCGCCCCGGCGGGAAAGGTCGAGCATGGCGTCGATCTCCTCCTCAGGGGGTACGCCTTCCACTAAGGATCCATCGGCGCTTTTCCATTCATCTCGGGCGGCGGACCGTAAATCCACTGACCTGAGGGCGAGGCTTCTGTTAAACGCGGAGTGTGAAACCAGCGGCGGACTACGAGACGGAAGCATTCAGGCCAGCCTGTGATCACTCCTTCTGCGCTCACACCCTAGTGATAACTGAGTGCTTGCCGGCTTTGGGTCGGACGTGAGAAGGGGGTCGAAGCTGGTCTTTTGGGCGAGGTCCTTCGGCTCGTCGATACTCGCTCAGGAAGACAGAGCAGATCCCTCTGGAGGGAGGTCGGTCAGGCGCGGCGCAGGCGGTAGCGCAAGACACCGAGACCCAGCGCGCCGAGACCCAGCAAGGCGGTCGTCGCAGGCTCGGGGACGGGAGTGACGACCACGTTGTCGAGATCGACGTACACGACACCATCGGTGCTGGTGCCGATGACGTGGAACGAATCGTAGAGCCCGTTGCCGAGCGTCAGGTTCTGGCTGCTGTTGGTGGTTCGGGCCAGGGTGATGGTGGCGGAATTGGTGACGACACCGTTACGCAGCCCTTGGAGCGTGAACGTGCTGTTCACGGGGTTGGAAGCGCCGACGGGCAACACGGTGAAGGAAGCGGACAACGCGAGGAAGTTCGCCGTGAAATCGAACGACTTCAAAGGTCCGAAGCCCGCCCCGCCGGGCCCATCCGCGTAGGAATTGAAGGTCAGGATGTTCGGGAAGGAGATCCCCGCCACCCCCGCGTAGCGGGTCGTGACGTTGTCGATTGCGAAGAAGCGTGCGCTCGCGCTTCCTCCGTCGACGTTGGAGAAGGTGATCCCGCCATCGATGATGGTACTGAAAAACCCGGTCTCCGCCGGCAGACTGTCGAAGTTGGCGACGGCACCGCGGGAAGAAGCGGTGGCGAGTGTGAAAATAAGGATAAGGAGTAAGTTAGTTTTTCGCATATGTTGGGCCCGGTGTATCCGCGCTGTGTGATTTTGTAAAAGGTTTTTTTCCGGATTTACCATCCAGCGTAAAATTCGGTCTCCCTGGTCCACGGACCGGGATGCCCGCCGCCTCTCCCGCAAGCGGATGATCGCAGTCGCAAGTCATGCCGTGCAGCAGCGTGCAGAGCAGCAGGGAGCCGTCCGCGGCGGGGACCAAGGCCATCATCTGGGCGTCGGCGAGCGCGGGCGGAGTCAGCACTGGCACGAAGGCGTCGCCCTCCAGTCGCTGCATCTCGAAATCGCTCTGGTGGACGTAAAGCTGCCCCCGGCGCAGGCGGAAATCAGACGGCCGCACTTGGGAAATTTCCAGACTTTGAACTGACCTCCGTGCCAGCGCATCACCTGATGGCCTGCTGCGAAAACCATGCCGCCGGGGGTGGCGCAAAGACGGCGGATGGACTTCATGTCGCGCGCACCGGGCAGAAGCAGGCCGGCCCGCTCAGGACCGGGGCTCCCGAGCGCGAGAGGCACGCGCGTTGCTTGATGGCAGCGGCGGGGCGAGTCGTTGACCCTGGTGACTTGCTGGCCCGGGCGGCCAGAGTCCGGTCGCTTCCGTCAACCGCCAAGTCGCGTCGGGAATGACAAGGTGCCGCCGCGCCTCTCCCGAACAAAATCGAATAACGTTACAAACGTAGTAGACAGACACGCTACAAATGTAGTATCGCTTTCGGAATGAAGCCGCCATCCATGCCGCGTATCTCCGAAGCCGAGTGGGAAATCCTGAGCATCCTCTGGAAGAAAGCGCCTTTGACCGCAACGCAGGTTCTTGCCGCGCTCTCAAACAAGGCGTGGAAGCTCAACACCGTGCGGACGTTCCTGGCCCGGCTGGAGAAAAAAGGGGCGGTCCGCGCGGAGGAACAGGCCGAGTCGGCCAAACAGTTCCTGCCCATCTTCAGCCGCGAGGCGTGTGTGCGCCAGGAGAGTGACACGTTCCTGGCTCGCGTGTTCGAGGGCGGCACGGCCGCGCTGCTGTTGCACTTCGCCAAGAGCAAACGCCTGAATGCCTCCGAACTGGCCGAGCTTGCAGCGATCCTGAAGGCAAAACGAAAGGAGAAAAAATAAGATGCTCGCCCCCCACGACGTTTCGCTACCAGTGGACG
>CAXUHC010000179.1:0-4211 GCA_964250705.1 uncultured Chthoniobacterales bacterium | reverse complement strand
CTCCTGGCAAGGTGCGCTGGCCATCGGATTGGTGCTCCTGGTGCGCCGGGCTTTCGGCACGCGGGTGCCCGCGCGCTGGCATTATCTGCTCTGGTTCCTGGTCCTTGCACGGCTGCTCCTGCCGACGGTCGCGCTTCCGCATAGTCCGACGAGCCTGGAGAACCTTGGCGCGGTGGCTCATCCCTTCGGGCGGTCACCATCGACGCCTGCCAAGATGCCCGCCATCCCTGTTCCTCCGTTCGCCTCATCAGCGCGTCCATCCTTCTCTCCTGCTTTCGCTCAACAAGCCCCGATGCCGTTCTCAACGCCTGCCCCCACTCGGCACCCATGGTCATGGTGGACCTGGGCGGCCTGTGCTTGGCTGGGCGGCGTCCTCGTGCTTGGCGGCTGGCTCGGGGTTTGCCACCTCAACCTGCGCCGGCGGCTGCGCCGGCAATGCTTCCCCGTGGAGTCAACGGTCCAGTTGCTCTGGCGGACCTGTTGCCGACGCTGGTTGCGCCGCAATCCTCCCCGGATTCTGGCAGCGGACTGGGTCCACTCGCCTGCCTTGGTGGGATGGTGGCGGCCCACGCTGCTGGTTCCGCAGCAATCCCCGTCTTCTTTCTCAACCCAGGACTGGGAGCATGTGTTTGCCCACGAGATCGCCCACCTGCGCTGGCGCGACCACTGGAGCCAGGGGTTCATGCTGGCAGCGTGGTGCGTCCATTGGTTCAACCCCGTCGTGTGGATCGGATTTCGCCGCCTGCGCGCCGACCGCGAGTTGGCCGCCGACGAGTGGGTGCTCGAACATCTGGACAACGAGCGCGCCTTGGCCTACGGCGAGACCTTGTTCAAAACGCTGGCGGTCCGCTCGGCGCAATTTTCCTTTCAGCCGGGCATGGTGGGGATCAGCGAGGATGGCGCGCAGATGAAGCAACGTCTCCAGCGGATCACCGCGTTCCTGCCACGGCGTCGGGTCGTCGGTTCTCTGGCGGGTTTGTCGATGGTGCTCCTGTTGGGGACGGTGGTGCTGGGGCAAAGCTCGCTTGAACCCATCGTCACTGCTGCCACCAAGGAGGCTGCCAAAGCGACGGCAACACCCTCCGCGTCGCCCCCCACAACGACACCGTCCGCCATCATCACCGTTGCTCAGGAACGAGACCTCGCGGACCTCGACCCCGACCTGCGGAACACGCTCTGGACCGCAGCTTCGGCGGCCATCAAGGCGGGTGACATCCAGACCATCGACGGGTTTTTGCAAAGGGGGGTGGATGTAAACGTGGACCTGATCAACTATTGCTCGTTGTTGTTCGTCGCCGCCGATGACAACCAGCCCGCCATCGTCAAGCTCCTGCTGGCGCACGGGGCGAACGTCCAGCAGCAGACTTCCTGGGGAGACCTGCCGTTCAAGCGCGCCTGCTGGCGGGGCTACAAGGACATCGCCGACGTGCTCATCCAGGCTGGCGCGCCGATGGACGAGCTGTGGTACGACACCGGGATGGGTGACGTTGCCGCCCTGGAAGCGCGGGACCGTCGGCAACCGATCACGCCGAAGGAAGCGCGAGATCATCTCTCCTTCGCCGTGGCTTCCGGGCATCCGAACACCCTCGATTTCCTTTGGAAAAAGCTCGGGCCTCTCGACGATACGGAAAAAGGCAAGCTCCTCGGCGACCTGTACGAAAACGCGGGCCACTGGGGACAGCCAGGTCTTTTCCCGGCGTTGGAGGCTCTCGGCGCGAGTCCGGCCCGTGACGGCAGCCGCGCGCTGGCCAACGCCGTCTGCTGGAACTTCCCCGCCACCGTGAAAGCGTTGCTGGAGCGCGGCGTGTCGCCCGACGTGTCGCCGCCCCACTGGGGTGCGATGCTGCGCGACTCCGCCGGGAGCGGCCAGTTGGAGGTGGTTCGCCTGCTGCTCGACCACGGCGCGAACATCAACGTACAAGACGACCACGGTTTTACTTCCCTGAGTTGGGCAGCCTACTGCGGCAAAGAAGACGTTTGCCTGCTGCTGTTGGAGCGCGGGGCGGACGGCCGCATCGAGGACCGCGAAGGACAGAACTCGGCCTGGCACGCGGCAGGCGGGCCGTATTGTGCCGAGGCGTTGGCCCGCATGATCAAAGCCGGGGTGCCGGTCAACGGGAAGGATCAGCGCGGCGAGACCATTCTGGACCACCTGATGAATTTCGGAACGCCGAGCGCCGGGAAGGGAGCATTCTTCCAGAAGGTTTATTCCCCGGCGGACATCGAACGCTACCAGGAAAGCGAGCGGCGCGTCGTGGAAGAATTGCTCGCCGCCGGGGTGGACCCCAACGGACAAACCGGTGGGGGCGTTCCGTTGATCGCCGCGATGAAAGTTCCGCACTACGTGGCGGCGCGGACGTTGCTGGCCCACGGGGCGGACGCCTCGCTCAAGGACAAAGACGGCGGCACCGCGCTTTATGCGCTCCTCAGCTACGCGCGGGATGGTCAGTTGCCGCTGGACCTGTTCAAAACGTTGGTGCAGCGCGACGGCGATCTGAACCGCGAGATCCCGGTTCCGAGCATGACCCCGCCTACCACGACCACGGTGTTGGCGCTGCTGGTCGGTTCGGCGACGCGCAACGCGACGGGTGCCGCCTCGTACCAGGAAGCGGTCAAAATCCTGCTCGACGCGGGCGCAACCTTTCCCGGCGTTGCCGACGCCAAGGCGCAGACGTTGTTGCAAGGGGCCGCCCGCGGAACCCTGGCGCTTGTCCAGAAAACCGTCCGGGAGGGAGCATCGGTCAACACCGCCGATGGCAACGGCTGGGACGCACTGTCTATCGCTACCGGTCTGGGCTACGCGGATTGCGCGGAATGGCTGGTGGACAACGGCGCGAACGTGAACGGCAAGAACCTCCAGGCATGGCATAGCCCTCTGACGCTTGCCGTCCAGAATGGCCAGGCTGACCTGGTGGACAAGTTGCTTGCCAGGGGGGCGGAGGTCAGCCTGGTGCAGGGCGGGTTGTATCTGGCGGTGGAACAGAAAAACACCCGGGTTTTCAACGCGCTGCTCGAGGCGGGTGCCACTACGAGAGAAGATACTCACGTGAGCATGAGCATCGGCGGCAAAACCTTCAAGCCGCCCGATTCGATCACGCTCTTTCTTTGCATCAAGAACGGGTTGACAGAAATGGCCACGGCGTTGCTCGACCACGGTGCGGACGCCGAACCGCAGAACCTGCGCGACAACCAAGGTCTGGTGTACTGGGCCGTTTACTACGACCGTCCGCAGATTCTCCGCGCCTTGCTCGACCATGGTGCCAATCCTCTTCTCAAGGATGACAAGGGGCAAACCCCCCTGGACCTCGCCCGCAAATCGCACCCAAAGTTGGTCCCCCTGCTCGAACGAGCAGTGAAGCAAACCCCTGGCGCATGATGGGTCTGCAAACGACGGAGGCCGTTGGAGCCGCAGTCTTGAGGTTGTTTCGAGGAAATTTTTTGCCCCCGCAGGCCCCTCTATTGAACGACGAGATCGAAAAATAATCTGAACCGTGGTCGATCATCGCGCCATTAGAGCGCATCCCGATTGAATAAGTGCCTATTCGAATAACCTCCGGCTGTAGCCACGGCGCTCTGTCGCAGTGTGATCTTTCCCTGAAAATGAGGACACGCGGGAGGGCTACAAACAGGAAGCACAACCGAAATGGCAACGATACAAAGCAAATACGGCAGGCGTTTTGACGAAGAGTTCAAACGCGAGGTCGCCGCGCTGGCGAGCAAGCCCGGCGCAAAACAAGAACAGGCGGCCCGCGATCTGGGCGTGAGTCCCTACAGCGTGGCGCGCTGGAAAAAGCAGCGCGCCATTGCCCCGTCGTCCTCTTCTAGTGGCGTCAACCCGCAGGAACTGGAACGAGAGAACCGGGCGTTGCGCCGTGAGAACGAGGACCTGCGCCAGCAGAGGGCCATCTTAAAAAAAGCACTCGCCATTGTCTCGGAAGCCCCGCGCGGAGGCATGGCGTGATCAGAAGTTTATCGGGCGAGTTCCCTGTCAAGGCGGTTTGCCGCGCGCCGGGCGTCAGCCGCAGCGGCTACTATGCGGCGCAGCAAAAGGCCGAGCGACCGCGCGCCAGGGCCAACGCACGCCCGGGCGTGAAGATCAAAGAGAGCTTCGCGGCGAGTCGGCGCACCTACGGGCAGCCCCCGGCTCACCGTGGTCCTGCGCCGGGCCGGGGAACCGTGCGGTCGCCACCCGGGTGGCGCGACTCATGCGA
>CAXUHC010000178.1:0-9674 GCA_964250705.1 uncultured Chthoniobacterales bacterium | reverse complement strand
CTCATCGAAGTGCGCCGGGGACGGCACCACATCGAGCGACGCTATCCCGTCTCGACCTCGCGTTTCGGCCTGGGCGGCGAGCCCGGCAGCCTGCGGACACCCCTAGGGCGTTTCCGCGTCCACGAAAAAATCGGCGGCGGCGAACCCCCGGGTACGGTGTTCAAAAGTCGGGTTCCGGTCGGGTATGACGGCCTGACTTCCACCGACGAAGATCTGGTGCTCACCCGAATTCTCTGGCTGGACGGGCTGGACCTGCACAACCGGAATACCCTGGGCCGGTACATCTACATCCACGGGACGAACCACGAAAGACTCATCGGCCAGCCTGCCAGCCACGGCTGCGTGCGAATGGCAAATGCGGATATCGTCGCGCTTTACGATTTTGCCGAGGTCGGCACCGAAGTCCATATCACCGAAGGCTGACAGCACTCTCTGGCGTCCCGAAAATTGTTACCGATTCTCGTTGCCAACCTTCGACTCATGGCCAAAGGTCTGCTCGAACTGCGACCAGCGTGAGAACGGAGGTGAATACAGAGTAATTATGAAAACCATCAAATTCTTGACCCTGTTGGCCCTGACGGCAGCAGCCCTGAGCGCCCTCAGCGCTTGTGAGTCGAAAGCTTCGGCTGGCTCCTCGGGCGTTTCCGCCTCGACGACCACAAGCAGCACGAGCAGCAAGTAATTGCGCTCGGCACGCCAGAAATGCGGCCCTCGGGCGGCATTCCCTCTGGCGTCGACCAATCGTAAACCTTAGCAAGTCGGACCGGCTTACCCTGGCTGGTCCGGCTTTTTTGCGGCCCGACGTACGGGAGCAGCAATGCCAGCAAGCGGCCGACGGCTGACGTAGCGGCTGCCCGCGGCGAGAAATCGCCAGCGGAGGTCCGCCGCGCGAGAAATGCCGATCCGCACGTCATCAACGATCTCCAAAGGGGAAGCATTCGCAGCAGCGGCGTGGAAGGACTTCCGGGGATCGTGACACAAATTCGAGCCGTGAAACGACGGCGGAATAGCAAGAGCCTGCGTGAGCTTCCCCGGGCCCGAGCAAAGCTTGGCGGGGTCCGATAACCCGCCGCGCCGGGGTTTCATCAACTCGATGCCTTGCCGTGGCTCCAGCGCGCGAATCAGCACGAACCCGTCCATCTTGGGACCTTTGATCAGGACGTTTAAGAGCCAGTGGATGCCGTAGTTCAGGTAGACATAAGCGGTGCCAGCCGGGTGAATATCCACGAACTTCTGGGCACCCCGGCGCAGGAAAGTGTGGCAGGCCTCGTCCCCGACCGCGGCGTAAGCCTCCGTTTCGACGATGATTCCGCTGCAATGTTCCCAGACGAGTTCGCAACCCACCAAACGGCGCGCGCAGTCCACGGGATGACTGGTGAAAAACTCCTCGGTCAGCATGGCGCAATCTATGTTAAGCTCCCGGTCCTGCCAACCAATCCACCGGTTTTTGTAAACGATCTCAGCGCGGGGAATGCAAATTCAATCTCATGGGCGGAGTTTATGATTCCATCATCGTCGGCGCCGGCCACAACGGGCTGATCTGCGCGTGTTACCTCGCGAAGGCGGGACACCGGGTATTGGTGTTGGAGCGTCGCCCCGTGGTTGGCGGGGCGGTGTGCACGGAAGAAATCGTGCCGGGCTACCGCTTCGACGTTGGCAGCTCCGCGCACATCATGTTCCGCAGCACCCCGATCATGGAGGAGCTAGGACTGGCCGCGCACGGCCTCGAATACGTGGAGATGGACCCGTGGGCGTTTCATCCGGTGGCCGGGATGGAACACGGGATCAGTTTCTACCGCGACCTCGACCAGACGTGTCAGAGCATCGCCGCGGTGTCTCCGCGCGACGCCGACGCGTACCGCGACTTCATCGAACGGTTTCGCGAGGTGAACGAAGGTGTGTTTGAAACGTTCCTGAAGCCGCCGAAACCCGGCGCGATTTTCGGCACGATCTTCAAACGCAACCTTTTCAACCGACGCTCGCGTCAACTCTGGAGTTCACTCGACACGGCCCGCCAACTGATGACGAGTTACGGGCGGCTGATCGATGAAACCTTCGAGAGCGAACCGATGCGTGCCGCCCTGTACTGGCTCGCGGCGCAATCCGGTCCGCCACCCGACGAAATTGCCACGGGAGACCTCGTCGGATGGCAGGCGATGATCCACAAGGACGGCGCCTGGCGAGCCAAGGGCGGCTCTGGAGCGTTGACCCAAGCACTCGCACGGTGCCTGCAAGCGTTTGGCGGGGAGATCGCCGTCGATGCTCCCGTCGTTAAAATCACCACGGGTTCCAGCGCCGGCGCAAAGCTGGAAGTGCGGACCGCGACGGCGGCCTACCAGACCCGTTCCGTCGCCGCCGCGTGTCACGTGCAGACAACGTTTCTCCAGTTGCTCGACCCGGCAATCTGCCCGTCTGGACTCCGCCATCGCATCGAGCATCTGCGCGTGGGCAACGGGTTCGGGATGATCGTGCGCCACGCGGTCAGCGAACTGCCGCAGTATGCCGGCCAGCCCGCGAATCCTCAAGGCATCTCGGAGTGTCATCGCGCGCTGCAATTGCTTTGTCCGAGTCGGCGGTATTTGAAGAATGCTTTTCTCGATTACCAGCGCGGCGAACCGCCGCAACGCCCGGCGGTGCTGGCGATGACTTTTTCCGCCTTGGACCCCACGCTCGCTCCCCCCGGCAAACACGTCCTTTTCACCTGGGCGCAATATCACCCCTACGCGCTCGAAAACGGGGAAAACTGGGATGACATCGCCAGCCGCGAGGCCGACAAAATCTATGACGTGGTCTGCGAATACGCGCCGAACATGCGTGGCGCGCTGATTGACCGCTACATCCAGACGCCGCTGGAAATCGAGCGGAAATTGGGGCTGCTGCGCGCCAACGTGATGCATCTGGAAATGAGTCTCGACCAGATGTTCTTTTTCCGCCCGTTACCCGAGTTATCCTCCTACGAAACGCCCATTCCGGGCCTTTATTTGACCGGCGCGAGCACCCATCCGGGCGGGGGAGTGTTCGGGGCGAGCGGACGCAATACCTCGCAGGTCATCGCCCACGATCTGCGGCGCAAAAAGGTTTGACGCCGTGTCAGCCTCGCGGGTCAGCCTTGATTTTTGCCGTGATGGCTGCGACCGCAGCATCGTCGAGTCCCACGCCGACCCAGAGAACCTTGAAGTTGTTCGAGTAATACACGGTCCTGCTAACGCCACCAACCTGATAGACCTTTTCCCAATCCGGGTCCACCGGGTAAACTACCGGAAAGGTGATCCCGTGCTTTTTCGCCTCACCCTGAATTGCGGCTGAGTCCGTCGAATCGAGAACCTGTCCGAAGAAACCGAAATTACGGTGGCCCTTTTGGATGGCTTGGAGTTTTTCGAGGTCTTGCCAGAACGCCTCGTCGTGCAGCTTCCCGTAGGCGGCGATGGTGGCGGGCCGCTGCGAGTACTGACACATTTGGCAATATTGTTCGCCGGACGAAGTGTTGTGAATCTCGTAAGGAAGCACGTTTGCACCGGGTTGCAGGCCGGCGAGGGCGGATGCCGAACATAGGCAGACGGCCAAGCAGTTTAAAAAGAGGAGTTTGATGCGCATCGGATTGGTCGGTGAATATTCAGGGTCTGCGAACCGGCGAACGAAAAATATCTCACTGCGGCACCCCGCGCAAATTACTCGCAGATTGGGTTTGCGGTCCTTGCAGCCCTTTCAAAGCGCCTGCATAGCCGGTCAGCTCCATGTAACCGTGGCCGCCCAGTGCCTTGTCGCCGCGATGGCCGTTCACACGGATAGCCCCCTCCCAATAACTGACGGGCGGCAGGACGAGTTCTTGCGTATCAAGCCTGGATTCCAAGCTAAAATCCAAACGGCGTGATGGGATTTCCACCTTCCAAGCCAACGGATAAATGGCTCCGGTCTGCGGACTGCGCCAGGTGCGCAGAGGCTTGAGTTTGAATTCTCCGAACTTCAAATGTTCGACCTTTCCATCCGCTGCCACCAGGGTGCCGCTGGAAACGGGGTCCACGGTCCCATCCCGCCGCCGCATCGCGTATAACATCAGTTCCGTTTGGTCATCGAACTGCAAGCAGAACCAGTCCCAGCCCACCTGCTCAGCTGCCAGTTGGTTACTCGCCCATTCATGGTCGAACCAACTTTCGCCCACGACTGACTGGGGCTGACCGTCGCCGACGGCCAGCTTGCCGCTCGTCTTCAGCCGGGTGTAGGAATAATAATACGAGGCATTTCCATCTCCGGCAGCTTTTTGACTGATCCCATCGGTGCCTTCGATCACCGGTGCTTTTGTCGGCAACACCGTTAAATCAATGGACATGGGCGTCGGCAGCTTCACCTGGGCCGCGATCTTCCAGGAACCGTCCGGTTGAGGTTGTAAAGTCCAATCGTCAATCCACGCCAGGGGGTCTGGGCGGGGAGGGGATTGCACCGCTTGGCTTACCGGTCCAGCGAAGCCGGCGTCGCCGAACGCTCCCCGGTTGATCTTCTGGGTGAATTGGAACTTGCGTCCGCTCAAATCAGAGACGGCGAAATGCGCGAACTTGAAATCCTGCTGCACGAAGCGCGAGCGGTTTTCGGGTGCCAGGCGGCTTCTGTCGGCTCGGACGGGAGGTGGCAACATTCCCTGCCGGAAAAAGGTAAGTTCATAACCGTATTCCTTGCCTTGGGTCGAATGCAGAGTGCCGGTGAAATACCACCACTCCGTTTTAAAATCGGTGTGCGCGGAATGATCCCTGGGAAACTCGTAATCCGCGCCGGGCAGCGCGCGCTTCCAAAGGTCATCCGAAGGAGTTTCAGCGGATGCCACTCCGCAAAAACAGACCGCAAGAAATGACAGTAAAACTGTAAACTTCATGTTAAGTATATTAACGGCGTTCATTCGGTCCTGACCGCCGTCGCAATTGGAATCCGCGACGCTCTGATGGCTGGCCACCAGCCTGCGACCAGCGCCGAAACGACGATCCAGACCGGCGTGAGCAGGACCGTGGGCCACGGGCAGGAGAGTGGAATGGTCCAACCGAAAAACGCTTTGTTGATCACAAAGGTCAGCACGACGGAAAGTGCCAGGCCGGCGAGGATTCCGATGAAACTCGCCAGCAGTCCGATCAGCGAGCTTTCGATTAAAATGATGCCCCGGATTTGCAGGCTGGATGCTCCGATGGCGCGCAAAACGCCGATTTCCCGCTCTCGCTCGTAGACGAGGGTCGTCAAAGTGAGAAAGATTCCAATGATGGCGACGACCACCGCGATGCCTCGCAGCACTCCGGTGATCTGAAAAGTCTGCCCGAAAATTTCGAAGACCCGCGCCCGAATCGCCCGGTTGGAATAGATCAGAAATTCACCATGCTGATTGTACCGCTGGCGGAGCAGGAAGGCAGCCTCGTCAACCTGCTCCGGGTTTTTCAGATACAGAGCCACGGACATGACGCGTTCGTCGTGCCAGTGCCGGATAAAGTTTTCACGCGTGATGGCGACAACGCCGGAGTCTCGTGCGTAGTCGTAATACACGCCTGCCACGGTGAAAGTGCGCAAGCCATCCGGGGTCGGGATGGCCAACTGGTCGCCGTCCCGGACGTGATAACGGTGCTCGAACGGTTCGCTAACCAGCACGTGATCCGGCAAATGGAATGCCGTCTGTTTCTCCTGTGTGCGCCCTCCGACGAACGCAAGGCGGTCGCGGTCCTCCCCCTCCACGACCGCCATGGAGACACGGTCGCCACGGATGTTCACGCCGACCTCACGCACTGTATCCACCGCCCGGATCTCGGGCTGCCGCCTGAGCGCATCTACAATTTCCGGAGGGAAAAACGCGCCATTCCCGAGGGTTTCGTTGGCCGATGGCGTCATGAAAATATCCGCGACAATCGCCCGATCTATCCACGTTTCGACCGTGCGGCGAAACGCGTGAATCATGATGGTGATGCCGACCGTCATGGCAATCGCCGCCATCAGCGCGGCGACGATGACCGCATTACGATGGAGGCTCCGACCGAGATTCTGCGCGGCGAGGCGAAACAGCGCCATGGCGCTGGAAATGGCGACCCGTGCACGGCTTGATGGCGCGTTGTCGCGCAACCCAGCGCGCGACCGGCCTTCGAGTAGATTTTCGATCCAGCCAACGGTTGATCCCACCCATTTCGCTCCGGTCAAAGTGATCGTGGGGGCGGTGAACGCGAAGCCCAGGAGCACGAAGAACGCGCCGCCGAAGCCGAGCCAAGCAGGCCCGGTCGTCAGCGCAAACCCCGAGCAGACAATCGCCAACGTCAGAGCAACCAGTCCCGCAAGCAGCCAGCGCGTGAGGTGCAAGTGACTCTGGTCCCGGGTCGTACCCAGGCCCAGGCTCAGCGCGGCAACAGGGTCCGCCCGCGCTCCCTCCCGGGCAGGCAGCCATGCCGCCACCAGCACCGACCCCAAGCCGAAGAAAAATGCGCTTCCAACCAGGAGCGGCGTCAGGTAAAAGCGATCCACGCTGACCAGCAGGTAAAGCGTGCTGATGACCTTCGCGATTTCGCGTCCGAGGAGGAACCGCGCCAGCGCCACCCCGCCGCCAATTCCCAGGAGCACTCCCACCAGTCCGAATAGCAACGCTTCGCCCAGAAACAGACATTGCACCTCCAGACGTGACGCGCCCACCGCGCGCAAAATTCCCGTTTCGACCCGCCGCCGCACCACGCTTGCGGTGATGGTGTTGTAAATCAGAAACATCCCCACCAGCAAAGAGATCAGCGACAGGGCGCTCAGGTTGAGTTGGAAGCTGGAAACCATCCTCTCGACCTGCCCGCTGCGGGCGCCCGGGGTGGCAATCGTCACGTCCGCAGGAACCAGCTTGGCGAGTTCGCGGGCTTTTCCGTCCGCCTCGGCGGGTTGATCGAGCAACAACTGCACGCTGGAAAGCCGTCCGACGCGTTGAAAGAGCTCCTGTGCCCAACCGATGTCCAGCGCCGCCACGCGCGAATTACCGCGTCCCGCCGCCGTGTCGGTCTGGCGGATCAGGAAGCGAATCGTCAGCGCTTGCTCGCGCCCGTTGATCTGCAAGCGGATCGGGTCGCCCACTTTCAAGCCGTGTTCGCGCGCGAAGTCGTCGGAGATTGCCAGTGCGCGGGGATCGCCCAGCCACCCCGCCAGGTCGAGATTCGCCCATTCTCCGTTCGACTGGCCGCCCACCGCAAAGGTGGCAAAAGGCAAATTTGTGTAAATGTCCACCCCGAGCACTTGCAGATATTCGCCGGGATATTGCGGCAGGGTGGCGTATCCCTCCAGCAGCGGAGTTGCCGCTTTGACTCCTGGCGCTTTGGCAAGTTTCGGTAGGATGGTCTCGTCGAGCGTGCCGCTGGCGGCCCGCGCTTCCAGGTTCGCCTTGCCCGCCACGAGGTCGATGCTGGCGGCAAACGATTGGTTGGCACTGTGGTTGGCGATCTGAATCGCCAGATAAACGGCTACCCCCAACGCCACGCTCAGAATGTTCAACCCGGCCAGCAGCGGGTGGCGGCGGGCATTACGCACGACCTGCCACACGAACAACCGGGGAAATTGGCGGGAAAACATACGCAGACACTGAAAACCTCGCAGCATGTCCGTGGGGGACAGGCTGTCCGGCTACTCTACGATACGAACCCACGTTTTGGCTGCCAACGACTCTTTGCCACGCGCCCGGGAAATGTCTACTCTCGTCGGATGCGCGATGCCAACGTCCCTCTCCGGCCTGCCGCCGACCTGCCGCCGGTTGATGATTGGCGGACCACGGACCAGGACGAAATCACACGCCGCCGCCTGCGGGCGCGAGAGGAAACTCCCAGGATCGACAACCGCGACCCGCGATTCCTGATTTTTTCGAATTTCAACGTCCATTCGCAAAGCGGCATGACCTACGCGGTCGAAATCCGTGATCTCACCCGCCGTCAGTTCAGTTGCGAGTGCGTCGACTTCCGCGTCAACGGTCTCGGTACGTGCAAGCACGTCGAAGCGGTGCTTGATCAGCTCGAAACGCGTTTTCCGGCCGAGTATGCGGCGGGGCAGGCAAGCGGCTCACCGCGTATCGACCTGGTGCCGGAGAAGGCTAATCAGGTGCTGGCCGTCGAACGGAATTTGGAGCGTCTCCCGCGTCCGCTGCGACGACTGTTCGACGCGGCGGGCCGCATGGTGGGGGGCTATTTGCCCGAGATGGGCATCGAATTATGGAAAGGTTTCCCGCAGCCGGAACTACGGATTTCCCAAGAGGTCGACCTCTGGCTGGAATGCCGCAGGCGTGAATCCGAAGGGCTGACGCTACGCCGCACTTACGAGCAAAAAGTGCAGTCGGGCACCTGGCCGGCACAGGAGACCGTTCTTCCACTTTTTCCGTATCAACGGGAAGGGATGCTCCATCTTGCCTGTGCGGAGCGTGCGTTGCTCGCCGACGAGATGGGGCTCGGCAAGACCGCGCAGGCGGTAGCCGCGTGCGCCCTGCTGTTGCGGCTCAAGCGTGTCGAGCGTGTATTGATCGTCACACCCACTTCGTTGCAGGGCGAATGGGAAGAACAAATTGCCCGGTTCACCCGGTTCCCCTCGCAAACGCTGAACGGCAGCCGCACGGAAAGACTCGCGGGGTACCAACGCGCGACAGCCCCGTTTTTCACCATCGCGACCTATGAGTCGATGTTGGCCGACGCGCTGGAGGTGAACGAACGGCTGCAACCCGAGGTCGTCATCCTCGACGAAGCCCAGCGCATCAAAAACTGGAACACCAAGACCGCCTTGGCCGTCAAGCGGCTCCGCAGCCGGTACGCCTGGGTGCTGACCGGCACGCCCATTGAAAACCGGATCGACGAACTGTACTCACTGGTCAGCTTTCTCGATCCATCCGTGTTCGGGCCGCTTTTTCGGTTCAACCGCGAGTTCTACGAATTCGACGAACGCGGACGGCCACGCGGGTATCGAAATCTGGACGAGCTGCGCCGCCGCATCCGCCCCTTGCTTCTGCGCCGCCGCAAGGCCGACGTGGAGACCGAACTCCCCAACCTTGCGGAACGGACCTTCCTGGTTTCCTTGAGCGATAGCCAGCGCCAGACGTATCGTACCCATGAGGCGGTCGTGACCCGCCTTTTGGCCGCCGGCCGCAAGCGCGCGCTGCCCGAGCCGCAACGCGAGAGGCTCATGCGCGAGCTGAACATGTTGCGCATGATTTGCGACAGCAATTTCATCCTCGACCCGGCCGACCGCGCCTGTCCGAAACTCGAAGAACTCGCGCGCATTCTGGCGGAATGCATGGGCAATCCCGAGGTAAAGGTGATCATCTTCAGCGAATGGGAACGGATGCTGGAACTGGTGGGCGGCCTGTGCCGACGGCTGCGCTACGATTTTGCGAGCCACACGGGCGGCATCACGGCGGCCCAGCGCCGCCAGGAAATCCAGCGTTTCCGCGAGGACCAGGCTTGCCGCGTCCTGCTCAGCACGGACTCCGGCGGGGTCGGCCTGAATCTTCAAAACGCGAGTGTCGTCATCAACTGCGACCTGCCGTGGAACCCCGCGCGGCTGGAACAGCGGATCGGCCAATCGCTTTTTCACCGCACCTCGCGCCGGCTGGCGCTGACGGAGGCGGGCAAGCCGCTGGCCGAGCACGCCCGCCGCCTGCTCGCCGACGCGGTGGCGGCGGAGGAGGCGGCGCGTGACGGCGGCGCGGCGCTGGC
>CAXUHC010000177.1:0-9729 GCA_964250705.1 uncultured Chthoniobacterales bacterium | reverse complement strand
ACACCTGGACATCTTCAACGCGCTGACTCGCGACGACGTGATGGCCTATTACAAAGCGCGCTACGTGCCGAACAACCTTGTCTTCGTGGTGGTTGGCGACGTGGATACCGCCGCCGTGCTCGGGCAACTGGAAACGTTCTTTGCGCCGTATCCACGCCGGGCGCTGCCGGCGGTTTTGCTGCCCGCCGAGCCTCCGCAACTGGGCCGCCGCGTGTCGCACAAGGAGTTTCCGACCGAGCTTTCACGCTCCTGCCTTTCCTGGCACGTCCCGGGCATCACGCACCCGGATGTTCCCGCGCTCGATGTGTTGGCGACCGTGTTGGGCGACGGACGCAGTTCGCGCCTCTACCGGCAGGTGCGCGAGCAGAAACGGCTGGCTCATTTCGTCTCGGCGTTCTCCTACGTGCCCTCGGAGCCAGGACTGTTCGGCATCGACGCGACGACCGATCCCGACAACCGGGAGGCTGCCGAAGCGGCGTCCCTCGAAATGATCGACGAGATCCGGCGCGACGGCATCTCCGCGCCGGAGCTTGCCAAGGCCAAGCGGGTCATCCTCAGCAACCAGATGGGTGCGCTGGTCACCATGCGCGGCCAGGCCAGCGACCTCGGCTCGAATTGGCTGCTCACCGGCAACCTCGATTTCTCGCGCGATTATCTGGATGCCATTCAAAGGGTTCAGCCCGAAGATATCGCCAATGTTGCCCGCAGGTACTTGCACGACGACAACCTGACGCTCGTCACGCTGGACCCGGCGGCGGCGAAGACCAAGCCCGCCGCTGCTGCCGCGATCCGCGAGGCCGGGGAAATCCAGCGGTTCACTCTTTCCAACGGGTTGCGCTTGCTGATCCGCGAGGATTCCCGGCTGCCGCTGGTCTATATGGACGCCGTCTTCCGGGGCGGTCTGCTCGCGGAAACCGCCGCCGATAACGGTCTCACCAAACTGTTTTCCCGGGTGCTGCTCAAAGGCACGGCCAATCGCACCGCCGACCAGATTGCCGACGAGATCGAAGCCGTGGGTGGCAGCATCGGCAGCGACGCGGGCAACAACAGTTTCAGCGTTTCGATGGAAGTCATGCAGCCCGACCTCGATCTCGGCCTGGAAATTCTGGCCGATGTGTTGCTGAACGCCAGCCTGCCCGGAGACGTGATCGAACGGGAAAAAACCGTGCAGTCCGCCGCGATCAAGGCGGAAGACGAGCACCTTACCAGCGTCGCCCGCAACCTCCTGCGTTCGCAGATGTTCGGTTCGCATCCCTACGGTTTGCGCACCTCCGGCTCGCCGGAATCCGTTGCGGGCTTGGACCGTGCGGCGCTGGAAGCGTTTCGCAAGGAATACCTCGTGGCTGATAATGCCGTGCTTGCGGTGTTCGGCAACGTCGATGCAGAAACCGTCCGCTCGCGCGTGGAAGCGCTTTTCGCCGACCTGCCCGCCGGAGAAAAAGCATTGAGCCTGCCGCCGGTCCCCGTAGCGTTGACGGAGGCCCGCCACATGGAAAAATTCGAGGACAAGGAGCAGGCCGTTCTGATGATCGGCTACCCCGGTACCACCATCGGCAGCAAGGACCGCTACGCGCTGGAATTAATCGACGAAGCCAGCAGCGACCTTGGCTCGCGCTTTTTTATCCGCATCCGCGAGGAGCTGGGATTGGCGTACTTTGTCGGCTCGTCGCAGATGCTCGGCCTGGTGCCGGGGGTATTCACGTTTTACGTCGGCACCGATCCGCTCAAGGTCGAGTTGGTCCGGGAAGCGTTCTCGGGTGAAATCGCCAAGCTTGCCGCGGAAGGCCTCACGGAACAGGAACTCACCCGCGCCAAGAAGAAATTGCTCGGCAAACAGGCGATTTCGTACCAGAGCAACGCCAGCCTGGCTTACACGGCGGCCCTCGACGAGCTTTACGGCCTGGGCTACCTCAACTACAAGGCGATGGCTGCCCAACTGGAAGCCGTGACTCTGGCTGAGGTCCGCGAGGTGGCCCGCCGGTATTTCCACGAAAAACCGTCCGTGACTGTCGTCGTTCGTCCGGCGAAGGTGCAGACCCCGGCGGAACTGAGCGTCACGGAAAATTGAAACCGCTCCCTTTCATTTATGGCTGAAGTCCAAAATTCCACGCAGGCGGGTGAAACCGCCGCGCGTTTCATCGAGTTCGTGCAGATGCAGTCCCAGAATGCTGCCTTGTTTCTCGGGTTGATTCCCAACCCCCAAAGTCAGCAACCCGAGGTCAACCTCGACCTGGCTCGCATGTTCATCGACCAACTGGCGATGATCGGCGAAAAAACGCGGGGCAACCTTTCCACCGAGGAAACCAAGATTCTGCGCAACGCGCTGACCAACCTGCAAATGGCTTATTTCGAAGTCTCGCAGGGTGGCGGAGGTGCCCCGGAATCAGGCGAACCCCCGGTCGTGTCCGCCGCGGAACCAGGGGAGCCCGCCGAGACCGCGCCTGCGTCTTCGCCCGGCACCGAGGCCGTCCCGCCGCCGCCCACGTTGGACGACACGCGCGAGAGCAAAAAGCGGTTCACCAAGAGCTACGGCAGCTAACACATCCCGGGAGGGGACGGCGTTTGAACTCAGCACCCGACCAGACTTTATCGTCGCTGATTTACGGCGAAAGCCGTGCGGTCGCAGGTCTTGCGCCGTTGCTGTTCATTCTCGGGCCGTGCGTCATCGAATCGGAGAAGTTCCTCTGGGAAACCGCCCGCGAAATCCGGGCGCTTTGCGCTGAACATCGGGTCACCTGGGTATTCAAGGCCTCTTACGACAAGGCGAACCGCACGTCGGGCCGCTCCTACAGGGGGATGCCCGCCCGGGAAGGGTGTCAATTGCTCGCAGCAGTCGGACGCGAATTGGGCGTGGCGGTCACCACCGACGTGCATACGCCCGCCGAGGCAGAACTGGCGGCGGAATGGATCGACGTGCTGCAAATCCCAGCGTTCCTGTGCCGGCAGACCGACCTGATCCAGGCAGCAGCGGGGACGGGACGGGTGGTCAACGTCAAAAAAGGCCAATTTTTATCGCCGTGGGACGTGCGGCCCATCGCCGAAAAACTGCAAGCCTCGGGCTGCACGAAATTTTTCTTCACCGAGCGCGGCGTCACCTTCGGCTACCAGAACCTGGTCGCTGATATGCGCTCACTCTACTGGATGCGGCAGGCGGGTTACCTGGTTTGTTTCGATGCCACCCATTCGGTGCAGCGGCCCGGCGGGGGCGGCGACCACACGAGCGGCGACGGCGAACTCGCGCCCGTCCTGGCCCGTGCCGCCGTGGCGACCGGCTGCGACGCGGTATTCATGGAAGTGCACGAAGACCCTTCCAAGGCCTTGTCGGACGGCCCCAACCAAATTCCCCTTCGACAACTGCCCGGATTGCTCGCTACATTGCAGAAAGTTCATGAAGCCGCGCACGCCTAGACTGCTGGCTCTCCCGCTGTGGTGCCTCTCGCTGGCACTGGCGTTGGGCAAGGAACCTGCGCGTGCGGCGGACTCCCCCGCGCCGATTGCCGAGCAGTCACCCAGCGCTTCACCGGCGGGAACCTCCCCGGCGACGCCCGCAACGAAAGGGAAAGCTCCGCGGGATAAAAACGCCACGCCTAAACCTGCGAAGGAGCGCAAAGCCAAGGTGATTCAGTTCCCGGTTCCCAGGGGCGATGTCGTGCACGGGATCAAAATCCCGAAACTGGACGTGAACGGAACGGTACTTCAGCTTTTGTCTTCGTTGACGATGGAGAATCGTGACGACGAGCACGTCGTGATGCACGAAGCGAAGATCGACCTTTATCATCCCGACGGGAAAGAGGATTTTCACGTCCTCCTGCCAGAATCGACGCTCAACCTGAAAACGAACATCATCACCAGCGACCGTCCGGTGACGGTGAGCACGCAAGACTTCGAATTGACCGGCGACCGGATGCAATTCAACACCGTGGATCGCACGGGCGAACTGCAAGGGCATGTTCACATGGTCATCAGAAACCTCAAGCAGGTGGCCGGTGCGATTCCGTCGACGCCTGCACCTTAAATGAACAGACTCCACCGTATTTCTCTTGCCCTCGATACCGGCCTGGCGGCGCTTTGCGTCCTGTTGGCCTTTCTGACGACAAGCCTTCACGCCCAACAGCCGTCCGCTCGCAGCCGCCCCGCCGCCCGCCCGAAACCCGGCTCGGCGATCCCGTCAGCCCCGGCGGCGGCACCCGCGCCAACTCCGGCGGCACTGGAAACGGCTCCGGCGAGCGACAACGAAACTGCGCCGCCGACCGACGACGCCAGTACCGCCGCCAAAGGTGCCGAAACCGAAACGATCATTGATGCTAGTGAGTCTGCGTCGTTCAACTCGAAGGACCGCATCGCAACGTTTATCGGCGATGTGCGCGTCAAGGACCCGCGCTTCGAACTCGCCTGTGACGAACTGACGGTTTACCTGGCCAGGAGTGCCGTTCCCGATGCCGCCGGCGGCACGGCAACCCCGGCCCCGGCAAACCCGCCTGCGCCGGGCGCGGGGCCTTCGCCAGCTCCTTCGGGCGGCGGCATCGACCATGCCGTCGCCAAAGGGCACGTCATCATCATTCAGCGCAAGGCAGCAACCAAGCCCGGCGAGGAAGAGAAACTTTCCATCGGGCGGGGCGGCATCGGCACCTTCGACAACAAGTCCGGCGACATGGTGCTCAAGGAATGGCCGAGCCTCGAACAGAACGGCAGCTCGCTGGTCGCCACCGCGCCCGGCACGGTGATGACCATTCACCGCGACAGCAGTTTGAACACCGACGGACCCTGCAAGACGAAGCTCATCCAGCGGCGAAGCAGCAGCGGCAACACCGGCGGCGGCATTTTTGACTTTCCGACCGGCCCAAGCAGTCCCAACAAGGGGCGGGGTGCCAACCAACCTCCCGCACCCGCGGGCACTCCCGCTCGTGGTGCGTCATCGTCCGGGACCCAGCACTGAAGTTTTCGTCATGCGCAACCCGCCCGCCATGCTGACCGCCGAGGCGCCCGCCACCGGACGCCCTGCCAGCCGGACCCAGCCGTCCTCCGCCGCCGCGTTCGACACGAGCGCCGCGCCGATCCTGCAAACCTCGGGGCTGGTCAAGACCTACGGCAAGCGCACGGTCGTCAATCAGGTGGACATCAACGTCCGCCGGGGCGAGATCGTCGGTTTACTAGGGCCCAACGGCGCGGGCAAGACCACGAGCTTTTACATGATCGTCGGCCTCGTGCCGCCGACCGCCGGTCGCATCAACTTCAACGGCAACGACGTGACCCGCCTGCCGATGTACCGCCGCGCCCGGCTTGGGATGGGCTACCTGCCGCAGGAGGAATCCATTTTCCGCAAGCTGACCGTCGAGCAGAACCTCCTCGCCATCCTCGAAACGCTGCCGCTCAACCGGCACGACCGCCGGGCACGGTGCGAAGAATTGCTCGAACAGTTCGGCATCACTCACGTCGCGCGCAATCTTGCCCTCACGCTTTCCGGCGGTGAAAAACGCCGTTTGACCATCGCGCGCTCGCTCATCACCAACCCGAGCCTGCTGATGCTCGACGAGCCATTCAGCGGCGTCGATCCTATCGCCGTGGCCGAGGTGCAGCAGATCATCCTTTCCTTGCGCGAAAAAGCGAACCTCGGCATCGTCATCACCGACCACAACGTGCGCGAAACGCTCACCATCGTGGACCGGGCCTACCTGATGTACGACGGCAAGGTGGTCCGCGACGGCACCAAAGATTTCCTGATCAACGATCCCGTGAGCCGCCAGCTCTACCTGGGCGAGCGGTTTTCGATGTAGGTCGCGGGTCAGGGATGCCACCGCTTTCCCCCGAAAAGCTCAACCATCCATCCGAGAGAGCCAGAACAGACCACCATCCGTCCATGCAAACTGCGAACCTGCACCCGCATGTGACCGTCACGGGACGTCACCTTGCCATCACGGCAGCCATCCACGATTACGCGGAGAAGAAAATCGAAGGGCTGCACCTGGATTACCCGAAGATCATCGAAGCCCACGTGATCCTCGAGGTCGAAAAGTACCGGCACCGCGCGGAAATCGTGCTCGTGTGCGCCAATCACATCACCATCGAAGCCAGCGAGGAGAGCCCCGACCTGTACGCCTCGATGGATCAGGTCATCTCGAAAATCGCGCGGCAGATGCGCAAGTACAAGACCCGCCTACTGCGTTCGCACAGGCCCCGGGGGCAGGAATCCATCCGCTACCTCGACGAACAGGTGTTCGACCCCGAGGCGTTCGAGGTGTTCGACGAGGAAGCGATCACGGCGAAAGGCTACGTCGAACCCACGGCCAAAGCCGAGCCGGAGATCGTTCAGACCGAGAAATATCCGGTCAAGCCCATGTACGTGGACGAAGCGGTGCTCCAGATGGAGATGTCGGCCAAGCAATTCGTGGTGTTCCTGAACGCCAAAACGGAGAAGGTCAACGTGCTTTACCGCCGCAAAAAAGGGGATTACGGTCTGATCCAGCCGACCTTTCAGTAACGAGCCGCAGACGCTGCCCCGACCGTTCGACACTCATGGAATCTTCTGGCCCACTGTCACTGGCGGACGGCAAAAGCCCGAAAATCACGGTCGGACAGTTTTTCAAGGATCACGCGGAACATCTGCAGTTGAGTCTGGTCGGGCCGGAACGAGGATTTGACCGCAAAATCCTGGAGCCGACGATCAACCGTCCCGGCCTCGCGCTGTCGGGCTTTTTCAAGTATTTCGCCGCAAAGCGAATCCAGGTGATCGGCAGCGCGGAGATGTCCTACCTGAAAAGTCTCCCGGCAGGCGAGGCGGCCAAACGGTTCCACGCCTTGTGCGCGCGGCGGATACCTTGCGTGGTGTTTTCCCGGGACGCCGTGATTTCGGGCGCCTTGTCCACCGAGGCGGAGCGGGCGGGCATTGCCGTTTTCCGGACGCCGCTGGTGACCATGAACTTCGTCAACGCTGCCACCATCGCGCTGGAATTCGATTTTTCGCCCTCGCGCACCGAGCACGGCAGCATGGTCGACGTGCTGGGAGTGGGCACGCTGATCCGCGGCGCGAGCGGGATCGGCAAAAGCGAGTGCGTGCTCGGCTTGATCGAACGCGGCTACAGCCTCGTGGCCGACGACGTGACACGGATTCGCGCCATCGAACGGCGCGAGTTGATGGCGACCGCGCCCAGCGTGACTCGCTCTCACATGGAGGTGCGCGGACTGGGAGTGATCAACGTGGCGGCGATTTTCGGCATCGGGAGCATCCGGTCGGAAAAGCGCTTGGACCTCGTGGTGACATTAAAAGACTGGCAGGACATGGAGGAAGTCGATAGAGTGGGTCTAAACCAGGAGGTTTATCGTATTTTGAACATTTCGGTCCCGCACATCACGATTCCCGTTCGTCCCGGACGGGACATGGCGCGTCTCGTCGAAGTCGCCGCGCTGGACCAGAAACTCAAGAGCCACGGACAACACGGCTCGCTCGAATTTAACCAACGCCTCCTCAACCTGATGCACCGCAAGAACGCCTTATGAGCCTTCTCAGTCGCTCCTCCGACACTTCCGATTCCGAGCAAAAGTGCTGCAAAGACCTCGTGATCAGCAACAAGCTGGGCATGCACGCGCGGCCTTCCGCCCGTTTTGTCAAGGTTTCCAATCGTTACAAGGCGGAGATTTGGGTGGAAAAGGACGGCGAGCAGGTGAACGGCAAGAGCATCATGGGATTGATGATGCTCGCGGCCGGTCAGGGCTCGAAGCTGCGCGTGACGGCGGAAGGGCCCGATGCGACCCAGGCAATCAACGATCTGGAACAATTGGTGAAGGGAAATTTCGACGAAGAGTGAGCCGTCTGACCGATGCACACATCCTTTAGATGAGCGGCGAAGCTGTTTCGTCGCATTCCGAACTCCGTTTCCAAGGCTTGGGCGTCTCTCCCGGCCTCGCCCGCGCCCGTCTCTTTGTCCTGCGGCCGGAAGAGGAGGCAACCCCGGAATACACGGTAGCCGAAAAGGACCTGCCCTCCGAAATCGCGCGGTTTGAATCGGCGCTGCTACAAACCCGCGCCCAGATTCTGGAGATGCAAGCCAGGATCGCCGAGGCCATCGGCGCGAAGGACGCCAGCATCTTCGACGCGCACCTGTTAGTAGTCGAGGACCGCACGCTCATCGACGAAGTTTTGCGGACCCTGGAGCGCGACCGACGCAATATCGAGTCAATCTTCGAGAAAGTGGCCGGGCGGTACGCGCGTCTGCTTGAGCAGATGGACGATCCGTATCTGCGGGAGCGCGCCTTGGACGTGCACGACGTGACGCGGCGCGTGCTGATGAATTTGGTGGGCAAGGCTGCGCCCACGCTGTCGGAGATCCACTATCCGCACATCCTGCTGGCACACAACCTGACCCCTTCGGATACCGCGCTGCTCAACCGGCAGTTCGTGCTCGGGTTTGCCACCGACGCTGGCAGCCGCACTTCCCACACCGCGATCATGGCCCGCTCGCTGGGCATCCCCGCCATCGTCGGCCTGCACGATGTCAGCACGAAGCTCGAATCCGACGCGGAAGTGCTCCTCGACGGATACCACGGGTTGCTGGTGCTCAATCCCTCCGAGCAGACCCTGCGCGAATACGAGGAATTGGACCGCCGCAAGGCACGGGTCGAGGCGGGTCTGGTCAACCTGCGCGAAACGGCTTCGACGACCGCCGACGGGCACCATCTCGTGCTTTCCGCGAACATCGAGTTGCCCGAGGATATTCCGCTCGTCAAAAGCAGCGGGGCGGAGGGGGTCGGCCTGTACCGCACCGAATTTTTCTATCTCAACAAAGCCGAGTTTCCCGACGAGGAGGAGCAGTTCGTCAACTATCGGCGCGTGGCCAGTGAGATCCTGCCTCACCCGATCATCATCCGCACGCTCGATCTCGGCGGCGACAAGTTCACCGGCAACTACAGCGCCCCGGACGAGTTGAATCCATTTCTGGGCTGCCGGGCGATCCGTTTTTGCCTGGAGCGGCCCGAGATTTTCAAGGTGCAGCTTCGTGCCATCCTACGCGCCAGCGCGCTGGGGAACGTCAAACTGATGTATCCCATGATCAGCGGGATTGAGGAGGTGCGGCAGGCGAATCGTCTGTTGGACGAGTGCAAGGCGGAGTTGCGTGCGGCAGGGAAGGACTTCAACGACCGGATGGAAGTGGGCATCATGATCGAGGTGCCGAGCGCCGCGTTGTGCGCTCCCGAGTTGGCCCGCGAGGTTTCGTTCTTCAGCATCGGCACCAACGATCTGATCCAATACAGCATCGCCGTGGACCGCGTGAACGAACGCATTGCGCATCTCTATGAGCCGACGCATCCCGCCATCCTGCGACTCATCAAGATGGTCGTGGACGCCGCGCACGCCGCCGGGATCTGGGCCGGGGTCTGCGGCGAAATGGCGAGCGAGGCCGCGCTGACGCCTTTGCTGCTGGGCTTGGGGGTGGATGAACTGAGCGCGGGTGCGGCGCTGGTTCCCCGGATCAAACGCGCCGTGCAGAGCCTGGAAATGTCGGTGTGCCGTCAGTTGGCGGAAGAGGCTCTGAAATTGTCCGTTCCGAGTGAGATCATGGCCGAGTGCGAAAGGGTCGCCCGGCTGTATTACCCGGAGCTAATGAGTTGAGTGATAGGGCGGCCGTCCGGGTTGCCCTACGATTTAGTGCCTATCCGGATGTTGGATTGCTTTCGCTGTAGGGACGGCGCTCCGTCGCCGTGTCTGCTCTGGAACGGACACGGCGACAGAGCGCC
>CAXUHC010000176.1:0-9748 GCA_964250705.1 uncultured Chthoniobacterales bacterium | reverse complement strand
CGATCACGGATCGTAGGGTCATTTTCATGGATTGTGTTAATGCCGGAAGTGCCGCACGCCGGTGAAGATCATCGCCAGCCCGCGCTTGTCGGCAGCCGCGATCACCTCCGCGTCGCGCATGCTGCCACCGGGCTGAATCGCCGCCGTCGCGCCCGCGTCGGCGGCAGCCACGAGGCCGTCCGGGAACGGAAAAAACGCGTCGCTCGCCACGATGCTTCCCGCCAGCCCGAGGCCCGCGTCCTTCGCTTTCCACACGGCGATCCGCGCCGCGTCCACCCGCGACATCTGCCCCGCGCCGATCCCCAGCGTCCGGTCCGCGCCCGTGAACACGATGGCGTTGCTCTTGACGTGCTTGACCACCCGCCAGCCGAACATCAGCGCGCGCAGTTCGTCCTCCGAGGGCTGCCGCTTGGTCACAACCTTATACCCCTCCGGCCCGAGCAGCCCGCAGTCGCGGTCTTGCACCAGCACGCCGCCGACCACCGAGCGGATGTCGTGCGCCGCGCCGCCGGCGCTCGCGGCCTGCAACTGCCGGATGAGCCGCAGGTTCTTCTTGCGCTGGAGCAGGGCGCGCGCGTCGGGCTCGAATTCCGGCGCGATGATGACTTCGCTGAAAATCTCGCTCACGTCGCGGGCCAGCGCTTCCGTTAGCGGACGGTTGCAAATGATGATTCCACCGAACGGCGCTTGCTTGTCCGTGGCGAACGCCTTGTCCCAGGCCTCGCGCAGGTCCTCGTCGGAACCGACCCCGCACGGATTCGTGTGCTTGAGGATGGCGACCGTTGGTTCCTCGAACTCACCGATCAACTGGGCGGCGGCGGAAATATCCAGGATGTTGTTGAACGAAAGCTCCTTGCCGTGCAGCTTCTGGAAATACTCGTCGAAATTGCCGTAGAGCGATGCTTCCTGATGCGAATTTTCGCCGTAGCGCAGGTGGCTGACCAACGGCAGCGACACGTCGTACGATGCGCCGCTCTGCTGCTCCCGGTTGAGGTAGGCCGCGATGGCGTGGTCGTACGCGGCGGTCGCGATGAACGTCTTTACCGCCAGCCGTTCACGCAGGTCGAGGGTGGTTTCGCCGCCGTTTGCATGCATGGCGGCGAGCACGGCTTCGTAGTCGGCGGGGTCGGTAAGCACCGTCACGGAGCGGTGGTTCTTCGCCGCGCTGCGCAGCATCGACGGCCCGCCGATGTCGATGTTCTCAATCGCTTCCTCCAGTGTCACGCCGGGCTTGGCGACGGTTTCCCTAAACGGATACAGGTTGACCACCAGCAGGTCGATGGGCTGGATGCCATGCTCTTTGGCTTGGCGCTGGTGCTCCGCGTCGTCGCGCAGGTGCAACAGCCCGCCGTGGATGCGCGGATGCAGCGTCTTGACCCGGCCCGAGAACACCTCGGGAAACCCGGTGTAATCCGCGACTTCCGTCACCGGGATGCCCGCCTCGCGCAACGCCTTGGCCGTGCCCCCGGTCGAGAGGATTTCCACGCTGAATTCCTGCGTCAACGCGCGGGCAAAGGGTAGCAAGCCGTTTTTATCGGAGAGGGAGATGAGCGCGCGGGCGATTTTCATGGGGGGTTGTCTCCCGGGTCGGGAGCGGTGAGATCGGAGCGGGGGGAACTGATCAATGCATCGGGCGGAATCGGCTGCTGCACCGCTTTTTCGAGCGCGGACGCCCCGTCGCCCGTCCAGCGGAGAAGTGTCACGCCAGCCATCAGCAGCAGCATCGCCCCGCCGAGGGCCCCCGCCCAGCGCCCGCCGTAAACCCTTGGGGAGGTGGACACGAGAGAACCGGCAGGATCATCCGCGAGGAGTTCGGCGTCGAGGGGCATGGCTGGTGGCAGTCTTTGTATGCTGCAAAAGGCCCGCTGACGCAACGGCCATCCTTTGCAAATCCATTTGCCGGATTCCCGTGGGAGGCGTAAAATTTGCTTTGTTGTTTGGTCAATTTTTCCTTCCCTATCCTGTGACCTCCCTGCTCCCTCGCTGCTCCTCCGTCTCGCTGCTTTGCGCCGTTCTGGCGGTGCTCGGTCTGCCGCTTGCTGCGCACGCCGATTTCAGCCTGTCCACGATCCATACCTTCACCCCGTTGACCGATGGCAACGTCACCTACCCGCCGCTCGTGCAAGGGGCGGACGGCAAGTTTTACGGCGTCAACAGCGCCGGGGGCCGCAGCAGCAACGGCACGATTTTCAGCCTCAACGCCAACGGCAGCGGTTTCACCACGCTCAATACCTTTACCCAGAGCAACCAGGGCACCACGCCGGAGGGCGGCATCGTCCAGGCGCGCGACGGCAATTTCTACGGCACGACCTACACCGGCGGCTCCGGCGGGGCCGGCACCCTGTATCAGATGATTCCGAGCACGGGCAAGCTGGCGATCCTGTCTACCTTCACGGACAGCAACCCCGGCGGCAACCCGGTCGGCACGCTGATCGAAGGGATCGACGGCTACCTCTACGGCACCGCCCGCTACGGCGGCACGGACAACTACGGCACCATCTTCCGCAGCACGCTGGCCGCCGGCACGACGGCCACCCTCGCCACGGTCACCGGAGGCCTCGCCGGGAACTACCCGCAAAGTGATCTGACCCAGGGCACTGACGGCAATTTCTACGGCACAACCGAGCTCGGCGGCACCAGCAACCTGGGCACGTTTTTTCGGGTGACGCCGACGGGCGTTTACACGGTGCTCTATAGCTTCACCGGCGGCACCGACGGCTCGCGGCCCCTGCGCGGCGTGGTGCAGGGCACGAACGGTTACTTCTACGGTGTCTGTAACCAGGGCGGCTCCTACTCCGGCGGGGCAATCTTCCGCCTCACCGTTTCCGGCGCGACCGCGACCGTGACCCCGCTCTACAGTTTTGTGCCCATTGTCCTCGATGGCAGCAACCCGCTCGGCAGTCTGGTCGAGGCCAGCGACGGCAATTTCTACGGCACCACCGCGGGCGGCGGCGCGAACGGTAACGGCATCATCTACCGCATCACCCCTTCCGGCGCGTACAATCGACTCTATAGCTTCACCGGCGGAACGGACGGCTCCTCGCCGGTCGCCGGTTTGACGCAGGGCAGCGACGGCAAGCTCTACGGCACCACCGCCGGGCAAAATGGCTCCAACGGCACGATTTTCAGTATCAACGCCGGTCTCGCCTCCCCGACGCCGGCTCCGACCTATCTGCTGCAAACGAACGCGAGCGAGGGCGACACCATTTTGATCAAGGGCGACCATTTCGTTGGGACGACCAGCGTCACCTTCGTCGGGGCGAATAATACCCCCGTCCAAGCAGCCAGCTTCACGGTGCTTTCCAAGACCGTGTTGCAGGTCGTGGTGCCGACCGGGGCGGTGACCGGCTCGCTGACCGTGACCGCCAACGGGCAAACCGGCGTCAGCCCGATTCTGACGCTCGCCACCGTCACCCCGCCGGTCGTGCTCCCGACGCTGGCCGTCGTCGCCAAGACTCCCATCGCTTCCAAATCGGATGGCGCGGCGGGTAAGTTCAAGATCACGCGTACCGGCACCGACAAGACGGCAGCGTTGACCATCAAGTACAAGATTGCAGGGACCAGCACGGCAATCCTCGGCACGGATTACAAGCTGATTTCCCAAGGCGCAACGCTCACCGCGAAAGGCACGCTTACGATCCCGGCAGGGAAAGGAGGCGTCACCGTGAAGGTGGTTCCCGTCCAGAGTTCGACCCCTGCTCCGGCGACGACGGTGTCGTTCGTGGTCAGAAAGAGTGGCGCTTATGTCCTGGGTAGCCCTACCCGAGCGGTGGTGCAGGTCACGGCCAACGGCACGGGCCAGTGAGAAGGTCCTGACGGCTCTCCGGGCCGGGCACTGGAATTTTCTGGATCAGGCATCACAAACCGGGCAACGCTGCCCCAATTGAGTAAGTCTGCGGGCTGTAGCGACGGCGCTCTGTCGCCGTGTCTGGTCCCGTGCGGACACGGCGACAGAGCGCCGTCCCTACAGCCGGAACTCGCCGCTCATTCATCCGGGACGCACTCTGGACTGGGTAGAGCTTACCCCGATAATCCAAAAGCCCGTTCGGGTAACCACTCTACCTGATATGCCGCCGGTTCTCGGGCGGCTCGATGGCGGCAATCGCGGCCATCACGCGCTCGCTTAACTTCCGGTAAAGTTCACGTCCGTCACCCTGGTCCTCGGCTACGTCCCGTGCGGTGAAAATCAGCGGCGGTCCGATCTTCACCGTGATCGGATGCATCCGGATTTTCGTCCCGTTGCGCGGCATCGCTTCAAACGCTCCGAACACCCGCATCGGCACCACCGGCGCGAGCGTCTTGGCGATGATGAGCCCGATGCCCGGCTGGGCCGGTTGCAATTCGCCGTCGAGCGTGCGTGCCCCCTCGGGAAAAATGATGGTGGATTCTCCCGCCCGCACCAGCCGGATGACGCTCTTGAGCGCGCTCATGTCCGGGCGTTCCTGGTCGATGGGGATCACGTTGAGCCGTGGAAAAACCGGTCCCAGGATCGGCCATTGCATCAGCGTCTTGCGAGCCAGGAAATGGATCGGGCGCGGATCGGACGCCAGCGCCACCACCGGCGGATCGAGATAGCTCTGGTGGTTCATCGCCAGCAAGCTCCCCCCGGTCAGCAAGAGATTTTCGCGCCCGATGACTTCCAGCGAAAAACAGGTCTTGGCGATGATCTGGGCGAACCGCAGGAAAAACCAGTACGTCGGGTTCATGGCCGGGATGCGGGTTGCGGCACGCCGAGCAGGCCCTTGATTTTGAGCCGACCGATGATTTCGCCCACCACGCCGTCGATGGTCAGCCGCGAACTGTCGATGACGTGCGCGTCCTCCGCGATCACCAGCGGCGAGGTGCGCCGGGTGGAATCCGTGCGGTCGCGCGCGGCGATTTCGTCGTGTTCGCCCGCCGCCTGCGCCTGCCGCCGCTGGGCGCGCACCTCCGGCGAGGCGTCGATGTAAAATTTGTACGCGCTCTGCGGGAACACCGCCGAGCCGATGTCGCGCCCCTCCATCACGATGTTCCGCCCGGCGGCCAGGGCGCGCAGTTTCGCGGTCAGACCCGCGCGCACTTCCGGCACGCTGGCCACCGCCGAGACGTGCGCGTTGATCCGGGTCTCGCGCAGGAAAGGGTCCGGGTCCACCCCGTCAAACTCGATGACCGAATCCCCGGCTCGCAGGTAGCACGAAACCTTGGCCTGCTCCAGCAAGTCGGCCACCGCCGGGCCGTCGAGCGGATCGATCCCCTGCTCCAGGACGAACCACGTCACCGCCCGGTAAAATCCACCGGAATTGACGTAGCCGAAGCCCAGCCGTTGCGCCAGAGCCCGCGCGACGCTGCTCTTGCCGGACGCGGCGGGGCCGTCGATGGCGATCACGACGGGAGCGTGAGAAAGGGTGAAATCCACGGGGAGAGGAGTCATTGAACGATTATCCGGCTACTCCGCGTCCCGCTTGCGGCGAGGGCGGCGCTTGGGCGGGGGCGATCCCTCCGATGATAAGAACTGTCGCGCGTCGGAAATTACGGGAGTCGTCGGCGCGCCGGTGGTCGAAGCCGTGATGATTTGTTCCAGCGTCGTGGCAAAGCCGGGGTACGACGTTTCGATGCAGCCGCAATCCTCGATGACCGTTTCCCCCTCGGCAAACAACCCTGCGATGGCAAACGCCATGGCGATGCGATGATCTCCGAAACTGGGCAGCCGCGCGCCGCGCAACGGATAACCGCCCGTGATGACCAGCCCGTCCGCATACTCGTCCACCCGCGCCCCCATCGCCTTGAGGTTGAGCGTGATCGCGCGCAGGCGGTCGGTTTCCTTGACGCGCAGCTCCGCCGCGTTGCGGATCACCGTCTGCCCGCTCGCCAGGGCGCCGAGCACCGCGAGGATCGGGATTTCGTCGATGACGTTGGGAATCTCGCGTCCTTCGATCACCGTGCCATGCAGCCGCGCGCCCTGCACTTCGACCGTGCCCGTTGGCTCGACCTGTTCCGTGTCTTCGACCACCTCGTGGACGTGCGCGCCCATGCGCAGCAGCACGGAAAGCATCCCCGTGCGCGTGTCGTTGAGCCCGATTTTCTTGACGAGCAACCGCGCGCCCGGTTGCGCCGCCGCCGCCGCCAGCCAGAACGCCGCGCTCGAAATATCGCCCGGCACGGTGAAATTCCGCGATTCCGGCATCTGGCCGCCCTGCACGGAGAGCCGCTTGGGCTCGCCTTCCGCCGCCTGCTCGTCTGCCTGCACGTTGACCAGGAAATAGCGCAGCATGCGCTCGGTGTGGTCGCGGCTCTGGCCGGGTTCGGTCACGCTGGTCTCGCCCGAGGCGTACAGCCCGGCGAGGAGCACGGCGCTTTTCACCTGCGCGCTGGCCATCGGCAGCACGTAGTCGACGGCGCGCAGGGGTCCGCCCTGGATAACGAGCGGCGCGCCGTCGTTCTCGCCCTCGGCCACGATCCGCGCGCCCATCTCTTCGAGCGGCGTGATGATCCGCCGCATCGGGCGGCCCGACAGCGACGCGTCGCCCACCAGTCGGCTGCGAAAAGGCTGCCCGGCGAGCAGTCCCGCGAGCAGGCGCATCGTCGTCCCGGAGTTGCCGCAGTCAATCGGCTTGGGCGGCGCGCTGAGCTGCCGGTAGCGTCCGTGGACGATCAGGGTCGTGTCTTCCGGGTCGGGCTGCTCGATCTGCACCCCCAGCGTCCGCATCGCGTTGACGCTGCTCCGGCAATCCTCGCCGGGCGAGAAATCGTTGAGCACGCACACGCCGTTGCTCAGGCTGGCAAACATCACCGCCCGGTGGCTGATGCTCTTGTCTCCGGGCACCTGGATTTCGGCCTCGATGAGCGGGGCTCTCTTCACCCTGAGTTCCGACGATGTCTCTTTCTCTCGCACGTTCGTAAAGTGTGGTCCTGACAAGGGCAAAATTTCAAGGTCCGGCTGGCGGCAGCTTCCGGCGGCGCTTGGCATCCGCGAGGAAGCTTTCGAGGTCGGCGTCGCGTCCCGTCTCCAGCAGTTCGAGCACTTCGTTCAACCGCGAAATCATGCCGCGTAGCGCATATGTAACCGGCTGGCGGTTATGGCTCAAGATTTCTGTCCATAATTCGGGCGCACCCCCCGCGAGCCGCGTCATGTCGCGCCAACCGGGGCCCGCGCACTCGGTCGCTTCGTCCTCCGGGAGACCCGCGAGCGCGGCGGCCACGAGATGCGGCAGATGGCTCACGAGCGCCACCGCCTCGTCGTGCGCCTGCGCCGTCATCGGGCGCACCCGCGCGCCGAGTCCTTCCCAGAATCGGCTGACTTTTTCGACCGCCGTCGACAGCGTCCGATCCGCAACGGGCGTGAGCAGGCAGATGCAACGCTCGAACAAGTCGGCCCGCGCCGCCCCCAACCCGTGCCGCTCGGCGCCGGCCATTGGATGCGCGCCGACGAACCGGCTGCCGCTGCCGTCCGGGTGCTGGAAAACCGCCGAAAGGTCCTCGACCAGTCCCGCCTTCACGCTGGCAACGTCGCTGACCACCGCGTCCGGCGCGAGATGCGGCGCGAGCCGCCGGGCCAGCGACGGCAGGGCCGCCGGTGGGACGCAGAGCAGCACGAGGTCCGCCCCGCGCACCGCCTCGGCGGGGTCGTCGGTCACGAGGTCGGCCACGGCGAGCCGCCGCGCCTCGGCGCGCTCGGGTTCCTCGCGGCTCCACAGCGCCAACCGGGAGCAAAGCCCGCGTTCGCGCGCCGCCAGCGCGACCGAACCTCCGATCAGGCCCGGTCCGAAAATGGCAAGCTGCTGAAACTGCAATCGTCGCGCCCTCCGCGTCGGTTCAGGGCACGAGGAAAATCTTTTGCGTGTACGGGCAGCGGGCCTCCTGGCCGGTCGCAAAGTCGCGCACGTCCACGATCCCCGCATCCGGCGCGTAGGGGCTGGTCACGAAGCCGGGCTTGCCCGACACCGGCACTCCGTAGGGATAATCGCCGCCGGGAGGCGGGGCCGGGACGGTGGAGGCGCCCTGTTCACGGGGCACGCTGCGCGGGCGCGGGGTCGCCTCCGGCTGGATCGCGTCGGGGTCGGCCTCGGGCGGCAGCATCGTGGGCGGAGGCACGCCCGCCACCGGGCCGCGCGGACGCGTCTGGTGGAAGCCGACTGGCGCGGTGGGTTCGTCGTCGCGCTGACACGCGCTCACGGCGAGCAAGCTCAGACAGCCCAGGGCAATGGGTAAGGAACGCAACTTCATAGCAGGTGACAAGGAATGATCGTTAAAACGGCGCGGTCGGCGGTTCAGGTTTGCGTTGGCGACGGGTAGCTCTATTATCGCAACGACCAGCCGCTGACAATGCTTATCTACTGCCTCCCCACGCCCGAGCCAATGAAAATCGGGCGTCCCCTCCCCGCCGGCGGCGGGCGGACAGCCTTCTGTCCACCATGAGTGACCCTGCGCCACGCCCGGAAATCCTCGTGGTGGACGACGAGCGGATCAGCCGCCGCCTGCTGGTGCGTACCCTGGAAGCATCGGGGTTTGCGTGCCGCGACTGTGGCGGCGGTCTGGAAGCCTTGCGGTTGATCGAAGAGCGGGTACCGGACCTGCTCCTGCTCGACTACGCCATGCCCGGCGACCTCAACGGCGCAGAAGTCTGCCAACGCCTGCGGGCCCAGGCGGCCAGCGCCGTGGCGCAGCTTCCGATCATCATGCTCACCGGCATGAGCGGCGAGCAGCAGGAGGTCGAGTGCCTGCAAGCCGGTGCGAGCGATTTTGTCACCAAGCCGGTCAATCCCGCCGTGCTCAAGGCGCGCATCGAAACCCAGCTCCGTTTGCGTGCGCTGCGTCTCCAACTCGAAACGCAGAACCGGGAACTCGCCGATTGGCGCTCGGAACTCGAACGCGACCTCGAAGCGGCGCGTCTCACCCAGCAGATCATCATCCCGCAAGGCCCGCCCTCCGTGCCCGGCTGGAACGTGGCGGTGCACTACGAACCCTTCATCCAGGTGGGCGGCGACATCTACGACTGGCTGCGGCTGCCGGACGGCAAACTCTTCTTCTGGATCGCCGACGTGACCGGCCACGGCGCTTCCGCCGCGCTGCTCACCGCCCTGGCCAAACTGCTCTTTCGCCACGCCGCCGAGGCCGCCAGCAGCCCGGCGGAGATTCTCCGCGCGGTAAACACGGACTTCCGGGCCACGTTCAAAGGCCGCTCGTTGCTCACGGCGATGGGGGTGACCCTCGACATCCTCACCGGAGAACTGCGCATGGCGGGCGCGGGCCATCCTCCGCTGTTCGTCCTACGGGCCGGCGGCACGGTGGAAACGTTGCGCTCACAGTGTCCGCCGTTGGGATTGTTGCCCGTGCTGGCGTCGGTGGAGGACAGTCTGACGCTCGGGCCCGGTGACGGCTTTTTCCTGTTCACGGACGGTTTTTACGACGTGGTCAATCCGGCGGGCTCCCGCATGGATTTCGAGGTTTTCGAGCAGCATGTCAGCGCGGCGGTCGAACGCCCGGCGCAGCCTTTTCTGGCCGATCTATTGGCGCGGCTGCACGGATTTGCCTCCGGCGCGGCGTTCACCGACGACCTCGCGGCGGTCGCTGCTTTCATGTTCCAGGGAGAGGCGCCTCTGCCCGTTGCGAGAATTCACTTGCCAGCGGAAAAGCGGGCGGCATAGTAAGCGTCGTTGCAAGGGCGGCAGGGTCCCGGGTTCGCCCGGGTGTCGTTCCCAAACACCGTTTCGGGCTGTGGCTCAGCTTGGTAGAGCGCTGCGTTCGGGTCGCAGAGGTCGTGGGTTCGAAT
>CAXUHC010000175.1:3938-9835 GCA_964250705.1 uncultured Chthoniobacterales bacterium | reverse complement strand
GCTCGTGCAGGCGCGCTGCAAAATGGCTGCAAAGCGTGGTTTTTATCAAAGCACCGCCATTTTCTATCAAAGCGGGCGCGGCACTACCCTCCCGACCAATCTCAGAGATCCACTTGCTAACTGTACCGACTGGACGGTATAATTCCACTGCTTGCTAATGAACGTTACATCTCCTGCCAACGATAGCCCTGCCGCCAATGCGCTGCCTGCGGTGGCGCGTCGGGCCAGTTCGCGCGAGGCCATTCTCGACGCTGCCGAGGCGGTGGTTCTCGCGGCTGGGGCGGCGCATCTCACCCTCGACGCCGTGGCCGAGCGGGCCAAGGTCAGCAAGGGCGGCCTTCTTTACAACTTCCCGAGTAAAGATGCCTTGCTCCAGGCCATGATTGACCGACAGGTGCGCCGGATCGAAGCGCAACGCCTCCGGGCCATGGAAACCCTCCCGCCGCAGCCGGGCCGCGAGTTGAAAGCTTGCGTTCTCATGGCCGCCGACCCCGGCCTCCACGGCGAACGCCGCCTCGGTTGCGCGACCCTGGCTGCCACCGCCAACGATCCCCAGGCGCTCGAACCGGTCCGCGCCGCCAACCGCCGACGCCTGGATTGGATCGCCGAAGGCAGCGCCGCCGCTGGCTTGCCGTTCGCGCGTTCGGCGGTGATTGCGCTCGCCGTGGACGGGCTCTGCCTGCTCGAAATCGTCCAACTCTCGCCTTTCGATGCGGTCGAACGTGAGTCCATCATCGCTGACCTGCTCCGACTCGTCGACGAGACGGCCGCCGCCGCCGCGCACCCCGTTTGTGCCTGATTTTTCATCCTCAAACCATTTATTATTATGCCACCGACCACCTTCCCACCTTCTGACCCGCCGCTGGAAGCTTCGTCTTATCCGACCGATCAACACGGCGGACACACCGATCATGGACCTTCCGCCGCTTCGAGCAACCGTGCCGTGCTCACCCAACGTAGTGCGGGTGCGAAGACCGGCCGGTTTTTCCTTGTTCTGCTCGCGGCACTTCTAGTTATCGCCGTGCTGGCATTCTTCAAATACCGGCAGTACAGCGCTATGATGGCGTTGGCGGCCAGCGGCGCGTTTATCCCCCCTCCCGCTGCCGTGACGACTTACACGGTCCATCCGGCCCAGTGGCAGCCGACGCAGCGCGCCATCGGCTCGCTCCAGGCCGTCCAGGGAGTGACGGTCAGCGCCGACCTGCCGGGCATCGTCAAGGACATCCTCTTCGAGAGCGGCAAGTCCGTCAAAAAGGGCGACCTGCTCGTGCGCCTGGTCACCGATCAGGAGCAAGCCCAACTTGAAGCCGCCGAAGCGAACCGCGACCTCATGGTTTACTCGCTCAAGCGCGCCAAAGATCTGCGCGAAAAGAACACGAACTCGCAGTCCGAACTCGACACCGCCGACGCCAACGAGCGTTCCGCCGAGGCCAACGTCGCCAACGCAAGGGCCGCCATCGAGCGTAAAACCATCCGGGCCGGATTTGACGGCGTGCTGGGCATCCGCAAGATCAACATTGGCCAGTACCTCAACAGCGGCGACCCCATCGTGTCGTTGCAGTCGATGGACCCGATTTACGTCAACTTCTCCCTGCCCCAGCAGAATTTGAAGGATTTTGGCGTCGGCTCCGCCGTCGAAATCCGGACGGACGCCACCGGCGACCAGGTTTTCGCGGGCAAGATCACGGCCATCAACTCGCTGGTGGACGAGGCGACGCGCAACTTCCAGGCGCAGGCCACCATCGCCAACCACGACGTCAAGCTGCGCCCCGGCATGTTCGCGAGCGTCGACGTGTTGGAAGGGGGGAACCAGAACGTGCTGCCCGTGCCGGCCTCGGCGATCAGCTACGCACCCTACGGGAATTCGGTTTTCGTACTGGCGCATGACATGCAGCCGGACAAGGGCGACCCCAATCACCCCAATGGCAAGCCATACCTGGGTGTGGTGCAGCATTTCGTCACCATCGGTCAAACGAAGGGTGACCGGGTCGCGGTCCTCAAGGGGTTGAAGGAAGGTGACGAGATCGTGAGCAGCGGCGTCTTCAAAGTGCGCAACAAGGGAGCGGTCAAAGTGAACAACGACGTGAAACCGCAGGCGGAAGACAACCCGCACCCGGAAGAAAGCTAAGCCCATGAAAATCACCGATCTCTTTATCCGCCGGCCCGTGCTGGCCATCGTCGTCAACCTCGTCATCCTGCTGGCGGGTTATCAGTCGATCCGTTCGCTCAACGTGCGCCAGTACCCGCGCAGCGACCTCTCCGTCGTGAGCGTCACCACCGCCTACGTCGGGGCCAACGCCGACCTCGTGCGCGGCTTTCTCACGACGCCCCTGGAGCGGGTCATCGCCAGCGCCGAGGGTATCGACTACATGGAGAGCACCAGCGCCCAGGGCCTGAGCACCATCAACGTCCATCTCAAGCTCAACTACGACACCAACGCCGCGTTGACCCAGATTCAGGCCAAGATTGCCCAGGTCCGCAACGATCTCCCGCCCGAGGCCGAGGCCCCGGTGATCAATGTCGCCACCACGGACGACCAGATCGCGTCGATGTACCTGAGCTTTTATTCCGACGACCTGGAGGCCAACCAGATCACGGACTATCTCACGCGCGTCGTCCAGCCCAAGCTCAGCAGCGTCAACGGCGTCCGCAGCGCCGACATCCTCGGCGCGCGCACCTTTGCCATGCGCATCTGGCTCAAGCCCGACAAGATGGCATCGCTCAACGTCTCACCCACCGACGTGCGCACCGCCCTGGCGGGCAACAACTATCTCTCGGCCGTCGGCGCGACCAAGGGGTCTATGATCAGCGTTAATCTCGTCGCCAATACCGACCTGAACAGCGCCCAGGAGTTTGAGAACCTCGTCGTCCGCCAAACTGGCAACACGATCATCCGGTTGCGCGACGTGGCGAACGTCGTGCTCGGCGCGGAGGACTACACGAGCGACGTGCGTTTCGATGGCTCGAAGGCCACTTTCATGGGCATCTTCGTGCTGCCGACCTCCAACACGCTCGATGTCATCCACGCCGTGCGCAAGCTCGTGCCCGACATCGAAAAAGACCTGCCCGCCGGGATGCACGTCGGCGTCCCCTACGACTCGACCAAATACATCGAGGACGCGATCAGCGAGGTCGTGCATACTTTGGGCGAAACCCTGTTCATCGTCGTTTGCATCATCTTTTTGTTCCTGGGCAGTTTCCGCTCGGTGCTGATCCCCGTTGTTGCCATTCCCATCTCGCTGGTCGGCGCGGCGTTCCTGATGCTCGCGTTCGGCTTCACGCTGAATCTGCTCACCCTGTTGGCCATCGTGCTTTCGGTCGGGTTGGTGGTCGATGACGCCATCGTCGTGGTCGAAAACGTCGAACGTCACATGCACGAGGGCGAGACGCCCTTCGTGGCCGCCATCCACGGCGCGCGCGAACTCGTCGGGCCGATCATCGCCATGACGATCACCCTGATCGCCGTGTACGCGCCCATCGGCATCCAGGGCGGACTCACCGGCGCGCTGTTCCGCGAGTTCGCCTTTACCCTCGCGGGGGCCGTCACCGTCTCCGGCGTGGTGGCGTTGACGCTCTCGCCCATGCTTGCCTCGCGCCTGCTCAAGCCCGGCGCGGACAACCGCGGCTACCCCGGTTGGATCAACCGGCGCTTCGACACCGTCCGCCAGCTTTACACCCGCCTACTCGTCGGCACGCTGGAATACCGCGCCGCGACGCTCCTGGTCGCCGGACTTGCGTTCCTGCTCATCCCGATTTTTTATTTTCTCTCCACCAAGGAACTCGCCCCGTTGGAAGACCCCGGCGTCATCTTCGGCGCGGTGCAGGCCGCGCCGAATTCCACGCTCGACCAGACCACGATCTACACCCGCAAGTTTCTCGAGGTGTTCAATTCCTTTCCCGAGAAAGAGCATACTTTTCAACTCACGTTCCCCTCGGGCGACCAGGCCGGTTTCTCGGGCATGGTGCTCAAGACCTGGAGCGAACGCCAGCGTTCAACGACCAATCTTCTACCCTTGGTGACGGCGGGCGCGGCAGCGGTGCCGGGCATCGGAGCCGCCGTCTTCACACCCCCGGCGCTGCCCGGCGGCAGCAATTTTCCGATTGAATTCGTCGTCGCCTCCACGGGCGACCCGCGCGAACTCCTCGAATTCGCCCAGAAGCTCCAGGCCAAATTGATGGCCAGCGAGACCAGTCCTTTCTCGCTGATCGATCTGAAGTACGATCAACCGCAGGCCAAGATCGTCTTCGACCGCGATAAGGTGGCCTCTATCGGACTAAACCTGGGTCAGGTCGGCGCGGATCTTTCCACGATGCTCGGCGGCAATTACATCAACCGTTTCTCCATCGGGGGCCGCTCGTACAAAGTCATCCCGCAGCTGACGCGCGTCGAACGTCTAAACCCCGAGCAGTTGGAACACATCTTCGTCACCGGACCGAAGGGGCAGACGATCCCGCTGTCTACGTTTGCGAAGATCGAGACCACCGCCGAACCCCGTGCGTTGAGCCGTTTTCAGCAGCTCAATTCCGTTAAAATCCAGGGCGTGGTCTTGCCGAAGCCGGGTGTCACCCTCGACACGGCCCTCAAGGTGCTGGAAGACGAGGCGAAGACCATCCTGCCCAAGGGATACGTCGTGGATTACGGCGGCACCTCGCGCCAGTTGCGCGTGGAAGGCAGCAAATTTCTGCCGCTGCTGGTGCTTTCGGTGGTGCTGATCTTCCTCGTGCTGGCGGCCCAGTTCGAGAGCTTTTCCGATCCGTTCATCATCCTGCTCGGCTCGGTGCCGCTGGCGCTGGCGGGCGCGCTGGCGTTCTCGTTCCTGGGCATGACCTCGCTGAACATCTATGCCAACGTCGGGTTGGTCACCCTGGTGGGACTGGTGTCGAAAAACGGCATCCTCATCGTGGAATTTGCGAACACCTTGCAGGAGCAGGGACGCAACAAGTTCGAGGCTGTCGTGGAGGGGGCCTCGACCCGTTTGCGCCCGATCTTGATGACGACCGCCGCGACCGTGGCCGGACACTTCCCGCTGATTTTGGCGGCGGGTCCGGGGGCGGGAGCACGCAATTCCATTGGCTGGATCGTCGTCACGGGGATGATCATCGGTTCGGCGTTCACGTTGTTCATCGTGCCGACGTTCTATCTGCTGTTGGCCCGCGACCGCAGCGGCATGCGCGAAGGCAGCACGCCGTTGACCGGGCCGAGCCTGGGCGAGAACGCGGCAAAGGGCTTGCCGGAACCGGAATTGGCGGGAGTCTGATCCCCGAGGCTGCATGCACGCCGGAACGTGGTGGCAACTGGCCAGTGTCGTCGGCATCGGCTTTTTTCCGCTGGCGGAGGGTAACGTGGCCGTGCCCGTGGCGCTCGCGCTGGGGATGTCGCCGTTTTCCGCCGTGTGCCTCTCCGTGCTGGGGACCACGACGCAGACGATGCTGGTGCGCGGGGTATCGGGCTGGTTGCTGGCCATCCCACGCGTGGCGCGGTGGTGGGAGCGTTGCCTGACCGGACGCATCGGGCGACTTTTCGCGCGGAAGGAGGTGGACTGGGTGGTGCTGCTGGGCATCCCCTGGCTGGGCGGTTTGCCCACGGCGCTGGGCGCGCGGCTGGCGGGGTTCAGCACGGCGCGCTACGCACGCTGGGCCATCGGTGGGCTGGTGCTGCATGCGGCGACGCTGGCGCTGCTCATCCGGTTGGGCCTGCACGTCGTGAAAGGGGAGGGAGGAGCGTCCCCGCTCCTCCCCGGTTTGCGCTAGCGCGCAACGAGATTGGAACGCCAGCGGCGCGAGCGGGCACACGCCCTCCCCTTGGCGCTTATTCTGCGCACGCGGCTTTCCTTCTACGCTCCACGCACAGCGGGTAAGTCAGGGAGGAGCAGGGACGCTCCTCCCTACCTCGGCTC
>CAXUHC010000175.1:0-3928 GCA_964250705.1 uncultured Chthoniobacterales bacterium | reverse complement strand
CGCTGCTAACGCGGCTGCCTAATTCTTCGTATTGCTCGCGGGTGTCGATGTCCGTTGCCGCTGCGGACATTGGAACTTCGCTGATCTTGACGCCGGATTGCCGCAGCAAGCCTTTGGCTCCGGCCTCGTCGGGGAGGGCGCGCAACCCGGCGAACATCCCGCGCCCGAACAACGCGGGCACACCCCTCGTGCCGCCGTATGTTGCTGCCACCCCGGCGCACTCCCCCGGCTTTTCACGAAACGCCGAGACCAGCGACTCCAGCATGGCCGGTCGGACCAACGGCTGATCGCATAACATCAACACCGCTCCGTCGATCCCGGACGCGAGCGTTTCCAGCGCTTCCATCCCCCGCCGGATCGACGTGCCCAGCCCCTGGTGCCAGTCTGGATTGACGACGGTTTGTACGTCCATCCCGGCCACTTCCCGCTGCAACCGCTCCGCGCCCGCTCCCAGGACGGCCACCACCGGACGGCAACTCGTCGCCAACGCGGTTTCCGCCGCGTGGCGCAAGAGGGTGCGGCCCCGATATTCCAACAGTTGCTTGGGCGAGCCCAGCCGCGTCGAACCACCCGCCGCGAGGAGGATCAGGGCAATGCGCATTCGGCTTCTTGCATCCGGCATGCCTCCAGATGCCCCGCCGCGATGTCTTCCAATTCCGCCACCGACGCGACGTGCGAAAGCTGCCCGCGCAGGTGGCGTCCGCCGTCCATGCCGCGCGTGTAGGCCATCAGGCGCGCGCGCATCGACGCCATCGCCGCGCGTTCCCCTCCGTGCCGGCGCCGCGCCACCGCCAGGCGGCAGTGACGGAAAATCATCTCCCAACGCTCCGGCAGTGTCGGGTCCGGCGGGACTTCGCCGGTGGCCAGATAGGTTTTCGCTTGCGCGAAAATCCAAGGCGCGCTCATCGCCGCGCGCCCGATCATCACCCCGGCCACCCCTGCCGTGTCGCGGCGGTGTTTCACGTCGTGCGCGCTGGCGATATCGCCGTTGCCGATGACCGGGATCGTCACGGACGCCGCCGTTTCGGCGATCACGTCCCAGTTCGCCACGCCGGAATAACTCTGCGCGCGGGTGCGTCCGTGGACCGCCAGCCGCCGGATGCCGCAGCCTTCCAGGATGCGCGCGACCTGCGGCGCGTTGATCGAACGCTCGTCCCAGCCGATGCGGATTTTGCCGGTCACCGGAACGTTCGGGTGACTGGCGGCGACCGCGTTGACCACCGCCGAAGCCACCCGTGCGAGCAGCGGGCAGTCTTTGAGCAGCGAACTGCCGCCGTTTTTCGACACCACCTTGTTGACCGGGCAGCCGAAGTTCAAGTCGATGAAATCGGGCTGCACCCAGTCGACGACCGCACGGGCGGCTTCGGCCATGCGGTCCGGGTCGCCGCCGAAAAGCTGCACGCCCAGCGGACGTTCCAGCGCGGGATCGAAAGCGATAAAATCCTGCGTGCGTTCATTGCGGTGGAGGATGCCGTCCGCCGAGACGAATTCGGTGGTGAGAATGTCCGCGCCTTGTTCCTTGCAGAGCTGACGGAAAATCAGGTCCGTCACACCGGCCATCGGCGCGAGGAAAAGCGGAAAATCAGACGGCATCGGACCGGTAATTTACCTCATCGCGACGGAAAATCTTCAGGTTTGCAATAATCCAGCCACCTCCTGCTGCACCTCCGCGATTTGGTCCAGCTTCAACCCGGGATCAACGACGACAAACGTCTCGCCCGTGCGGACGTGCTCGTAGAAGAGGAGCCTGCGTCCGGTTTCCTCGTCCTGGCGGGTGCCGGTTGGACGCAACAGGCGCTTGCGCTCCAGCATCAGCGCGAGGATGTAAGTGGCACGGGCGTGCTCGGGGAGGCTTGCAACGAGGAAACGTCGCAGGAGACCTTCGGCGTCGGCCTTGGGCAGCGTTTCCGGCGCGCGCGTGGGTAGGGTGAATTTCGAGCGCCAGACCGAAAACGGCGGCTCGGCGGCGGGATCGGCCTGGAGCGTGCGCCAGCTTTGCGGGCTCACGTCGCGGCGGTGCAGCGTGTCGTCCTTGGCGTTGCGGTAGAGCAGCGTGTAGAACGACTCGCCGTCCTTGAACGGCTCGCTGGTCACGTCGCAACGGTCGGCACGCGTCTGAATCGTCCACTCCTGCATGTCAGGCGGTGAGAAAATCCCAGACCCGCGCCGGGCTGGTCGGCAGCCGGTCGCGATTGAGCGCCCGCACGCGCAGCAGCACCACGCCGATCAGCCCGAAGAAGAGATCGGTCGTCCACGCCGCCCAGAACGGGCTGACTCCGCGGTCACCGCGGCCGAGTGCATGGAAAAAGTTGTCAAAGAAAATAAAGAACAGGAACAGGATGATGGCCGACGCCACGCCCACGATCACGCTACGCCGCTGATAGACGATGCCCAGCGGGGCGGCGATGAGCACGACCACCATGCACATCCAGGGCAACGCCCAGCGGACGGCCAAGTAGGTGCGGAAAGGAGCCAACTGCGGGCTGGTAAAATCCGAGTTGAGCGTCAGGTACTGGTGCAGTTCGGGCACGGAAAGGCGGTCGGCCTCCAGGTTCGCGCTGGCCAACCGCCAGGGAGTCTCGCTCCATCCCGCGACCTCGTGGCGCGCCGGGTAGACCGTGGAGCCGGGAGCCACGTCGCCGTCAGGCAGGTAGTGAGCGAGCTTGCAATCGGTGAACACCCAGGTGCGCCGGGGGGCGTCGTACATCGCATGTCTGGCGTAAAGCTTGTCGGTGATGTTGTCGGCGGCGTCCTGCTGAATGATCTGCACGCCGTAGAGCGGCGTTTTCAGGTCGGCGTACATTTTTTCGATGTACCAGAGGCGGTCCTCGCGGCGGTTGCGGAACAGGTAGCCGAGGCTGTATTTCATGCGCTCAAGCTTGTTGCCCGCTTCCATCTGCGCCTGGGCGAGTTCGCGCCGGGCGTCGGCCTGCGGCGCGAGCGCGTAGCTCAGGTAGGTGCTGAAAGCCGTCACCACGAGGCCCACCCCGAAGATCGGCGCGAGGATGCGGCCCAGGCCGACGCCCGTGCTGAGCATGGCCAGGAGTTCGTTGGAAGTAGACATGCGGCCCAGGCAAAAGAGCAGGGCCAGCAGCAAGGCCACGGGCAGGATGATCAGCGCGATGGACGGGGTCTGCCCCGCGTAGAAAGCCAGGATGCCCTTGAATTTGACCCCACCGTTGTAAAATTCGTTGGCGTTGCTGCCCAGATCGAAAACGAACCACACCGCCAGGAAACCGACGGCACAGTAAAGGAAGGGCATCAGGAAGTTCCGCAGCATGTAACGGTCGAGCAGGCGCACGCCGGAAAATTAGGGGTAAGCGCGCAAAAGTAAAGGAGAGCGGGTGACGACGACCCGTAGACCGCCTGGCGCGGGCCGCCTTTTGCTTTCGTCCTCGCACCCTGTAGCTTCCATCTTTTATGCCCGAGCCAGCCCGAGTCCTCATCATCGCCACCAGCCTCAGTCCGAAATCGCGTTCGCGTGTCCTCGCGCAGCTCGCCGCCGAAAAGCTGGCGCAGACGGGCACGTCTTACACCCTGCTCGATCTCAACGATCACCCCCTGCCGTTTACTGGCTCCGCCGCCGGTTGGAGCGATCCGGGCGTCGCCAAAGTCAAGGCGTTGACCAAGGGGGCCTCCCACCTGCTTTTCGCCACGCCGGTTTATAACTACGACGTGAACGCCGTGGCCAAGAACTACATCGAACACATGGGCAAAGAGGCGCTCGAAAACAAGACCGTGGGCTTTCTGCTCTCGGCGGGCGGCGCGGGATCGTACATGGCGGTGATGCCTTTCGCCAATTCGCTGATGCTCGACTTCCGCTGCTGGATCGTGCCGCGTTTCCTGTACGTGTCGAAGGACCTGGAGGAGGGCAAACTCCCCGCGCCGCTGGAAGAACGGCTCGACGGCCTGCTGGCCGATCTGCTCA
>CAXUHC010000174.1:0-9846 GCA_964250705.1 uncultured Chthoniobacterales bacterium | reverse complement strand
GACGGAGCGCCGTGGCCACAGCCGGAAAGCCGGAAAGATGTCGGGCTGTGTGTTGCATGGATAATTACCGGTCCTTCGGCTGCGTTGCACTCCGCTCAGGATGACGGAAATTGCTGCGAACCACGCTTTCCCTCCCGGAACATTTCCTGGCCGTCGTCCCACGCATGGGACCGCCGCGTCCCAGAGTCGGGACGGCCATCCCGTCAATCAATACCCCAAACGCATCCCGACGTTGAACAGACGAGGCGCGCCGATGGACACCACGCCCGCCGCGTTTTTGCCGGTCTCGTACCGGGCATCGAAAAGATTTTCCACCGCCGCCCAACCTTGCAGATGCGCGCTGATTTGCAGCGAGGCCGACAGGTCCACCGTCGCGTACGAGCCGAGGGAAAGCGTGTTCTGATCGTCCTCGAACTGATCGCCTACCAGGCGCGCCTGCAACGTGGTCTGCAAGGGCTTCCAGGGGGTCCAGTGCAGGCCGATCACCCCCTGATGCTCGGGGGCCTGCGCCAGCCGTTTGCCTTCGAGCGCGCGCTGGGCCGGGGCGGATTCGACGGTTCCGTGACTGTAAAGATAGCTCGCCGAGAACCGCCATGCCGCCGAAGGGGTCCAGTCCGCGCCCGTTTCCAACCCGTAAATCGCCGTGCGGCCCAGGTTTTCCCGCAGCGCGCCGGTGCCGCCCGCCGGGATGAATCCGAACGGCGCGATGGTGCCCGGGCCGTTGGCGACGGTGACGTTAGCAACGGCGTGATGCACCTCGTTGTAATATCCGCCCACCGAGAACAGCCACGGTTTTGCCGGGCGGAATTCCAACCCGGACTCCGCCCCGTACAGACGCTCGGGCCGCAGGGCGGCGTTGGCCTCGGTGAGGTCGTTGCCGACCCGGAAGGGTCGGTAAAGCTCGTTGAGCGTCGGCACGCGAAACCCCGTGTACGCCGCCGCGCGGACCCGTAAGAGATCGCCCCAGAGTTTTTGCGAGGCGTTGACGCTTCCGTTGGCGACCCAGCCGTTGCGGTCGGCGAAGGACTGGCCGAGGGTCGTCGCGCCGGTGGCAAGATCGGTCTCGCGCCGCTGGCCGTCCGTGTTCGCGTAGAAGTCCACGCGCCCGGAAAGCCCGAGGGTCGTCCCGGCGGCGGGTCGCCAGGTGTCTTCCAAGAAACCGCCCGCGAACGCCTGTTCGCCGCCCGCCGCGCGGTTGCGGGTGAACGCGCCGTTGAGGTAGCGGAAGCGTTCGTCGCTCTCGCCGTTGATCCAGCGGGCGTCCGCGCCGACGATCAGCGTCTGCGCGGCGGACAGCGGCAGGCTCACGGTCACGCTGCCCCCGGCGGATTGCGCGGGCACGTCGTATTGATCCAGGCTCGGCGTTTCGAGCGTGCGCGCGGCGTTGACCGCCGAAAACGTGCTGCTGAAATCGCGCAACTGCCCGTAGGCGAGCACTTGGTAATCCACCTGCGTGCCCGGCAGTTCCCCGGCGAAAGTGGCGCTGAAATCGGCGGCTTCCGTGGAATTATCGGTGAGCCGGGTGCCGTTGCCGCGTTCCTCGTGGAAGCCGCTGGCGCGAACGGTCAGCACGTTGGATTTGCCGATAAACCAGCTCAGCCCGGTGTCGAAGAGTTCATCTTCGGCGTCGGCGTTGGTGTCCACGGGCCCCCGCGTGTCGGCGCGCGTCACCCGGTAGCCGCCGGTGGAAAAACGGTCGACGCGGCCCGAGAGGACGACCGTGCCGTCGGCCAGGCTTTTCTGGCCGGAAACGGCGACCTCGTAGGTGCTCGCGCTGCCGCCTTCGGCGTCCAGCGCCACGGCGTCGCCCGTGGCCCGGCGGCTGCGCAGCTCGATGGTCCCGCCCAGCGCCGCGCTGCCGAACAGCCCGGCCCCGCCGCCCTCGACGATCCGCACGTTGTCAATCGCGCTGGTCGGCAGCCGGCTCCAGTAGACCCAACCCCCGAATGGATCGTTCTGCGGGACGCCGTCGAGCAAAACCAGCGTGCGGCCCGCGCCGTTGGGGCCGATGTTGCGCAGGCTGACGCCCTGGGTCGTGGGGTTGGCGACGCGGCTGCTGCTGCGTCGGAAGAGGCTGAACCCGGGTACCTGCTCGCGCAACACGTCGTCCAGCCGCAGGGCGGGCGATTGGTCGAGCGTGGCGCGGTCCAGTTCGATCTGGCGCGCGCCGCTTTCGTCCGGGGCGGTCGCGGTGCGTTCGGCGACGATTTCAAGCCGGTCCGCCGTCATGTCCTGCGCTGCCGCTCTGTTTGCAAACCCGGCGAACACCGCGACGCAGGCGATCATCAAAATGTCTTTCGATTGGGTGTGAGAGAAGCGCACCCCTACAAGTTCTGTCATCCTGAGCGAAGTGCAACGCAGCCGAAGGACCGATAGTTATCCAGTTGGCGCACATGGACTGCCTCCGGCTGTAGCGACGGCGCTCTGTCGCCGTGTCTGCGCTCACTGGGCACGGCCTACGATATCGCTTCGCACGAAACCATCGCGCCCGGCCTGATGACACCCGTAGCCGTTTCTCTTCACAACCTCCGAACAGGCCGCCACGCGGCCGGTCGTCCTCAAGGTAGGGACGCCTCTCCGAGGCGCTCCCTACTTCCTCTGGCCCCCTGCTCCCCTCACGGCCCCAGCGACAATTCCTCCAGCGGATGATAATCCACCGGATTATTGTGCCATCCCTTCACGCTCGGCTTGAGCAAATAAATATTGGTGAAAAAATAGACCGGCAGGATGGGTGCCTGCTCCATCAGGATCGCCTCGGCCTGCTGGAAGCACTCGTTACGCGCCGTGGGGTCGAGCGTCACCTGTGCTTGGCGCACGAGCCGGTCAAACTCCGGGCTGGCAAACCCGGTCAGATTATTCGCCCCCCCGGACAGAAAATTCTCCAGGAAAAAACTCGGGTCCAGCGACCCGATCCACCCCGCCCGGCAAACCGTGTAATCCATCATGGAACGGCTGTTGAGATACACCTTCCACTCCTGGTTGTTGATGCGCGCGTCCACCCCCAGCTCCTTTTTCCACATCGCCTGCACGGCCTCGGCCAAAGGCCGGTGCAACTCGCTGGTATTGATCAGGATATCTACGGGCGGCAGCCGCGCGCCACCGGGATACCCGGCCGCCGCCAGCAGCGCCCGCGCCCCGGCGGGATCGTACGGGATGCGCGCCCGGCAAAGATAGTCGCTCGTCCCGGGCGGCGTGTAGTTGAACGCCGGAATCTGCCCGCCGCGCGCCACGTTTTTGACCAGGCTTTCCCGGTCGATACTCATCGCCAGCGCCCGCCGCACGCGCCCGTCGTTGAGCGGCGGCTTGGTCGTGTTGAGCATGTAATAATACGAACCTAAATATGGATCGATGTGCAGCAGCGCCGATTGCTCCCGCCGGTACGCGTCGAGCTTGGCCACGGGCAGGTTTGCGCTGCTCGTCTTGTGCAGCAACCCCGCGCGGAACGCGCTTTCCTCCACGTTGCCGTCGTCGATGGGGTAATATCGCACCTCGTTGATCCGCAGCCGGTCGCGGTTCCAGTAGTGCGGGTTCTTGCGCGCCACGATCCGCTGGTTCGTCGCCCACTCGGTCAGGACGTACGGCCCGTTGCCGACGAAATTCTCCACCCGGGTCCACTTCTGGTTGCCGGGTTGTTCCAGGCCGCCGGTTTTCTCCACCCCCGGCAGGTAAACCGGAAAGTAATACCGCTGGAGCATCAGCCGCAGCAGGTACGGCGTCGGGTGCTCCAGGTCCACGCGCAGCGTGTGGTCGTCCACGGCATGAGCGCCCACCTGCTCGAAGTCCGTCAACCGCCCCTGGTTGTAAGCCTCGGCGTTCTTGAGCGGAAAAAGGTAATAACTCAGCAGCGCCGCCAGCTTGGGCGAAAGCGCCCGCCGCCAGCTCGCGACGAAATCCCGCGCGGTCAACGGCGCACCGTTGCTCCACTGCGCGTCGGGCCGCAGGTGGAACGTGTACGTCATCTGGTCGGGCGAAATCTCCCAGCTTGTCGCCACCCCGGGGGTCGGGTGCAGGTCCGCGCCGTCGGCCCGCACCAGTCCCTCGTAGAGTCCGTAGAGCACGTTGGCTTCCGGGATGCCCTCGGCGAGCGCGGGATCGAGCACGCGCGGCTCGGCAAAATTGCCCAGGTGCAGCACGCCGTCGCGGTTCCCTTCCTCCACGCGCGTCAGCGTCCGGTGCCGCGAACAGCCGCCGCTCCCCAGCAGGCCGCCCAACGCGGCCGCCGCCCACAAGATCATCGCGAGTTTTCTTTTCACCCTTGCCGCCCATCATAGCCAAGGTTCGCCCGCTCGTCGCGCGCCAAATTCCCCCCCTCCAAGGTAGGGACGGCTCTCCGAGCCGGTCCCTGATTTTGTGCGTCCGCAGTCGCGTGGCGGCTCGCGCCGCCTCTCCCTCGGATCATTACCCTGCCTGGGAATGTCCACCGTTCCGCCTTGATTCTTGGTTCTTGAATCTTGGCACTTCCGCCGCCGCTTGGCGGCAGTGGCTCAGGGCAGGAACGCCCGGACCGCCTGGTTCAGCGAACCTCCGGCCAGCAAGCTCCACAATTGCACGAAGCTGTAAGCCATGACCGGCAGCGTCAGCGCCGCCAGCCCGACGAGGATTCCATCGCTGACGTGTTCATTGGGCAGCCCCTGTGCGGCGAGAGAAAAACGAACGGGGCGGATCGTGGTCCGGCCGTCACGAAAAAGGGACAGCGGCTGATCGCGGTAAATGGGATTGGCATGAGTGCCCGTCGGCGTCGAGGCGCGGGGCACGTAAGAGTCGAGTTCGGTCATAGTATCCTTCCTTGGATAGCAAAACATCGGCCATCACGGTGAAAACGGAAAGACTTTGTATTTCTCTTCGTGATAGTCCTGCATTATTATTCAGAGTAAACCACGTCCCCGGCAAAAAATTCCGCCTTTCCTCGCCATTGCGGCGTCGACCACCGTCTCACGTCCGCTTTCGCCCTCCGCCCTCCGCCTTCATCCTTCCTCCTTCCTGCCATGGAACTCCGTCATCTTCGCTACTTCGTGGCTGCCGCCGAGGAACTCAATTTCCGCCGCGCCGCCGAACGCTTGCACGTTTCCCAGCCCGCGCTCAGCGTGCAGATCCGGCAATTGGAGGAAGAACTCGGCGCGATTCTCCTTGACCGCGACCGCCACCACGTCGCCCTCACCGCCGCGGGCAAGGTCTTCCTCGATCACGCGCACCGCCTCCTGCGCGCCGCCGACGAGGCCGCCCGCGCCGCCGGACGCGCCTCGCGCGGCGAGACCGGCCGCCTCGCCATCGGTTTCATCGCGCAGCTTTCCTACGAATGGCTGCCCACGGTCCTGCGCAACTTCCGCCGCCGTTACCCCGACGTGGAAATCAGCCTCACCGAGCTGACCCCCACCCGCCAGATCGAGGAACTGGAAAACCGCCAGCTCGATCTCGGGATCATCGGCCTGGGCCTGCCCCAACCCCACGACGAGTTGGAGGTTTCCGTGATGAGCGAGGAACGCCTCGTCGTCGCCCTGCCGCTCGACCACGCGCTGGCCACGCGCCGCGCCATCGCGCTCCGGGACCTCGCCCGCGAACGCTTCATCTTCACCGCGCGCCTCGACGCCCCGGCCTACACCCCCTGGCTGCTCGCGCTCTGCCAGCGCGCGGGCTTCGAGCCGCAAATCGTGTTGGAAACCGACCGCTCGCCCTCGGCGCTCAACTACGTCGCGGCGGGCTTCGGCGTCGCGATTTTCCCGGCGCAGATTGGCCGCTTGGCGATGCCGCTTATCCGTTTCGTCCCGCTGGACAAATCCACTCCCGAGTACCAACTCTGCGCCGCCTGGCGCAAGGACAACCACTCCCCCGCCCTCGCGCGTTTTCTCGCCACCGCTCGCGAGGCCGTCGGTGCGGTCGGTCGTTAGTGCCTATCCGGTTGACCCCTCTGCCAGCCACGGCAGGGACGTAAAAATACCCGCGCTGGTTTTCGGACAGGCAGTCAATCCAAAAAAGCGCTGTCATCCTGAGCGCAACCGAAGGGCCTCCCGGCCGTCGGCAGACACCGCTGCCTGCCCGCCGGGCTCCAAACGCCCATCCTCCCCCTTCAACCTCCCGACTCCAGCCCCCCGTCCCCCCCCTCACGGCCACTCCGTCTGCCGCGTGTGCCGCACGTACCGCTCCAGCGCGAGCCACGCCTCCCGCCACTTCCCCGCCTCCGCCGCCTCCGCCGCCTGCCTTCTCCATTCCTCCTCCGCCGCCTCCACCCCCCCTTCCGCCGCCCCCGGCATCGCCAGCGAAATCCCGTACCGCGCCGTCGCCGCCTCGACCGCCTGCCGGTACTGTCCTGCGTACACCATCTGCCTCAACCGCACGGGCCATGCCGCTGCCCACCATTCCGGCCTCTCCGCGCCGTCGTCCACCCTGCCCGGCATCACCGGCCCCGCGCTCTCGCGCTGCAAATACCAGTCCGGCCGCAACGCGCCCTTCCCCGCGTCCACCCACGCCCGGTCCGCGTCGATGCGCCTGACCGCCTCTTGTGCCAGTTCCGGCGGCCTCACCGACAGCCGCCACGTTTCCGCGAACCGCGCGTCCGGCCGCGTCACCGCCAGCAGGTACCGCTGCAAATCCGGCTGCGCGCGCGTGCCCGCCACCAGGTCGCCGTAGTACGGCAAGTCCTCCTTCAGCCCCCGCCGGATGGCCCGGCTGATCCGTGCCATCCGCCCGAGTTCGTCCAGGATCATCACGGTCTGCCGCACCGGATCGTACCCCGCCCAAGCTGCGGCCTGATGATGCGCGACGTCCGGCATCACCGGATCGAGCACCCGTTCCGCCCGGAACATCTCGTCCACCTGCGCGTCGACGCCCTCCTCGTCCGACAGCGCGAGAAAAATCCCCTGGTAATAGTACGCCGAAGCCGTCAGCGGCGAGTCCCGCAGCGTCCGCCTCCCGATCTCCATCCCCCGCTCGTAATCCTCCTGTTGGTAAGCGTCGAACATCCGCTGCGGTGCCTGCGACGCCGCGAATGGCGACAGCGCCGGGCCGTGCAGCCATTCCCCGCGCACGAGCATCCCCCCAAGCACGAGCGCGCCCACCCCTCCCAGCACGAACACCCCGCGTTGCGCCCTCCTCTGCCACCCTCTTCCCTCCCCTTTCTCTTCCTCTGCGCCTCTCCGCGTCCTCTGCGCCTCCGCGTTGAAACTCCGCGCCCCCGTCCCGACCGCGTCCCCCGGCCGCCGTTGCAGCGCCAGCCCCGCGAGCACGAGCGTCCACCAACCCACCGCCGCCCGGTGCGCGGGCACGTCCGCCACGCCGTGCAGCAACGCCGCGCCCGCCGCCGCCGCGTACCCCCAGCGCAACGGCCAGTACGGATGCTCCCTCAGCCCTCCCCCGCGCAACCTCCCCGCCGCCAGCGCCACCAGCGCCAGCGCAAACCCGCACGCGGGCAACCCCATCTCCGCCGCCAGCATCAGCCAGTCGCTTTCCGGGTGCAGCGCGATGAAACGGACCAGCGACGCCTCCCGGTACTGCGCGAACACCCCCGCGAACGTCCCCAACCCCGTCCCCGTCCAGGGTTGGTCGCGGACCATCCGCAGCGCGTCGCGGTACATCGACACCCGGAAATCCACCGGCGTCTCCACCGCTTCGCCGCCGCCCGCCGTGGGCGCGGCCACCGTGTTCCCGTCCGCCGCCGCGGGCGCGGCCACCGTGTTCCCGTCCGCCGCCGCGGGCCCCGGCGTCGGCGCGGGTGTCGCCTTCGCCTGGTGCGGTTCGCCCCACCGCAACCCCGCCGTCTCCAGCAGCCGGTCGCGCGCCGGACTCTTGACCGCCACGAACAGCCCCCCCGCCACGACCGCCACCGCCGCCGCCGCCAGCAGCAACCGCCCCGGGCGGTGCCGCCCGCCCAGCCCCGCGAGCCACAGCGCCCCGCCCGCGAGCAGGATCAACACCCCCGCGCGCGACTCCGAAAAAAAGCACAGTGCCACCACGCACGTCAGCCCCCCGGCCACCGCCAGGTCCGCCACGATCCACCGCCGGTCCCGGAACGCCACGCCCATCAACCCCGCCGACAACACCGCCCCCGTGATCAAAAACGTCGCGCTGTGGTTCCGGTTGGGCAAAAACCCGAAAGTAGCGTCACCCGAGAACGGGTATCTCCAGCCCGACGCCTTCGCGTACATGGCCAGCGCCGCGTACGCCGCGCACGCCAACACCGCCGCCAGCGCCAGGGAGATCATCCCTCTGGCTCTCACCGGCTGCGACAGCGTGAACAGCCCCACCACCAGCGACAGCGCCAGCACCGCGATCCAGAACGCCGTCTCTCCCGGCGCGGGAGTGATGGACCCGGGCAGACGAATCACCGGCACGCCGCCGATCACTTGGCGCCACCACGGCGCCGGCACCCATCGCGCGGGCAGAAACGCCAATCCGCTGCACGCCACGAGTCCCCCCGCTGCCGCCCACAGCCTGCCCTCCACGCGCACCTTGGGCGGACACGCCACCAGCGCCACGCCCGCGCAAAGAAAAAAAACGCCCAGGTTCCCCTGCGGCGCGCCGCCCGCCACGAAGACCGCCGCCGCCGCCCCCCCGAGCAACAGGCCATACGCAAGTAAAGCCGTCCAACTCTGGCGGGAGGAAACGTCGGGCATGGCACCACTCTTTCCATTAACTCCCAAAAAGCAAGGTAGGGACGGCTCTCCGAGCCGTTCCCTGATTTTTCCTCTTGAGCCGTCGAGCGGCGAGCACCCCGGAACCCACGGAGATATGGCATCTGCTTCGATAAAAGCCGATCTAGCCCGATTTATCCTGCTCAAGCCTGATTATGCGACTGCCGGACATGCTCCGTCGTGCAGTTGCCGAGCACAAGGGCCGCTTGATCGGGCCGCAACCAGAGTGGCAGCTTGGCAAAAACGGTGTCCAGATCGGCACTCAACCGGCTGCTGGTGGACGGAGAAGAGGCGGTAACCGTTGGCACGATAAAAGTATAAACCCTCGTCAAGGGGCTGAGAAGAGGATCGAAAAAACGAAAACGCCGGGCAAGGGTTCCCCTGTCCGGCGCGTTCGTGTTGCTTTCGAGGCAGCAGGTCAGAGCCTCGGCTTTTCGGAAAGCAGCCGGTCGATCAGGTCGCTTTGACGGTCCGCCGCTTTCGCCAGCGTGATTCCGATTTCACCGACTTCTGCTTCGCTCGGCCAGCCGCCGATGTTCGGCAGGGAATCGAGGTAACCAGCGACCAATTGGAGAAGCCCACGCATTTCGAGTTTTCCAACTTTGCCGTCGCTGATTTCATCACTCGAAAGCCTGTGGTCGTAACCGCCGCTGCTCGGCGAAGAGAGTTTACCTTTTTTCCATGATGGATGCCCTCCCGTCATCGTGCGCCGAGCGGCGGCGCTCTCCTCGTCCATGGCGTTGCGGACCTCCCGCAGTTCGTGTTCATACCGCAGGATTAACAGCGCCAGATCGGTGGCCGCTTGGGGGCCGTATGCCGTGATGCCGGTGCCGACGTTGTTCTCCAGTCCGCTCACCAGAAGCGAGAGCAGACCGGCGGTTTCGTGCATGACCGATTCCAGCGGTGTCTGCAAAGCAAATCCGGCGGCAGGTTTTTTTTACCTCGTTTCATCGGCGTGCCCCTCCTTTCTGTTGCGGCGTTGGCATGTTCAGTTCGCTCCCGTCCAGTTCCATGAAGACCGCATGGAGCGCCGAGACTGGCACCAGCAAGATCGGATGCGCGTTGCGCCCGGCCACCGGCTGGTGAACGCCGACGGGGGTGAAGCTGCCAACGAAGCCAGCCGAGGCCGTGGTGTCACAGTGGTAATCATGTGCAGGTCGTGTTTTGGTCGGCTCCATGAGGGCAGACCAGTTCGAGAAGAAGGAGCGGCAACTGCGTGCGG
>CAXUHC010000173.1:8678-9855 GCA_964250705.1 uncultured Chthoniobacterales bacterium | reverse complement strand
GCTTGGGCCTGGTCCCGGCGGGTCCGTGCTGGGCCACCCAGTCCTTGAGGTATTTCACCAGCCCCTGCGTCGCGCGGCTGATGTTGTAGTCGTTCATCGAATTGGTACCCACGCACGGGTACTGCGGACGGTCGAGCGCCTGCGGTTCGCCGCGCTCCGCCGCCGTGACGATCTTGCCGATGGTCCGCCCGCGCAGGCCGCCGGTGCCGAAGGCCAGGGTGCGGAAAAACCGGTCGTTCAGTTCGTCCCAATGGCCGCCGCCGGCCAGTTCGGCGACGCTCTGTTCGTACACGCTCCCGGCGGGAGCGCCGGCGAGCAGGGCGGCGATGTTGGCCGCGCTGGCGGGCAGGAGTTTGCCCGCGCGGGCGGCGGCGTCGATTTGGGGAAGGAGGGCGGACATGAGAAACGGGATAAGAATGACCCCGCGAAACTAAACAGGGAAATCGGCGGTGTCTAATACACCTGCGACTTCTGCGACACCTGCGAACTAAATCTGTGTTTGCGCGACGTTTTTGTTGGAAAAGCCGTGCATAAAACTTTGTCATCCTGAGCGGAGGCCGCAGGCCGCAGTCGAAGGACCTTCCGGTCGTCGGCAGACACGACCGATCTGCCTACCGGCGGTCGGAAGGTCCTTCGGCTCCGCTCAGGATGACAGAAAGAAAGACCATGCCCACCGCCCTCGCCGATTTCCTGCGCGCCCTGCGCCGACGCGACGCCCTGCGCGCCGACGGCCAGACCGACGCCCTGCGCCTGCTCGACGGCGCGGGCGACGGCGCGGCGTTCGCGGGTTTGTTCATCGACGATTTCGCCGGACGCTGGCTCGTCCAGACCGCGCGTCCCGGCCAGGTCTCGCCGGATTTTCTGCGCACCCTGCCCGCCGCCGACACGCCGCGCTCGATCTACTGGAAACGCCTCGATTCCCGCGACCAGCACCAGCAACCGCCCGTCCCCTGGGCGGGCGAACCCGTCACGGAACCGTTCGCCGCGCGCGAACACGGGCTGCGCTACCGGATCGACTTCCAGGGCGGCTACTCGCAGGGCATCTTTCTCGACCAGCGCGGCAACCGCCTCGCCCTGCGCCAGCGGCTGCGCCCCGGCTCGACGCTGCTCAACTGCTTCGCTTACACGGGCGCGCTCGCCGTCGTGACGCGGGGCGCGCAGGGCTCGCTCGTCGTGT
>CAXUHC010000173.1:893-8668 GCA_964250705.1 uncultured Chthoniobacterales bacterium | reverse complement strand
CTGCGCGTTTTCGGTCGCGGCGGCCGCCGGGGGAGCCAGGACGACGAGCGTCGACCTTTCCCGCCGCGCGCTGGATTGGGGCAAGGAAAATTTCGGCCTCAACGGCCTGGACCCCGCCGACGGCCACGAGTTTTACGCGGGCGACGTGTTCGACCACCTGCGGCGGTTCGGGAGACAGGGCCGCCGGTTCGATGCCGTGGTGCTCGACCCGCCGACCTTCTCGCGCGACCGCAAGGGCAGGATTTTCCGCGTGGAGGACGATTTCGGCGAACTCGCCGCGCTCGCCGCGCCGCTGCTCGCGCCCGGGGGCGTGCTGTTCTGTTCCTCCAACGCTCGCACGCTGACGAGCACCGGCTTCCGGCGGATGATCCTCGCCTCGCTGCCGGACGGCGCCGCGCGCTGGCAGACCGAACCCGCCCCCATGCCGCCGGATTTTACGGGCGAACACTACCTGCAAGCCTGCTGGATCAGCGCGCTAACGGCGTCCAAGCCAGGGTGAGGACGCCTCCGCGGCCTGCTCCCGAAGCCCGCGTTTTCCCGATGCCCGCGACAAAATCCTGCCATCCCCGGCAAGCCCGGGCCGCGATAAATGGACGACTGCTTATCGTTTTTATGAGAAAACTGCTTCCCGTCATCGTCGCCGGTCTGGCGCTGTGTCCACCGTCCATCCACGCGGCGGAAGACGCCGCTCCTCCGGTGCCGCCGCCGTTTGACCCCGCCAACCTCGACCGCAGCGTCAAGCCGAGCGCCGACTTCTACCACTTCGCCAACGGCACCTGGCTCAAAAATAACCCCATCCCGGCAGACCAGACGCGTTGGGGCAGCTTCAACACGCTCGACGAGCGCAACAAGGCGGCCCTGCACGTCATCCTGGAGGAATGCGCCGCCGCTGCTGCCAAGGGCGGTGACGCCGCGCCCCAGGGTTCCAGCAAACAGAAAGTCGGCGATTTCTACGCCAGCGGCATGGACGAGGCCGCCATCGAGAGCCAGGGGTTCCAGCCGCTCGCACCGTATTTCAACGAGATCGCCGCGCTGAAAGACACCACCGCCCTGCCCACGCTCTTGGCCGGGCTGCATTCCGTGGGCGTGCGCGCCCTGTTCCACTTCGAGGTGGGCGCGGACGAAAAGGATTCCGAAACCGACATCGCTCAACTCGGCCAGGGCGGCCTGGGTCTACCGGACCGCGACTATTACCTGCTCGACGACGAAAAATCGAAAAAGATTCGGGCGGCTTACGAGGATCACGTCGGCAAGATTTTCGGCCTGTTGGGCGACAAGCCCAACGTGGCCGCCGCCGAAGCCAAGCGCGTGATGAACTTCGAGACCGAACTCGCCAAGGCCAGCAAGACACGCGTCGACCTGCGCGATCCGCAGACCAATTACCACAAGATGACCTTGGCCGAACTGGACAAGGCCGCGCCGGGCTTCGGGTGGAACGCCTACTTCGCCGCCATTGGCTCCAAGGAACCCGGCGGCCTGGACGTGGGCCAGCCGGAATTCACCGCCAGCGCCGCGAAGCTCCTTGCCACCGCACCGCTCGACGACGTGAAGACGTACCTACGCTGGCAGCTGGCGCACGCCGCCGCCCCTTACCTGAGCAAAGCGTTCGTGGACGAGAATTTCCACCTGAGCCAGGCGCTCACCGGAGCCAAGGAAAACCTCCCGCGCTGGAAGCGGGTGCTCGGCGCGACCGACCGCGCACTCGGCGAGGCGCTCGGGCAGATTTACGTCGAAAAGAACTTCCCGCCCGAGGCCAAGGCCCGCGCGCTGGAACTGGTCAACGACCTCAAGAGCGTCCTGCGCGAGCGGCTGGCCAATCTCGACTGGATGGGCGAGGACACCCGCAAGGCTGCGCTGGATAAGCTGGAGCATTTCGGGGTCAAGATCGGCTACCCGGACAAGTGGCGCGATTATTCGACGCTGGACATCAAGCGTCAGCCCTACGTGCTCAACGTCCTGGCGGCCAGCGCGTCCGAGACCAAGCGGCAGGTGGCCAAGATCGGCCAGCCGGTCGACAAGACCGAGTGGGACATGACCCCGCCGACCGTGAATGCGTATTACAATCCCGTGCGCAACGAAATCGTGTTTCCCGCTGGCATCCTCCAGCCGCCGTTCTTCAGCGCGCAGGCGGACGACGCCATCAATTACGGCGGCATCGGCGCGGTGATCGGCCACGAGATGACTCACGGTTTCGACGATCAGGGCCGCCAGTACGACGCCAAAGGCAACCTCAAGGATTGGTGGACGCCCGACGACCTCAAGCACTTCGAGGAGCGCGGCAACAAGGTCGTCAAACAGTTCTACGGCTACGAGATCGACGGCGAGCGCGTCAACGGCAAGCTGACTGAAGGCGAGAACATCGCCGACCTGGGCGGCTCGAAGATCGCCTATCTCGCGCTGGAAAAGGCGCTGGCCCGCCAGGGCACCGAGGCCAAGGATAAGCTGATCGACGGCTTTACACCCGCGCAACGCTACTTCCTGAGTTGGGCGCAGGTGTGGCGCACCAACATCCGCCCGGAAATGGCGCGGATGCTCATCAAGACGGACCCGCACAGCCCGGCGCAGTTCCGCTGCAACGGGCCGCTGAGCAATTCGCCGGAATTCCAGAAGGCGTTCAACGTGCCGGACGGCGACGCGATGGTGCGCCCGGCGGCGGAGAAAGTGCAAATCTGGTAACGAGTCGCTTTTGCCTCGCAAAAATGGGACGGCTCGCGGAGGGCCGTCCCTTTTTTGTGGGCAAAATCTGGGGGCTACCGCTCCCTTGTGTGGGGAAATTGCCCCCATAATCGGCGTTTCCCGGGCCGGGCGTGTGCAAGCTGCTGCGTGGGAATCATCCACATGAAGCCTGCCCTTTTGACCCCTTCCCCGTGGCGCGCGACGCTCGCCGCCGCCACGCTCGCCCTCGGCCTGTCCGCTTGCCCCGCCAGCGTGCAGGCCGCCGACAAACCGATGACCAACGAGATCGGCGTACGCCTGCTCGAAGCCGAACTGGCACCTTCCAAAGTAACTCTGGCCAAGGCGAAATGCGAACAGCTCATCGCCGCCGTCGGCACGACCACCCGCGCACACCCGGACAACGCCAGGGTGATCCTGTGGGCCGCGCTGACGCGGCGCGTGATCGTCCTCAAGAAAAAGGATGCGGTGGTGACCCTGCCTTGCACCTGCGCGCGGCGGATTCTCCTGGCCAGCATCGCAGCGGCACCCCGGCAATCGAGCGAGTTTCTCGATCTGGCGGCGGAACTTTACCCGGATTGCGTGTCCGAGTTTGCCGACGCCGTGCGCGAATATGATTCGTTCGAGAATCTGAACGGCGGCTTCGGGGTTGGCTTCGGCCCCGGATTTCCAGGGTCGCCGGGGTTTACCGGCAGCGCGCCCAGCAGCGCGATTGCCTTGCCGCCCAGCGTGGTGACCGCCGTGCTGAACGGCTGAGCGTTGCCCGCCGGGAGTAAACATCGCGCGGTCTATTTTCCGTCAGCCCGAGCGGAGAGCTTTAGCCCGCAGCCAAAAGACCTTCCGACCGCCGACAGGCAATCCGCGGTGTCTGCCGACGGCCAGAAGGTCCTTCGGCTGCGCATCCGCGGTGCTCCGCTCAGGATGACAGAAAAGATGCTCGAAACGGATTGCCTCATTAGAGCGCATCCCGAATGAATGAGCGGCGAGTTCCGGCTCTAGGGACGGCGCTCTGTCGCCGTGTCCGCACGGGACCAGACACGGCGACAGAGCGCCGTCCCTACAGCCCGCACGCTTACTCAATCGGGACGTGCTCTAAGCGTCCAGACAGCAGCAGCCGCCGAAAACGGCCTGCGCTTGCCCAGGCAGAGCTTCCGTCCAAGGTCATCTCGCTGAGCGCCGATTGCGACCAGATCGCCGCCGCTAAACCTCGTTTCCGGGAATTGGGGAGTGCCTCGGAGAGGCATCCCTACCTGGATCACAAACGCCGCTGTCGCGGCTGTTCGGAAGATTCCTAACCGCGAGCCGCGACGTAGTTGTCGCTGATCGCTGACCAATTCAGCGTGTTCCACCAAGCCTTCAAGTAATCGGGACGTTTGTTCTGATACTTCAAATAGTAAGCGTGTTCCCAGACGTCGACGCCCAGAATCGGCGTGTGGCCGTCCATGAGCGGACTGTCCTGGTTGGGCGTGGAAACGACATCCAGCTTCTTGTCCTTGCTGAGCACCAGCCATGACCAGCCGCTGCCGAAACGCCCGGCCCCGGCGGCGTTGATCTTTTCCTTGAGCGCGTCCAGGCCGCCAAACGTTTCTTTGATGGCTTCTGCCAGTTCGCCGGTCGGTTCGCCGCCGCCGCCCGGACCCATGATCTTCCAGAAAAACGAGTGGTTGGCATGGCCGCCGCCGTTGTTGCGAACCACCGTCCGAGCCGCCTCGGGCACCGCGTTGAGATCAGCGATCAGTTCGTTGATCGGCTTGCCGGCGAGGTCGGCATGGCCTTCGAGCGCCTTGTTCAGGTTGGTGACGTATGCCTGGTGATGCTTGTCGTGATGAATTTCCATCGTCGCGGCGTCGATGTGGGGTTCGAGCGCGTCGTTGGGATAAGGCAGCGGAGGCAGTTCGTAGGGCATAAGAGATTTTAGGTTGTCCCGTCAGGAAATCTGGCTGTCGGCGGTTTTGAACAATCCGGTGAAGACCGTGACCAACTGCGGTGCCAGTTTTTTGAGCTTCGGGTAGTACCTATTACGTGCCGCAGGCTGCAAGTGCATGTGACCCGGACGAAAAACCCCATGCCGGGCGTTCTCGTAGGTCGCCAGGGCCAACAACGGGAAATTGTTCCGGTACATGTCGTACTTGAGGTAGAACACCTTCGGAAAACCCGTGCCGGTGATTTCGTCTTCTGACCAGCTGCCATCGGCGTTCTGGGTGTCGAGCAGGTACTGGAGACCCGTCTGCACGGCGGCGGTGTCCAGGTCTCCGGCGGCGATGAGGCCCATCAGCGCCCAAGCCGTCTGGCTGGCCGTGGACGGCCCTTTGCCCTTGAGAGTCGGGTCGTCGTAGGTGTTGCAATTCTCGCCCCAGCCGCCGTCGTCGTTCTGACAAGAGGCGAGCCAGTCCCGGCCGCGCCGGACCCAGTTCTCGCCCATGTCGTAGTCGATGGCGCGCAGGCCGCGGAGCACCTGCCAGGTGCCGTAGATGTAGTTGACCCCCCAGCGTCCGTACCAACTGCCGTCGTCGCACTGGGTCTTCTTGAGGTGGTTGAGCGCGCGAGCCACGCGGCGGTCGCGCTTGTCCCAGTCGAGGTAGCCCAGCAGTTCGAGCGTGCGCCCGGTCAGGTCGGAGCAGGACGGGTCGAGGATCGCGTTGTGATCGGCAAAGGGCACGTCCTCCAGCCAGCCCTTCATCACGTCCTTGTCGAACGCCGCCCAGCCGCCGTCGCGGCACTGGAAACTCATCTGCCAATCGAGCGCGCGCTTGAAGGCGGCGTTGGCTTCCGCCGGGTCTTCCGGCGAGATCAGGCGCAGGGCCATGAGGACCATCGCCGTGTCGTCCGTGTCGGGATAATATGCGTTGTTGTACTCGAACGCCCAGCCGCTGGCCTCGGGCTGCGGATTCTGTTTGATCCAGTCGCCGCGCAGCCGCACCTCCTTGGACCAGAGCCAGATGCTCGCCTTGCGGAGCGCGGGATGGGCGGGGTCCAGGCCGCTTTCGGCCAGCGCGATGGCGTTGATGGCCGTGTCCCACACCGGCGAAAAGCACGGCGCGATGCGGAAATCGCTGGGATCATCGACGAACAGATCTTCGAAATCCGCCTTCGCCTTCTGGAAAACGGGGTGGGTTTCCTCGTAGCCCAACGCTTCCAGGGCGATGAGGGCGTTGAGCATCGCCGGGAAAATCGCGGCCAGGCCGTCGCTGCCCTCGCCCATGCGCTCGACCATCCAGGCCTCGGCCCGCGCCAGGGCCCTGGCGCGCAGCGGACGAAAGCCGATGCCGTCGAGCCACTTGAGCATGGCGTCGCAACGCAGGAAAAAATTGCGCCAAGTGAAGAAGCGTTCCGAACGCGGCAGGGAGAAATCCATGCCCTCGGTGCCGCAGGGGTACAACTCGTGGAGCTGCTTATCTTCCGGCGGAACCCGCGTGGGCTTGAAATGATTGATGATCGCCAGCGGGATCAGCATCGCCCGCGACCAGCTCGACAACTGGTAGATGTTGAAATACGCCCAGTCCGGGAAAAGCACCATTTCCGCCGGGATCGAGGGCAGGTACTTCCAGGGAAACACGCCCATCAGAGCGAAGTACAACTTGGAGAACGTGTTGCACTTGGGGATGCCGCCCAGGCGCAAAATGGCGGCGCGAGCCTCGCACATCCACGGGGCCTGCGGGCTGTGCCCGGCGAGCTTGAGCGCGAAGTATGCCTTGACGCACGCGTTAATCTCGCTCGGGCCGCCGTGATAAATGTTCCAGCCGCCGTCGGCAAGCTGCCGCTTGCGGATGTGCCGGACGCATTTTTCCTGCAAAACGGCGTCCGCCTTGCCCCGCCAGTGCATGTAGAGCACGTAGTCGGAGCACAGGGTGCTGTCCACGAAGAGTTCGCCGTCCCAATAGCCCTCGGAGGATTGCAGGCGGAGCAAATTGTCCTGCGCCTTCCGGACGGCCATCTGCAGGTCGTCGTCATCGACCTGCGGTTGCCGTCGATTGACGGCCAGCCGGCCGGAGGCAGCCTTGGGAAGACGGATGATCTTAGGCATTCGTGATCGTGGGAGCGTGGAAAAGGATGAAGACCGCAGGATGAAGACCGCAGGCGGAAACCAGAAATGAAGGATAGCCGGGGTTCATGGTTCGGACTCCAAACACCCAAACGCGGCCGCCATAGCGGGACCGCGGTCTGACACGGGCGGGACTTACGCCGCCGCCGTCTCCTGCATCTGCGGAACCGGCAGCGCGGCTTTTTTGACCTGCTCGCCGGTGAGGTGTCCGCGCCCCGCAGTCACGCCGTTGTACGCGTTGACCTCCTTGCCCCGGCCGTTCGGCCCGGGCTTCGGAGCGAAGTTGTACACGAGATTTTTCCAGGAATCGTGCAACCCGTTGGAAAGCGCGCCGCTCGGCTCGAAGCCGCACTGCGTCATGCAGTTCTCGCAACGCGGGTCCTTGGGCTTGCCGGTGTCTACCTCGACGCCAAACTTGGTCCAGTCCACTTGATCGAGCATCGCCCGGTAGGTCGGGAAGTGCCCGGCGCCGGCCATGAAGTAGCACGGCCCCCGCCAACCGGCGATGTTGCGCGTCGGGATGGCCCAGGCGGAGCACTCCAATTCGCGCTGTCCGGCCAGGAATTCGTGGTAGATCGGGGTGCCGAGCAGCGAGTACCGCTTGCTCCATTCCGGCATGTCCTTGAACTTCTCGCGGGTGCCCTCACGGGTCAGGAAGAAGTCGTCGGGCTGCAAATTCAGGCGCTTGACCATGTCGGTCTTGGCGGCGTCGTACTCGTAGCCGGGGCTGATCGTGTGGCCGTCCACGCCGAATTCGCCCAGGAAATCCAGGAGGTCTTCGACTTCCTGCATGTCGGTTTCCTTGTAGACGGTGGTGTTGGTGCAGACCTGGTAGCCGAGGATCTTGGCCATGCGCATCGCCAGGATGCACTCCTTGAAGACACCCTCGCGCTCGACGATGAGATCATGGATGTATTCCAGGCCGTCGAGGTGGACGTTCCAGAAAAAGTGCGAGTGCGGCTCCATGACGGGCGCGGCGGCGTCCTTGGGCGCCTTGCGGACCTCGGCCACGTCCTTTTCGGTCATCAAGCCCTCGGATTGCAGGCGGGCGATCTTGCCT
>CAXUHC010000173.1:0-879 GCA_964250705.1 uncultured Chthoniobacterales bacterium | reverse complement strand
GTAAGCGCGCATCTTCCGGCGCATGAACATCGCGTTGGTGCAGAGGTAAACGATGCGCTCCTGCTCGTGGAGCAAGGTGGAGGAAAGCGCTTCGATCTGCGGATAGATGAGAGGCTCGCCGCCGCAGATGGACACCATCGGCGCGCCGCACTCGGTCGCCGCGCCGAGGCAGTCTTGCAGCGACATCACGTCCTTGAGCGACGTGCTGTACTCGCGGATGCGCCCGCAGCCGGTGCAGGTGAGGTTGCAGGTGTGGAGCGGCTCCAGTTGGAGCACGGTGGCGAACTTTTTGTGACCGCGCAGTTTGTTGCCGATGATGTACTTGGCGACTTTGCTGGTCAGGGCGAGCGGGAATCTCATGGGTTGAAGCGCGACGACGAAAAATTACAAATCGGTGCGGAAGAGTTGTATTCGCAGGAGACTTTCGGCGTCAAGAATTGTTGGAAAATCGTGGAAATGGGTTGGGTCAAGCGCTTGTGAAAACCGAACTTTGGGCCACAGAGTATCAGCCAAGCTAATCGTGTCAATGTTTCTGCATCCGCTACTTTACAGGGGCGACGGATGCGTAACAGAAAGAATTCGTAGCGGATGCGTCAGTGGGCATGCGAAAAATATTGACGGCTGATAGCAATGATAGCAGACTAAGATTGCATGGCGCAACTGCTCGTTCGTAATTTGGAAGAGGCGGTGGTCGACCGACTTCGGGAAGAGGCCGCGCGCGCGCGGATTTCCGTGGAAGAGGCGCACCGCCGGGTGTTGCGCCGCCTGCTGCTGCCAGAGGGGGAGCAGAAAAAAAAGACCCTTTGGGAGCATCTCTCGCAATGCCCTCTCCCTGAAGAGTACGACGATATTTTTGAACGCGAGAAGGACGTGCCGCGC
>CAXUHC010000172.1:0-9918 GCA_964250705.1 uncultured Chthoniobacterales bacterium | reverse complement strand
TCACGTTCTTGCGCATGAAAGTGGGGACGTCCAAATCCTCGCCGTCGATAATGGTCGGTTCACTTTTATCGAAACGCCCGCGCACGGCGTTGTCGCTCGCAAGCGTATCGGTGGCCGCACGGGCGAGGGACGCAGCTGATGTCGGTTCGCCGGACTGCGAGAGCACGGCAGTAGAAACCGGGGAGGCGATGTTCATGCTGCGGGTTGGCGGCGGCGGCAATCCTGCCGAGACGGCCCCCGAATGAGAGGATGCAGGCAGTTGAATATTGGCACGCGCACCCAACGAACTGATCAGCGTAACGCCCAGACGGCCCGCAAGATTTTCGTCGACCGCTGCCCCGAAAAGCAACTGGGTCTGGTCGCCAATGTGCTGAGACAGTTCTTCCATAACCAATTGAACTTCGGCCAGGGTCAGGTCGCTTCCCCCGACAACGTTCACGAGGATGTTTGACGCCTGGTTGAGAAGCGAGCCCCGGTCCATCAACGGGTTTTTCAAGGCCTGCGTCAGAGCTTCCTTCCCACGGCCACGTCCCGACGCTTCGCCGTAGCCAAACAAACAGCGCGAATCGTGGTTGCGGAGAGCACTGAGCAGATCGTCAAAACCGAGGTGGATCAACCCCCGCCGATTGACGAGATCAATGATTGCCCGAATACTCTGGCTAACGATGTGGTCCGCACCCGAGAATGCCTCGTGGATGCCAGCCTCGGGGAGAATGAGTTCGCCCATCCGATCATTCTCGAAGCACATCACCGCGTCGGCGTATTGCTGAATCGCGCGCAAAGCTTCCTGCGCTTGCTGCGAGCGTCTCCGGCCTTCGAAGGAAAACGGCAAAGTTGCGCACACCAAAACAAGCGAATTCTGTTCACGGGCGATTTTAACGATCATCGGAGCCGCCCCCGAGCCCGTCCCGCCGCCGAGACCCGCGCAAACGATGACCAGCGGCACCCCGTCGACCACGAGCCGGATTTCCTCGGCGGCTTCCTCCGCGGCAGAATAGCCGAGTTCGGGGTCGCCGCCCGCGCCTAGTCCGCGCGTGACATGACGACCCAACTGAATCTTCTGGGTCGCCACGGAACCGGCCAACGCCTGCACGTCCGTGTTGCACGCGACGAGGTCCACGTTCACGGAACCTTCGAGGACCAGACGGTCGAGTGCGTTCGAGCCAGCGCCACCGACACCGATCACTTTGATCCGAAAATCCGCGTCGGCGGGTCGTCCGCCGACCGTTCTGATAGCGTTGAGTTCGTTCATGGGAGTCAAGAGCAGCAGATGATCATGTCAGAGGCGATTATCAAGTGGAGCGTCGTCCACCGAAAAGCCGACCGCGCAAGCGTGACCAAAAGGTGGTCTCCGGTCGCTCCATCTGGGCAAACTGTGCGTACTTGATCAGGCCAAGCGCCGTGGAAAGCTGGGGATTCGCCAGTGCCGCCGTTACTCCCTGGAGCGGGGGAGGCTGCGCAGGCTGGACCGGCAAGCCGAGGATTTCCTCGGCCAGATGATTGATCCCGTGCACCAGACTGCAACCGCCCGTTAGCACCGCGCCAGCACCGAGATAACGCAGGTAGGGTTCGGCCTCCAGTTGGCGTTTCAGCAGTTCGAAGGCCTCCCGCAAGCGGAAGTGAACGATACTGTTGAGGGTTTCACGTTCGATTTCGCGCCCGGCAAAACCGGGTTCAGGCGGAAGATGCAGCGTCTCTCCCGGCAGGCAATTGCCGAGAATCGCGCTGCCTTCATCAATTTTCAGGCGTTCCGCCCGCCCAGCCGGGATGCGCAGACCGAGGCTGACGTCGTTGGTCACATGGTCTCCACCAACCGGAATGACGCCACTTTGTTTGATCGCGCCATCGACGTACACCAGATAGTCGATGGTGCCACCGCCGATGTCTATGACGAGGACGCCGAGATTTTTCTGATTTTGACTCACCACCACCTGGGCACTCGCCAGGGAATTGAGCACCACGTCTTCCACTTCCAAGGGAATCTCCTTGATGCAACGGATCGTGTTTTGTACCCGCGTGCGAATCCCGTGCACGATGTGATAATCCGCTTCGAGTTTCGTGCCCAACATGCCGACGGGAGTCAACACGCCATCCTGACCATCCACGTAGTAATGCTGAATGATGGCGTGTAGAAAAGCGTTCTGCGAGGGGATGTTCACATCCCGCGCGTTGCGCTTTACCTCCTCGAGATCGTCTTCGTCAATCTCATCGCGATCTTCGGGCAGTTCGACGACACCGCGATTGTTGAAACTGCTGATGTGGCCGCCCGTGATCCCGACGTAAACACTGCGAATGCTGACGTCGCTTTTTTGTTCCGCATCGGCCACGGCGTCGCGCACACATTTGTGCACGGTTTCCAGGTGGACAATCTCGCCCTTGCGCACCCCCAACGAAGGGGATTGCCCGAAGCCCAGCACCTTCAACGAGCCATCGGAACGCAAATCGGCAACGGCGACGCACACTTTGGTCGTGCCAATTTCCATACCGACAACGATGTTTTCTTTACTCATCTGATCACGCTTTCAGTCCGCTCTGTCACAAAATCCTAGCGCCCGCCGTGGGATGACTTTTTGGACGAAGATTCAAACGGTTGTTGCATCCTGGCACCAGACCTGGCGTGTTTCAGCGGCGAAGAGTTTTCGACGACATGAGCTTTGCCTTTTTCCTTCCCGGCGGCAGGAGAGGATTTCGCATTATTCACCGTGGCGGCGGGACTCGCAGCAGGCGGGGAAGCCAGAGATTTATCGGGCACGGTGGGCGTGGTCACAAAAGTAATGGGCACGTTCTTTTGTGTCAGGAGATTGATCGTTTGTGCTTTCTCGCCGCGCTGGTCGACCACCTGCAAATAAACGTCGAGACGCTTGAGCTGCCGATCCATTTCATCCAGACCGAAGAGGACCTGCAAACCGTTGCGGTCGGTGACTTCCAATCCGAAATGCTTGGCCAGATCGATTTCCTGAATCTGAAACCTCGTGCCGATCATCGTATCCTGCTGGGTGTGTAACAGATCGAGGGCCGCTTTGACTTCTTCCCCTTCAACCTCCTGACCTTCCAGGCGGGGGCCTTCGGAATAGTTACGGATGATGGGCAGGAAATAGTCCTGTGGATTGAGCTTCTTCGAAGGCCACAGGACGCCTCGGGCGTCGATCAGATAAGAGGCGGCTGATTTGATGACTTCATCACGGTTGCCGGCGCCGCGCTCCGGCGCAATCCATGCCACCGGCTTTCGCTCGTAGATCTGGATGGAAATGCGGTTCGGCAACTGACGCGTGACCTGCACCCGTTCGACCTGCGGAATCGCTTCGACCCGCGCCTTGGCACGGCTCAGATTTACCATGAAAATATTTGCGCCTTTATGGAGATCGGCGGCGTCTAGGACGGACTCGGGACTTAACACCCCGTCGGTTTCGACATTCAGAACCGAGACGTTGTAATCGGGATTTTTCAGCACCAACCACGCAGCCCCCTTTTTGATGCCGACGTACAACCCGGTGCCCAGGCAAAGCGCGAGGAGAACCTTGGCGGACAAGCCGAACCACCACCGTCTGCGCTGGCTCGCAGCCTGATTGCTGCGCACCGTCACACCCTCCAACATGTGCTGCTGACGACGCTGACGTGGGGTGGTCCGGCGTGCGTTGGTCACTTTGGAAACCGACGAACTAGGGGCAGCTGGCATAAGGAAATGAAGGTGGAAGTTGCCGACCTACGACGTACGGCCCACAAAACGCGCGAGTGAAAGCTCGACGATGCGTTCGCAAAGCTGTGGCGGCTCGATGCCGATCACCCGCGCGGCCTCAGGGAGCAGACTGCTTTCGGTCATCCCCGGAATGGTGTTCAACTCCAGCACGTACGGCTGATCGTCCTCATCGAGGAGAATGTCGACCCGCGAATAAGTTTCGAGGTCCAGAGCGCGGTGTGCCGCCAGGGCGAGCGCCTGCACATGCGCCGTCAACTTTTCCGACAGCGGAGCCGGACAAAAATGGTCCGCCGCGCCGGAAGGATTGAGCCAGGGATATTTGTTTTTAAAATCGTAGAAGTCCTGTTTCGGCTTGATCATGATGACGGGCAGCGCGAGATCCCCCACCACGCCCACGGTCAGTTCACGGCCCGTGATCAATTTTTCGACCAGTATTTCGTCTCCGTACTGCGCAACGTCGTTTATGGCGGCGGGTATTCCGGCGGCTTCGCGCACCAGATGCACTCCGACGCTCGACCCTTGCTGGGGAGCCTTGATGACCATGGGCAACGGGAACGTCGTTTGCGTGCCTCTCGTGATCACTTCGTAGGCTGGCGTTGCGACGCCGCGTTCCTCAAACCGCCGCTTGGTCAGAATCTTGTCAAACGCGAGTTCACTGCCGCGAACGCCTTCTCCGGTGTACGGAATGCCCCGTTCTTCGAGCAGTCGCTGAAGCTGGCCATCCTCGCCGAACGTTCCGTGGATCATGTTGCAAACAAGATTCACGTCGGGCGACAGGATAAAATCGCCGTCACGAATATCCATTTCAACAACGCTAGCGGCACCCGCTTCGCGGAGCCACCGCGCGACGTTCATGCCAGAGCGCAGCGAAACTTCCCGTTCGGTACCAGGCCCGCCTTCGAGGACGGCAATATGGAGGTGCGCCAACTTCATCATGTCGGGAAATGTTTGCTTCGGCAATCGTTTCAGAGGGCGAGGCTTCTGGCCCTCGGTTTATAATTTACGCCTTCGATTCCCCGAAAGCATTCCTCCTGCGTCCACAAGCGGGCGTGGCTGACCCTGGCCGTAGCGAGCACGATACTTTCCACCATCGGTAAATTGAGTTGAAAACTCAGCTTGGCCGCGCTGAGGGCGACTTCTTCGTCGAGATCGCGCACGCTGCCCTGTTTCATCTGAGCGATGGCGCGGAGCGCACTTCCTTCGTTCTGATTCTGCAAGGTCTTCTTAAAAACCTCGTGCAGCGAGATCGAGGGCACGACCAGGCTCGAAGTATTCTCGATAGCCGACGCGAAAAACGCCGCGTTGGGACCGTCGATAAAATATTCCACCCAGGCGGATGAATCCACGGCGTTGTTCATAGAGGCCGGTCGCGCTCAGTCCGGTCGATCTTGGCCGTCATGCCTTTGAGAAATCCTCGCGATTGTTTCATGCGCTGAACCGGGATCAGCTCGATGCGGCCATCGTAGGAAACCACCTGAAATTTTTCTCCGGGACGCAGGCCCAGCGCTTCACGGACTGCTTGGGGAATGACAACCTGAAACTTCGGGGAGAGGGTGACGGTTTGCATTCCGATGATCGATCCAAGCTTCGTAAAATGTGTTCAAGATCGATAAAAATGTCAATCAAACTTCACATCCCCAGCGACCAATTTTTGCAGGGCTTGCCATTCGCGCGCCAACACGAATAAACATCCTTTCCTCTAGTGGAGTGACCACGGACGGCCGAATATCGAGCTGGCTGAAAAGTGATGTTAGTCGCGACCAACAATCTGAACTTCCGTGTCCATCTGGATGCCACGCATCTCTGCTGCGTGCTGCTTGATTTGCCGGATTAATTCCAAAACATCAGCGGCGGAAGCACCACCATCGTTGACGATGAAATTGCCATGGACTTCGGAGACGCGCGCCGCCCCCACGCTGGCGTTTTTCAAACCCAATTCCTGCACGAGCTTTCCAGCAGGGCATTCGCGCGACGGATTCTTGAAGATGCAACCCGCGCTCGCGGCGATAGGTTGGGAGGCCTTGCGTTTGGCCGAGGATTGTTCAAGCAGCCCCTGGATATGGTCGATGGTACTCGCATGACCCCGGAACGTAGCGCTCACCGCAAAATTTTTCGTGAGCGATGGAATTTCCCGGTAGTGAATTTCCATCTGCGACGGATCGAGGTCGTGGATCACGCCGTTCTCATCGATGACGCGCAGTCGAACGACCTGATCGAAGGTTTCCACGCCCATCGCGCCGGCATTCATGCGCAAACTGCCGCCGACTGCTCCGGGAATCCCTTCCATCCATTCGAATCCGCCGATGCCAGCCTTCGCGGCGGTGCCACTCAACCGTTTCAGACCGACGGCTACCCCGGCGGTGATTTCAGAGGTATCAGCGGATACGCTAACTTGGGCAAAGTCGCCTCCGTTAGGATGGATCACCAACCCGTCGATTCCTCCGTCCTTCACGAGAAGGTTCGAGCCGCGACCGATCACGAAAACTTCCAAGCGATGGCGTCGAGCGAAAGTGATCAGACCGGCAAAGGCCGCTTCGGTCGATGGTTCGGCCCAAAACCGGGCCGGCCCACCAACGCGGAGCGTGGTATGTTTGGAAAGAGGTTCGTACAATTTCGCCGAACCGTCGTTTCCCAACACCGCCTGTATTTCCTCCAGTAATGCGAGATCACGAACCAACTCGGTGGCGACCTCGTGGATATTACCGGCGCCGAGGCTCAGCAGTAGGTCCCCCGGCCGCAAGAGTGCGCCGACCCGGGTCTTGAGCTGACCGAGAATCGGCTCATATTTGGCGTTGCGATGCCCGTGCCGTTGCAACGCATCCACGATGGTCTGGCCGCTGACGCCTGGAATCGGCAGCTCGCTGGCGGCGTATACATCCGTCACCAACACAACATCGGCATGTCCAAAGGCTTGCCCGAACTCCTCGCGCAAAGCCTGCGTACGGGTATAACGATGCGGCTGGAACATCGCAACCACCCTGCCGCTGTGGCCAGCGCGCGCGGTTTCCAGCGTCGCGCGGATTTCGCTCGGGTGATGTCCGTAGTCGTCGACAACGCTGTAGGACGGCCCGCAATGTTTGAATTCGAAGCGTCGTCTCGCGCCACGAAAACTTTCCAACGCGGCAACAATTGTCGGGAAATCCACGCCGAGTTCCATTGCCAGTGCAACGACGCTGGTGGCGTTACTCACGTTGTGGCGTCCGGGGACGTTGAGCGTAATTTCGCCAAGCTTCTCCCCTCGCCGATACACCTCGAAGCGGGACTGAAACTCGCGGGCCTGCGGCGTCTCGTATCGGTAATCAGCCCGGCAGCTTGAGCCGAAAGAAATGCAGTTGAGGCGGGCTGCGCACAGTCGTGCCGTGTTCGCATCGTCGAGGCAATAAAAGATCTTACCGTGTGTCTGGTCGAGCAACTGGCGGAACACCGCCTCGATGGCGGCAAGATCCGCGTAGTGATCCAGATGCTCTTCCTCAATGTTCAAGACGACCGTGTGCTCGGGGCGAAAGAGCGCAATCGTGCCGTCGCTTTCGTCCCCCTCTGCCACGAAGTATTCACCGTCTTGATCCCAATGCGCGTTGGTGCCAAGAATTGGAATTTCCGCGCCGACGTAGTGACACGGCCGCAAGCCACCTCCTCGTAAGACATGGGCTGCCATCGAACTGGTAGTCGTCTTGCCGTGCATCCCGGCGATGAGAATCCCGCGGCGCACCGCCATGAGCGCCGCCAGCGCTTCGGCCCGGCGGACCAGCGGTGTCCCCAAGCGGATCGCCTCATCGTAGGCAGGATTGCCCGCTTTTACGGCGGAGGAATAGATGACTATCTCGGCGTCGTGAACCATTTCCGCCGAGTGAGGGCAATGAAAAACGAGGCCTTCGCCCTGGAGGCGCCGGACTTCCGCGGTGTCAACTCTATCTGATCCGCTCACCCGATGTCCGAGCGCCAGCAGCAGCCCTGCCAGCCCACTCATCCCGGACCCCGCGACTCCGATCAAATGGACGTGCATCGGCGTCGCTCCTCCCAAACCAGCAGAAACCGGAGTTAGCTCGTTCAAGGCTGACATTTTCGTTCGAGGGTTTCGGCCACTCGGGCGGCGGCGTCGACAGGGGAAAGCTGACGCGACTTCTCCTTCATCGCCGCCAATTTCTCCGGGCTTTTTATCACGTCCAACACCGCGTTGGCGAGCATTTCACTTGTGGCGTCCTGCTCCCTGATCGACAGCGCGGCTCCGGCCGCCGCAAAAATCTGCGCGTTCAGCGTCTGGTGATCTTCGGCTGCCGCAGGGTAGGGGATGAGGAGGCTAGGCAGGCCGAAAAACGCAAGCTCGCTCAAGCTGGCGGCTCCCGAGCGGGCGATGACAAAATCCGCGGCCGAGTAAGCCTCCTGCATCCGATGGTGAAAGGCAGCCACGTACGCGGGGATGCCTTGGTTGGCGTACGTTTCGCGGATCGACGTTTCGTCGTCCTTGCCAGTCAGGTGAATCATTTGCAGCTCATGCTTCCACGAAGTTGAGGCACGCTGCACCGCTTGGTTGAGTCCGTGCGCGCCCTGACTCCCACCCATTACCAGCAACGTTTTTTGGCCGTCCGGCGACAATCCAAACAACGTTCTGGCCGCCGGTGGATCAAGGCGTTCGCGCAAGCTGTCGCGGATCGGCGTGCCTGTCACGACGCAGGGCGTCCTAGTGGGAAAATGTTGCGCACATTCAGCGAAGCCGAGCAGCACGGTGCGTGAGAGCCTGGCGTTGAGACGGTTCGCCTTTCCAGGAATAGAGTTCGATTCATGGATAAATGCGGGAATGCCAAGGCAGCGCCCCGCCAGCATCGGCGCAGTTGAGGTGAACCCGCCCATTCCCAAGATTGCTTGGGGATCAAATTCCCGGTAAATTTGCCGGCATCGGGCCAAACTGTGCGCGAGACCGCGTGAAAATGCGAGAAAAGCCAAGGAAAGCACCCGGGGCATACCCACGGCAGGCAATTTCTCAAATCTAAACCGACCGATGTGATCGCGCACCGCGAGTGCGTCGATCTCCTTCTCGGAGATAAAGACCAGAACCTGATGGCCTTTCGCTTGCAAAACTTCGGCGACGGCCAGTCCTGGAAAAAGGTGACCGCCGGTCCCACCACAGGCAATCACCACGTTCATAGGAGCAACTCGGTAAGCTTGGGGTGACGCGGAATCGATGTTTTCATGGCTGAACGTCGATCTTCGATTGACCACGGCCAGTTTGCAACTGCCGGCGGGGCACGTTGTGAACCTGCGCGACCGCACGCGGGAAGCGACGTGCAGTGCTCGGAAATCCCGGCTGCCGGGATTTATAGGCGTGGGGTTGTCCTGACCTGGAGCGAAATCGCGTTGGTCACTTCGCCCGTTTCCGCCAAAGCTCCCTGACGATAAATGTTCAACAGCACCCCGGTGAACAGGAGGCAAAGGCAAAGATTGGAGCCACCGTAACTAATGAACGGCAAGGGCATGCCTTTGTTCGGCAGCAGCGCCGTCGTCATTCCGATATTCACGCAGGCTTGCAACGCGATGTTGATGACAAGGCCAAAGCCGAGCAACATCCCGAAGCGGTCACGTGCCTGCATGGCAATCAAAACACCGCTCAGGGTAGCACTGAGAAAAGTAAAAATCACCAGCAGAGTGGCGCGCAAACCGAGCTCTTCACCAATGATCGGGAAAATGAAATCCGTATGTGCGAACGGCAGATAACCGATCTTTTCCCGGCTCTCTCCCAGACCCAGCCCGAAGAGGCCACCGGACCCAAAAGCTTTCAACGCTTCCCACTGTTGCAGACCTTTACCGTCTTTGTGTTGTTCGAGGTTCCAGAATGCGTCGAGCCTGCCGGCGCGCTCGTGCATGTGGTGAGCCAACAGCCAAATGCCACCTACCATTACCAACCCGAGCAAGACCATGTAGATGGGATTACTGCCGGCCACAAACATGATGGTAATCATCGTCACACCGATGAGCAGCGTTGCGCCGAGATCCTCTTCCCGAACGATCAGACCCATCAGAACGCCGATCAGCAGCATTGGAAAAATGAACCCGTGGAGCAACTGCGAACTCCGCTGCTCGTAACGATTGAACCACCACGCCAGGGCGACCACGGCCGCAAATTTTCCGATCTCGCTCGGCTGGAACATCATCGGCCCGACACGAACCCATCGCGCCGAGCCGTGCACGCTCTGGCCGATGTGCGGAACAAAACACAGCGCAAGCAA
>CAXUHC010000171.1:0-9938 GCA_964250705.1 uncultured Chthoniobacterales bacterium | reverse complement strand
GCTTGCCGAGGAAGGCTACGAGGTGGTGCTGCTCAACTCCAACCCCGCCACCATCATGACGGACCCGGAGTTCGCCGCGCGCACCTACATCGAGCCGATCACCGTCGAGATCATCGAAAAGATCATCGCCGCCGAACGGCCCGACGCCCTGCTGCCCACCCTCGGCGGCCAGACCGCGCTCAACGCCGCGATGGATCTCTACCACGCGGGCATCTTGGAGAAATATAACGTCAAGCTCATCGGGGCCAACGCCGAGGCCATCGAAAAGGGCGAGAACCGCCAGAAGTTCAAGGACGCGATGCTCAAGATCGGCCTCGACGTGGCCCGCTCGGGCGTGGCGCACACGATGGACGAGGCTCGTGAGATCGCTCGGCTGGCGGGGAGTTTTCCGCTGATCATCCGCCCGGCGTTCACGCTCGGCGGGCAGGGCGGCGGCATCGCCTATAATAAAGAGGAGTTCGACACCATCGTCGCGCGGGGGCTGGACCTCTCGCCGGTCAAGGAAGTGCTGATCGAGGAATCGCTCCTGGGCTGGAAGGAGTTCGAGATGGAAGTCATGCGCGACCACGCGGACAATTGCGTGCTCGTCTGTTCCATCGAGAATTTCGACCCGATGGGCGTCCACACCGGCGACAGCATCACGGTCGCCCCGACGCAGACGCTCAGCGACCGCGAGTTCCAGATCATGCGCGACGCCTCGTTCGCGGTCATCCGCGAGATCGGGGTGGAAACCGGCGGCTCGAACATCCAGTTCGCCGTCAACCCGCAGAACGGGCGGATGATCGTCATCGAGATGAACCCGCGCGTTTCGCGCTCGTCGGCGCTGGCGTCGAAGGCCACGGGGTTCCCTATCGCCAAGATCGCCGCGAAGCTCGCCGTGGGCTACACGCTGGATGAGTTGAAAAACGATATTACCCGCGAAACGCCCGCGAGCTTCGAGCCGACCATCGACTATTGCGTGGTCAAGGTGCCGCGCTTCACGTTCGAGAAATTCCCGCAGGCCGACCCCGTGCTCACCACGCAGATGAAAAGCGTCGGCGAGGCGATGGCCATCGGACGCACCTTCAAGGAAGCCCTGCAAAAAGCCCTGCGCTCACTGGAAACCGGCCGCTTCGGCCTCGGCGCGGACGGCAAGGACCAATACCCCACCCTGCCCGACGGCTCCTATGACCGGGAAACCCTGACCCAGCGCCTGCGCGTGCCCCACGCCGAACGTATTTTTTCCATCCGTCACGCGATGATCGCGGGATTTTCGGTCGATGAAATCTACGCGCTGACCGGGATCGACCCGTGGTTTTTGAATAATATCCGGCAACTGATGGAAGCGGAGTTCCGCTACCGGGACCACCCGGCGGACATTCCGTTGCGCCGCGCCAAGAAGCTCGGCTTTTCCGACCGCCAGTTGGCCCATCTGACCGGCGGCGCGCTCACGGAGGCGGACATTCGCAACCAGCGCAAGGGCGGCAACCTCGTGCCGACCTATCGGCTCGTGGACACCTGCGCGGCGGAATTCGAGGCGTACACGCCCTATTATTATTCCACGTACGGCGACGAGGACGAGACGCGCGGCGGGGACAAAAAGAAGGTGATGATCCTCGGCGGCGGCCCGAACCGCATCGGCCAGGGCATCGAGTTCGACTACTGCTGCTGCCACGCGGCGTTTGCGCTGAAGGAGGAAGGATTCGAGACCATCATGGTCAACTCGAACCCGGAAACCGTCAGCACCGACTATGATACCAGCGACAAGCTCTATTTCGAGCCGCTGACCCTCGAAGACGTGCTCAACATCTACGAGCGGGAACGGTGCTGGGCCGTCATCGTGCAGTTCGGCGGGCAGACGCCGCTCAACCTCGCCGCCGCGCTCCAGGCCAACGGGGTTAACATCATCGGCACCCAGCCTGCCAGCATCGAACTGGCCGAGGACCGGAAGCATTTCGCCGCCGTGCTCGAAAAGTTGCAGTTGCGCCAGCCGCCCAACGGCACGGCAATCAACGCGGACGAGGCCGTCGCCATCGCCGCCGGGATCGGCTACCCCGTGCTGGTGCGTCCGTCGTTCGTGCTGGGCGGCCGGGCGATGGAAATTGTTTATGCGGAGGAAGACCTGCGCCGGTACATGGCCAACGCCATCTCCGCCAGCCCGGAACGGCCCATCCTGGTGGACCGCTTCCTCGAAGACGCCACCGAGGTCGATGTGGATTGCCTGAGCGACGGCGAAACCATCGTGCTCGGCGCGATCATGGAGCACATCGAGCAGGCGGGCATCCACTCGGGCGACAGCGCGTGCGTGATCCCGTCGTTTTCGTTGTCCGAGGGCGTCCGCCAGACCATCACCGCCGCCACGAAGGACCTGGCCCGCGAATTGAAGGTCAGCGGCCTGATGAACGTGCAGTTCGCCGTCAAGGACGAGACGGTTTACGTCTTGGAGGTCAACCCCCGCGCGTCGCGGACGACGCCCTTCGTCAGCAAGGCCATCGGCGTGCCCCTGGCAAAACTCGCGGCGAAGGTCATGGCCGGGCGCAAGCTGGCAGACCTGGGGTTCACGCAGGAAGTGATTCCCACGCATTTCTCGGTCAAGGAAGCGGTGTTTCCCTTCCAGCGCTTTCCCGGGGTGGACATCACGCTCGGGCCGGAGATGAAATCGACGGGCGAGGTCATGGGCATCGACGCCGACCTCGGCCTGGCGTACGCGAAATCGCAGATGGCCGCCGGTTCGCCGCTGCCCAAGGGCGGCAATTTGTTCATCAGCGTCAAGGACGGCGACAAGATGACCGCCGTGAGCCTGGCGCGGGAGTACGTGGCGCTCGGGTTCCAGCTTTACGCGACGAGCGGCACGGCGGCGGCGCTGACGGCGGCGGGCGTGCCGGTGCGGAAGCTCTTCAAGCTCAGCGAAGGCCGCCCGCACGTGCTGGACATGATCAAGAACGGCGAGATTTCGTTCATCATCAACACGCCGAGCGGCAAAAAACCGCGCGAGGACGAGGTGAAGATCCGGGGTGCGGCGGTGACGTACCGCATCCCGATCATGACCACGCTCAGCGCCGCGGCGGCGAGCGTCAACGGCATCCGGTCGCTGCAAGGAAAGGGACTGAGCGTGAAGCCGTTGCAGGAGTACCACGCGGCGATTGGCAAGGCGTGAAGCGGGATGTGCTTGCCGGAGGGCGGCACGTCCGGTAAGCTCGGCGGATGACCTGGGCCGAAGTTGTCGACAACCCGATCTTGCAGGATTTGCCCTTCAAGATCGAACTCAACAAGTGGGGGAACATTGAAATGAGTCCAGCCAGAAATCGCCACGGCGCGTACCAGGCCAGGATCACGTATTTGCTGCAAGTGCAGCGACCGGACGGTGTCTGCGTCACCGAAGTTGGCGTGGACACTGCGGAGAATACCAAGGTCCCCGACGTGATCTGGGCCTCTTCCGAGCGCTACCGCACGGTGCCGCACGAGCTTTCTTGGACCAGCGCGCCGGAAATCTGCGTGGAAATCATTTCGCCGAGCAATTGGCTGGAAGAACAGCTGCACAAGGGGCAACTCTACTTCCAGGCCGGGGCCGAGGAATTCTGGCTCTGCGACGAACGCGGACAAATGCAGTTCTTCGACGCGGCTGGTCGTTTGGAACGGTCTCGCCTCTGCCCGGGGTTTCCCGCGGTCGTAGAGATCCCCGATTGAACCGTCGGGGGCGGGCGTTGCGCGAGCACCCTTTTTCGTGCAAGCTTGGAGCGCATGAAACTTCCCCTCCTTTTACTCGGCATCACCTTGGTCTCGGGGGTTTCGCTGTCCGCCCAGACCGCCAACGACTCTCACCGGCTTACCCGCCACCCGCAGGACGCGGCCAAGGCACGGCAGGACGCCGCCATCGCCCGGGCCGTAAGGGCGCACAAGTCGGTGTTTTACATCACCGGCTACACCCCGACCGGCTCGCACATCCCGCAGGTCGTCACCCGGTACGAAGGGCGCAACTACACGTCCGACAGCTTCGGGCATGGCCGCGTGTATTCCTCCGGCGACATCGGCCTGACGGGTTCGCTGGATGTCGGCGGCGCCCTGCGCTCGCTCGATCCCGCGATCACCCTCCGATAGCGCCCCCCCGGCCCGGTCAGCGGTCGGGGTCTTCCTCGTGGGGACTTTCCTCCCAGCCGTTGCCCACGTACTCGGCCACCAGCGTGCGGAGAGTTTCCTCATCGACGAATTGCCCGAGGTAGGTCTCGTCGTTTTCGGTCCAGCAGGTAAAAAACTGCTCGTCCACATCCCACTCGACGCTGTCCACCTCGTCCGCCCAATCGCCCTGGACCACTTTCAGCCCCTCGAACGGCGCGAAGGGCAGATCGAAGATGCGGTGCAGGAAGATGTTCTCCTCCTGGTTGACGGGCCCGTAGGCGATGCACTTGATGATTTCCACATGCATAGGACGGTCACTGTAGTGCAGGGCGCGGGAACCTCCACCGCTTAAAATGCGTTTTTGTTCAGGCTGCCGAACGTGCCACCACCGGTCCACTGGCTACGAGCACGCTTTGCATCCCCGCCGCCGTCGCCGCTTCGATGCCCAGCGGCGTGTCCTCGAACACCAGACAGGCCGCCGGTTCGACGCCCAGCCGCCGCGCCGCTTCCAGGTAGGTGTCCGGCGCGGGCTTGGGGTGCACGACGTCCTCGTAGGTGACCACGGCCCCGAAATGCGCGTGGATGCCCAGCGCGTCGAGCGTCGCCAGCACGAGCGATTTCCGCCCGCCCGAGGCCACCGCCACGGGAAAGCGCCCCACCACGCCACGCATGAAATCGACCACCGGCACAATCGGCTTCACCTGGGGAATCAGCTCGCCGAAACGCGCTTCCTTGCGCTCCGCGATCTCCCCGGCAGGCAGCGCGTAGCCGAAACGCTCGTTGAGAATCTCGACCACGCCCGCCGCCGGCACCCCGCCCAGCGAGTAGAAAAGCTCCTCCGGAAAGTCGCAGCCGAGCGGACGCAGGATGTCCAAGTAAGCCTGATAATGCAGCGGCATCGTGTCGGCGAGCGTGCCGTCGCAGTCAAAGATGAAGGCGCGGAAGTCGCCCGGCGGGATGTCCAGTGTAATCACGCTGATAACCTACGGGCATTTTTACGTTTGACGAGGGCCGCAAAACGCCGCACGGTCTTCGCCCCGAGATTTCGTCCCTTCGTTTTTCATGCGTCACACCCTTTCCGTCCTCGTCGAAAACAAGTTCGGTGTTCTCGCGCGCATCGCCGGGATGTTCAGCGGCCGGGGTTTCAACATCGACACGCTTAACACCGGCCCGACGCTGGACCCAAACACGAGTCAGATGACCATCGTCGTGCACGGCGACGACTCCGTGCTCGAACAGGTGACCAAGCAACTCAACAAGCTCGTTGACGTGATCTCCATCGAGGATTTCCACGACGACGAGTTCGTGGACCGCGAGCTGGTCCTCATGCGGGTCAAAGTGGACGGCGAGACACGTTCGGAAGTCATGCAAATCTGCGACATTTTCCGCGCGAAGATCGTGGACGTGCAGCACAAGAATTTTCTGATCGAAGTCACCGGCCACGAAGGCAAGATCAACAAGTTCATCCGCCTCATGGGCGGCTTCGGTATCACCGAACTGACCCGCACCGGCAAGGTCGCCATGTCCCGGCGGCAGGAAGAAGGGTGAGGAAAAGGATGAAGGATTGAAGGATGAAGGCGGAAAATTTTCGTCGTCACCGCCTCCCCGATCCACTTCCGCCGTCTTACTCCGCCCGCTGTCAGTGACTTCACCTTTCCGCTCCTCCGCCTTCATCCTTCGTCCTTCATCCTTCATCCTTCATCCTTCTCTTCCCATGCCCGCCAAAGTTTACACCGATAAAGACGCCGATCTCCAAATCCTGGCCGCCAAGACCTGCGCGGTCATCGGCTTCGGCAGCCAGGGCCACGCCCACGCGCTCAACCTCAAGGACAGTGGTATGAACGTCATCATCGGCCTGTACCCGGGCAGCCCCTCGCGCGCCGTGGCGGCGGAGAAGGGTCTGGCCGTCGCCGACACCGCCGAAGCCGTGCGCGAGGCCGACGTGATTTTCATCGCCGTGCCTGATTTGAAGATCGCCGAGGTCTACGAAAAGGACGTGGCCCCCAATCTGACCAAGGGCAAAACCATCCTGTTCAGCCACGGGTTTGCCATCCACTTCAAGACGGTCGTGCCGCCGCCGGAGGTGGACGTCATCATGGTCGCGCCCAAGGGACCCGGCCACATCGTGCGCCGACAGTACGTCGAGGGCAAGGGAGTCCCGGCGTTGATCGCCGTTTACCAGAATCCGAGCAAAAAGGCCAAGAAGGTGGCCCTTGCCTGGGCCAAGGGCATCGGCGGCACCCGCGGCGGCGTCATCGAAACGACCTTCAAGGAGGAAACCGAAACGGACCTCTTCGGCGAACAGGCCGTGCTCTGCGGTGGCGCGACGGCGCTGGTCCAGGCCGGGTTCGAGACGCTGGTCGAGGCCGGGTATCAGCCCGAGATGGCGTATTTCGAGTGCCTGCACGAGTTGAAGCTCATCGTCGATCTGATGAACGAGTCGGGCATCGCCGGGATGCGGTTTTCCATCTCGGAAACGGCCAAATACGGCGACGTGGTCACCGGGCCGCGCATCATCAACAAGGCAGTCAAGAAGGAGATGGGCAAGGTGCTCAAGGAGATTCAGAACGGCAAGTTCGCCAAGAACTGGATCGAGGAATACCGCACGGGCCGCAAGAATTACAACGCGTTGCTCAAGGCGGGCGCGGCGCATCCCATCGAGAAAGTGGGTGCGAAGCTGCGCAGCCTGATGCCGTGGATCGGCAAGAAGAACGTGAAGGGTCCGCAGGCGGCGTATCAGTAGGACCGTTGACGGCAAGCGGAAGTTGTCCGCAGATTACGCAGATTTCCGCAGATTAGAAAGCAGGAGTCAGATGATGAATCCTCCCTTTTTCTTCCGCAATCTGCGGAAATCTGCGTAATCTGCGGACAAATTTCTGCGATGAGCGCGTCCACTCACGAAATCTTTCCGCTTTACATCCTGACCCCGCGCCTCGTCCTGCGGAACCTCACGCCCGACGATCTGCCCGTCCTTCACGCGCTCCTGTCCGACCCGGAGGTCATGCGGTTTTCCGTCGCCGGTCCCAGCCCCTCGTTAGAAGCAACCCGCGTGATTCTCGAAGGATGCATCGCCTCCTACGCCGCCCACGGTTTCGGCAAATGGGCGGTCGCCTTCCGCGCCAGCGGCGAAGTGATCGGTTACTGCGGCGTCGCCGTGGAGCCTGTCCACGAGATCACCCCCGAGCCGGAACTCGGCTTCCGGTTATTTCCGAAGTTCCAGGGCCAGGGATACGCGACCGAAGCCGGCAAGGCTGCGTTGCAACATTGCCTCTCGCTGGTCGGGCTGCCGCGCATTCTCGGGATCGTGGAGCAGGGCAACACCGCCTCGGTGAGGGTATTGGTGAAGCTGGGGATGAACTTCCAGGGAGCCACGGTCCGGCACGGCAAGAACGTCGATATTTACGCCATCGACGGACAAACGCACCCGGCTACTTGAACTGCTGGCTGGTGGTGTCCGGCTTTTTCTTTGGCGGCGTGACCACGAAAGCCTTGAGATCCTGAAACTCCGTCTGACAATTGGCGACGTAATTGTCGGTGCCGTTCTCGAACAGCACGACGAAGCCGAAGGTAAACACCGCCGTCAGCAACACCCAGAATAGTTTTCCGATCATACGTGTATGTCTCCTTCGTGACTACGGGCCAGCTTCCGCCGCGCGCTCCGTTCAAGTCAAGCAGCAACTGCCGGGCCAAGAAGGGAAAGGATGAAGGATGAAGGATGAAGGATGAAGGATGAACGTCCGCCCTGCGCGTCTGTATCTCCCTTTCACCTCTCCTTTTGATGACGGCCCTTTCATTTTCTGCCTTCCGCCTTCATCCTTCATCCTTCATCCTTTCCCGATGCCCGTTCCGTTGCTTGACCTCACACGCCAGTACGCCCCGTTGCGCGAGCAAATCGAGACGCGCGTCCGCGAGGTCATGGCCAGCCAGCAGTTTATCCTGGGACCGGCGGTCGAGCAGTTCGAGGAGGCGGTACGGGCGTTTTGCGACGCCGGGTGCGCGGTGGGCATGAGTTCGGGGACCGACGCCCAACTCGCCGCGCTGATGGCGCTGGATATCGGACCCGGCGACGCGGTGGTCACCACGCCCTACACCTTTTTCGCCACGGCGGGCTGCCTCTCGCGGGTCGGCGCGCGCCCGGTGTTCGTGGACATCGATCCCGAGACCCTCAACCTCTCGCCCGACGCGTTGGCGCATTACCTGGAAAACGTCGCCCGCCGCGACCCCTCCGGCGTCCTGCGCACGCCGACCGGGGAACGGTTGCGCGCCGTGATCCCAGTGCACCTTTTCGGGCTTTGCGCGGACATGGGCCCCCTCGGACGCCTGACCCGGCAGGCCGGGCTGACCTTGCTGGAGGATGCCTCGCAGGCCATCGGCGCGGAGTACCCCCACCCGGACGGCAGTGGGGGCACGTTCGCCGCGCAGGCAGGCGTCATGAGCGCGATGGGCTGGTTCAGTTTTTTCCCGTCCAAGAACCTCGGCGCGTTCGGCGACGCGGGGCTGCTCGTCTCGGGCGACGGGGGCCTCGCCTCGCGCCTGCGCGCCATGCGGATGCACGGCATGGAAACGCAGTATTACCACCAGTTCGTCGGCGGCAACTTCCGCCTCGACGCGCTCCAGGCGGCGGTCCTCGCCGTCAAGCTGCCGCACCTGCCCGCGTGGTCGGCGGCCCGGCGCGAACGCGCCAGCGTTTACCGCGATCTTTTCACGCAGGCCGGTCTGCTCGAAAAAGTCCGCCTGCCCGCCGAGCCTTACGCGGGCCGGGGGGTGACGAACCACCACGTCTATCACCAGTACGTGGTCCGCGTCGCCGCTGGGGTCCGCGATGCCCTGCGCGCGCACCTTACCGCGCAAGGCATCGGCAACGCGATTTATTACCCGCTCGCGCTCCACCAGCAGGAGTGTTTTCGCTCCCTGGGATACAAAGAGGGTGATTTCCCCGCCGCCGAGGCCGCGGCGCGCGAATCCCTCGCGTTGCCGGTGTTCCCGGAACTCACCGGCGATGAGCAGCGCGCCGTGGTAGCAGCGGTGGCGTCCTTTTTCTCGTAATCTTCCCTTTCATGAACGATCAGACCCCTCCTCCCCTCCCGCCCGCAGCGCCCGCCCTTCCGCCGCGCGGCGGCCTGGGCTGTTTCACCAAAGGCTGCCTGCTGACGATCATCATTCTCATGCTCTTCGGCGTCGGCCTGGGCACCTTCGGCTGGTTCTTCTACAAGAGCGGCCAGGCGTTTTTCACCGATCAGCAGGTGGCCGTCCGGGTCGCCGACCCCACCGACGCACAGTACCAGGCGGTCGTTGCCAAGCTGCAACCCTTCGGCCAGGCGATGGCCGACAGCCAGGCCGCCACCGTGGAGCTGACCGCCGACGATCTGAACACCCTCATCGCCCGCGCGCCGCAATTCGCCCCCCTGCGTGGGCAGGCGTTTGTGGAAATCGTCAACGGCCAACTCGTCGCGGACCTGAGCTTCCCCGTCACCGACAGCGCCCCCACCCAATATTTCATCAACGCCCGCACCACGCTCGACGCCTCCTTTGCGGGCGGCAGGTTCGCCTTCGCACTGCGCCACGCGATCCCGCTCCGGGGCGAACTCAAAGGCGGACTGCTGCCGTCGATGCTGCGCAACCCGACGTTCATGCAGAGCTACAGCCAGAAGCTCACCGACATTTGCAACGACCGCTTCCACGACCTCGCCCGCAAGGACCCGTCGCTCTCCGACGCCCTTTCCCGGGTGCGTACCATCGTGCTCAGGGATAACCTGCTCGTGGCCACGTCGGTCGAACGCCCGCGCCTCCCAGGGCCTACGCGCCAAAAGTAAGCTGGACTTGCGCTGGCTGGCAAGATGGGG
>CAXUHC010000170.1:0-10007 GCA_964250705.1 uncultured Chthoniobacterales bacterium | reverse complement strand
CAGAATTCATCCTCGATGTGCGCCAGCGCACGCGCCGCCTCGTCGGGGCCGAGGTCCTCCCGGCGCGCCAGCACCCACACCAATTCCGCGTCCGTGGGCAGCGTCACCGGGAACGGCACGAACGGCGCTTTGGGCGCGCCGTCCCCGTCGTCTCCCCCTCCTGCCGGGCCCACCCGGATCTCGCTGCTGATGATCCGGTCCGGCAGCGTGATTTCCACCGCCAACGCCCCACCGCCCGCCGCCGCCTCGGTTTCCTCCGGCGCGGTGATCTCCACCTTGGCGTCGCTGCCAAACGTGGCCGCGAGTTGATCCTGCAATTCCGCGACCGTTTCCGGCTTGAAATCGGGCACGCTGGCCTTTTCGGAATACTTCATGAACGACGCCACGTCGTTGTGGAGCCGGATTTCCTTGGAAACCTCCTCCTGGATCGTGGCGCGCAACTTCAAATCCTGGATGAGTTTGGCGAGGGTCTTGTCGAGAAAAGCGAGGAATTGCGCTTCGGTCAGGGGTTTGGATTTCATCGGGCCGTTCCTGTCCGCGCTGCCCGCCGAAATCGCAACGTTTTTGTTTGCAATGGCTATCGGGTAAAAGTCCCTCCTTCCCTCCGTGGTCTGCGAAAATCTGCGGACAAATTCCGATCCTCGCCGGGACCTACCCCTCCGGCAGCATTTCCAGGCAACGGCCCATGATCTCCAGCAACCGCGCGATCTCCGCCTCCGTCACGCCCAGATTCGGGCGCAGCCGGATGCTGTGGGTGCCCGCTCCCAGCAACAACAGGTTTTCCCGCTGCAAGGCGTGGCTCTGGAACGCCCGCTTGTCCTCGGGCCGCCGGAAGCTGAACCCCTGATAAAGCCCCATGCCGCGCACGTTGTAGATCGTCTTCGGATGCCTGGCCGCCAGCGCGTCCAGCCCGGCGCACAACCGCGCGGCCTTGGCGGGCACGGCTTCGATGAGCCTTTCCTCGCGGACCACCCGCATTTCTTGCCCGAACCGCACCATGTCCGTCAGCGAGCCGCCCCACGTCGAATCGAGCACGCCGATGTCGTCCATCGGCTTGAGCATGTAGATCGCCCCGTTGCCGAGCTTCTTGGCCACGGCCACGGCGGTCGGCGGATGCGGCAGGTCGTACTGGTCGATGGCGAAAAACGTGCCCGTCTGGCCCCCGGCGGTTTGCACCTCGTCAAATCCGAGACTCACGCCGTACTGGTGCGCCAGCGCGCTCAGCCGCCGGAAGAACTCCGGCTCGGCGACCCGGTGCCCGCCCGCGCCCTGGATCGGCTCGACCACGATGCCCGCGACCTCCTGCCCGTAGCGGGCCAGCGTTTCCTCGACGATTTCCAGGCTGCGCTCGGTGCGCGCGCGGTTTTCCGCGTCGGGGCGCGAGGTGTCTATCGCCGGAAACGCCACCTGGACGTTGCCGGGCGCGAAGCCGTGGAAATCCTTCGTGGCGATGGGGTCGTGGCTGAGTTCGGTGACGTTGAGCGTGTAGATCGTGCGCCCGTGGAACGCCTGGTCGAAATAAATGATCCGGTGGGTGCCGGTCTCGCGTCCCGCCAGCAGGCTCCGCTGATTTTTGAGCACGATGAAGTATTTGAGCATGTTCTCGACGGCTTCCGCGCCGGAGTTGAGCGCGTAGACTTCGAGTTGTTCGTTGCGCATGCACACCGGCGCGAGGGAATACAGGAGTTCGTAGTATTCGAGACACTCGGGCGTGAGAAAATCCGGGTTGGCGAGCTTGTTGTTGGCGGCGAGAACGAGTCGGCGGGTATACTCGGGCTCGGAAAGCCGGGGGTGATTGTGGCCGATCAACTTGCTGGCGTAGTAGCCGGCCCAGTCGAAGAGGCGCTGGCCGTCCACGGTGGCCAGAGTCATGCCGTGGGAGTGCTCCAGGTCGATGACGAAGGGCCACGGCTCGGTCAGGACGAGCTTTTTAAGGCGTGCGAGCATCCCGGCGCTGCGCGGGCCGGGGTAGGACGGAGGAGGAGCTTGGCTCATCCTCACCCGTTCGCGCGCCTTGGCCAAACCCGCAAATTTTCTCCGCTGCCGTGGTTCAGAGGATTTTCGCGCGGTGCGCCTGGCGTTTCGACGAGGATTTGCTCGCGGCTTCCAGTGTAAATCCGCCTTCTTACAAAAGAATTACAAAATTTATGGGCTTGGGACTTGCTACGGATCGAAAGGTTCCTTATTCTCACCACAGACGTCGAAAATATCCCTCGCTATGAAGACATTAGCCCCCCTCAATTTCCCGTTTGCGCTCGGAGTGGCCTCACTGGTACTGCTGCCCCTGTTCGACGCTGCCGCGCAGACCACCGTGGCGACCGACCCGGTTGGTTACGCTGCCACCGCCCTGCCGGCCAATTCGGATTCCTTGATTTCGATCCCGTTCACGCGCCCTGTGGAATATACCGGACCGATTGCGTCGGTTTCGGGCAGCACGATCACCTTGTCCGGCACGCCCGGTTTCACGTCCAACCAATTTGTTTATGCTCAGGGCAGTCAGGCGAAAACGTATTACGCGATCATCGGGCCATTGCTGACGAATCTCGCGAACACGGTTTCGGTGACGAACGGTAGCACGACGGTGACGGGCAGCGGATTCACCCCGATCCTCGCGGGAGACGAACTTTTGGTCAACGGGTTGGCCTACAACGTGGCCTCCGTAACGTCGGACACTGCGTTGGTTCTTTCGCGGGCCTACACGGGTACAACCGCCAGCGGTCTGAGTGCGTCTTACGACCGTAGTCCAAAGGAAGGCTCCTATTACACGGTCACTGCAAACAGCACAGGTGCTTTGACGGTTAATCTCAACGGAGATTCGTTGAGCACAGTGGCAGCAGGCACGACGGTGTCATTGATCCCATACTGGACGCTTGGCACCGCCTTCCCGGCGTCGGATGCGGGTGTTTCATACGTAATTTCGACTGGCCTATCTAGCCGGACTATCAAAACGCAAATTCTCCTTCCGGATTTAACTAGTGCTGGGTTTAATCTCGCGCCGGCTGCTGCTTACATTAACTACAATGGGTCATGGCGTCTATCTCCTAGTGACGGCACGGTTGCCTACGATGATGTGATTCTGCCTCCGACGAGCAACTTCACCGTACGTAACGCGGCAACGGCCACGACTTTCACACCCTCGGGCGGTGTTTACATGAATCGTATAACCGCGCCGTTGGATACTTTGGCCTCCGGTGCGCAGGACAATGCTGTGTCTGTGCCTCGGCCTGTGACCCTCACGCTCAATGATTTGGGACTTTTGGAGAGCGGGGCTTTTGCGCTCAGTACAGGTACTTCCAACCGGACGATCAAAGACACCTTGCTTGTCTACGACAACACGCAAACTGGCTTTAACAAAGCTCCAAGCGCGGCATATTTTTACTACAATGGCGGCTGGCGTTTGAGTCCGAGCGATGGCTCGGTCGATTACGGCGCGACGCCGATTAATTATGGAACGGGTTTTATCGTCCGCAAGGCTCCGGCTGTTAATGGAGCGACAAGTTTCTGGCGCAATACGAGGACTTACTAGTATCACCTCTGTTGCAGGTCGTGTTCGTGGACTCGGAAAGTACAACTTTAGGTATCATATTCATGAGAAAAATCTTCTTTGTTTTAGTGAGTTTGCTTGGCTTGACAGGTTCGGCGCTTGCCCAAAGCTCTCAAGTGTTGATAGATGCGGGAAGTCTGCAAAACGCGACTGGTACAGCTGCCGTGCCTGTTGGTGGCTTGTTGCAGTTAATTGCTAGTCCCAGTGGCAATTTTACGGCACCTACTTCGAGCTCGTATATTAGTGGAGATAACATCTTATTGGAGAGTCAAGCCATGAACTACAATGTGGGTATAGGTGAAACGACTAATCTGTTCACCCTTTCCCTCTCTGGCTCACCTTACGCTTTGACGGTGGGAGAAAAATTGTTGTTGCGCTTTTATCCTAGTCTGACGTTGGCGTCCATGCCGTCTGCTCCAACCCTCGGAACCTCGTATGGCCAAGTGAGGTCGGATACTATAGAATTTGGACCTGCAGGAGGAGATGCTACTGAAACTACGTGGGTTGTGCCTGCCAGTGGCAGGGCCGATCTCGATTATGTCACTGTCAGCAGAGGGGGCACGTACGACAATTCTACTGCTTACGCTTTTGGCACCGTGGGTGTCGCTGTACCCGAACCGTCTACTACGGGACTTCTAGGTGGTCTGACAATTTGTTTGGTAGGGCTGGCCAAGCGGTGCCGTCGTCGTATTTGAACGGGTTGGCCTCAAACTGGCTGATAATTGGGAGGGGCATCTGAGTGTCCCTCCTTTCTTTTTTGGAGAAGAGCTTGCACACTGACTAGGGTGTGGATTTGCTGGCGCGAAAGGCGAACTCTGGTATTCTGTTCGCCTTATGCCACGCCGTTTGCCCTCTTCTTTGGCTGCCCGGTATGTAGTGGCAGCGGTGGCGGTGGCGGTGGCGTGGTTGTCAAAGTCTGGGATTGATCCGTTCCTCGGCGCGGAAGATCGTCCGACTTTCCTATGGTTCATAGCCGCAGTGCTTATCAGCGGTTGGTATGGCGGGTTCGGACCCGGGGTGTTCGCTTCGATATTGTCCGTGGTGTTGGCCGACGTGGTGTTCTTCAAGCCACCCTATCATCCCGAACTGCGCAACGCCGGGCAGTACGCCCAGATCATCGTGTTCGGCACCATCGGCGTGCTGACGAGCCTGTTTTACGAGGGCAACCAGCGCAGCCGACGGCGGATCGGCGATGCCTTGGCGTCCGGGCGTCAACTGCCCGGCACAGCCATCGAGGTGCCGTTGGAAGAGCGTGCGCAGCTTACCCGCATGGAAGGCGAGGTTGGCCGCGTGCTCGCCCATGCCGTCACGCTTCACGACGTGCTCCAAGGGTGTGCGGAAGCCCTCGTCGCGCACGCCGGAGCCGCGTTCGCGCGGGTGTGGATTTACGATCCCGGCGAACAAGTGCTGGTGCTCAAGGCGAGTGCCGGGCTGTATACGCACCTCGACGGTCCCCACGGACGAGTCCCGCTGGGCAAGTTCAAGATCGGTCTGATCGCTTCGGAGCGCACGCCGCATCTGACCAATCAGGTGATCGGCGATCCCCGGGTGGGCGACCAGGAATGGGCGCGGCGCGAGCGGATGACGGCTTTCGCGGGGTATCCGCTGCTGGTGGGCGGCGAACTCCACGGCGTGCTGGGGATGTTTTCCCGCGAGCGGCTGACCGATTCGGCGATGGCCGCGCTGGAACTCATCGCCAATTCCATTGCGCTGGCGGTCCGGCAAAGGGTGGCGGATGACGAGCGCGAACGCCTCCTGGTGGCGACGCAAGAGGCCCGGGAGGTGGCGGAGCGTTCGTCGCGCGCGAAGGACGAATTCATCGCCGTGGTGTCGCACGAACTGCGCACGCCGCTGACGGCGATCCTCGGCTGGGCGCGGATGCTCGCCAGCGGACTCAACCAGGAAGAGACGGCGGAAGCCGTCGAGGTCATCCAGCGCAACGCCTTGTCGCAGAGCCAACTCATCGAGGACTTGCTGGACATCTCGCGCGTGATTTCGGGCAAGCTGCGGCTCGACCTGCGTGCGGTAGACCTGCCGGCGGTGGTGCAGGAGGCGGTGCGCACCGTGCAGCCCACGGCGGAGTCCAAGAGTGTGCGGGTCGAGAGCATGCTGGACCCGAGGGCCGGGCCGGTGTCGGGCGACCCGGACCGGCTGCGGCAGATCGTGTGGAATCTGTTGTCCAACGCCGTGAAGTTCACTCCCAAGAAGGGCAAGGTGCAGGTGCGCCTGACCCGGGTGAATTCTCATGTGGAACTGACCGTTAGCGACACGGGCGTGGGGATTTCGCCGGAGTTTTTGCCGCATGTGTTCGAGCGGTTCACGCAGGCGGACAGTTCCAGCACCCGGCACCATTCGGGCCTCGGGCTGGGCCTGGGGATCGCGCGGCATCTGGTGGAACTGCACGGCGGGGAGATTTCGGCGCACAGCGATGGAGCGGGCCAGGGGGCGACGTTCATCGTGAATTTGCCGATCATGATCGTGCATGCGGGTACCACCCGGCCTGAGACCGCGCATCCGACCGCTCCCAGCGCGGCCGCGGGCGAGGCGCCCGGCGGTGGCGTGGCGCCGTTCCGTTGTCCGCCCGAGTTGGCGGGGGTGCGGGTGGTGGCGGTCGATGACGACGCGGACGCGCGCAAGCTGTTGGAAACGGTGCTGACCCGTTGCCACGCCAAGGTGACGATGACGTCGACGGCGGCGGAAGCACTCGAAGCGGTGCGCCGGGAACGTCCGGACGTACTCCTGAGCGACGTGGAAATGGCGGGTGAGGATGGCTACGGGTTGATCGCCAAGGTGCGCGCGTTGCCGCCCGAGGAAGGCGGCAACACCCCGGCGGCGGCACTGACCGCCTATGCGCGGGTGGAAGACCGTACCCGGGCGCTGAGGGCGGGGTTTCAGCTCCATGTGCCCAAGCCGGTGGAACCGGCGGAATTGATCGCCGTGGTGGTGAATCTGGCCGCGCGCGGAAAAGCGTAGGGAGAAGCACGGATGCTCCTACCCGGTTTGCACGGTCAAGCTTTCGGCGTGCGCTGCTCACGCGGCGTTCCTTTACGCTCCGCGCACATCGGGTGGATCAGGGAGGAGCAGGGACGCCCCTCCCTACCTGGATTTGATGGCCGCTGCTCGGCGGGCCAGTTCGATAAACCCGGCCCGGTAGCCGCTGGCGTCGGCTCCTTTGCTTTCCTGGGCGAGTTCGACCGCCGCGCCGATGGTCGCGTTGCCTCGGTAGGGTGAATCCCGCAACGCCAGTCCGAAAGTCGCCACGGCGGCGGCGAACTTGAAATCCGGCGAGGCGTTGGCGTAGTCGTTGGCCGCGCCGTGGTCCACGAAGGCAACCTCGTAGGAACGCTCGCTCTTGTCGCTCTCGGGCGCTTTGTGGCGGATTTTCACGGTGAGTAGTTCGTTCGGGTCAACCGGCCCGGGTTTGGCGACGGCCCTCACCGGGCGGTCCTCCGCGACCGGGCCGTACTTGAGCGCGTCCACCGCCGGTGCGGCCCCCGCGTCATGTCGTCCAAAGGGGATGACCTCATAGAGGGCGGTGACGCTGTGGCCCGCGCCGATCTCCCCGGCGTCCACGCGGTCGTCGTTGAAGTCCTCCTTGCGCAGGAGCCGCTTCTCGTAGCCGACCAGCCGGTAGCTGCTGACCGCTATCGGGTTGAACTCCACCTGGATCTTCACGTCCTTGGCGATGGTCACCAGCGTGCCGCTCATCTGTTCGACGAGCACCTTTTTGCCTTCCGCGATCCCGTCGAGATAGGCGTAGTTGCCGTTGCCGTGATCGGCGAGCTTTTGCATGGTGGCATCCTTCAGGTTGTCCGTGCCGACCCCCAGCACGCTCAGGAACACTCCGCCCCTGGCCTCTTTTTCGATCAGCCGCACCAGTTCGCCTTGGCTGGTGGTGCCGACGTTGAAATCGCCGTCGGTGGCGAGGATGACGCGGTTGGTGCCGCCCTTGAGGAAGTTCTCCTGCGCCACCTTGTAGGCGAGCTTGATGCCCGACGCGCCGTTGGTCGAGCCCCCGGCTTCCAGGTGATCGAGGGCGTGGAGGATCGTGTCCTTGTGCGCGCCGTTGGTCGAGGGCAGGGCGAGACCGCTGTTGCCCGCGTAGACCACGATGGCGACGCGGTCGTTATCGGTCAGTTTCTCGACGAGCAGGCGGAGCGATTCCTTGATGAGCGGCAGGCGTTCAGCAGGCTCCATGGAGCCGCTGACATCGAGCAGGAAGACGAGGTTCGACGGCGGGCGATTGTCGCGGGCGATTTCGCGGCCTTTCAGGGCGACGCGGACCAGCCGATGATCGGGGTTCCAGGGGCAGGCCGCGCCTTCGAGGTGGACGGCAAAGGGATGTTCGTCGCCGGGCGTGGGCGGAGCGTAGTCGTAGGGGAAATAGTTGAGCATTTCCTCGATGCGCACGGCGTCGGGGGGTGGCAGGCTGCCCTGTTCGATGAACCGGCGCACGATGGAATAGCTGGCGGTGTCCACATCCACGGAGAAGGTGGAGAGCGGGTTTTCCTTTGCCGCGAGGAACGGGGTTTCGGCGATGTGGTCGTAGGCGGCGGTACTGAGGGCGTGGACACCGGGACGATCTACCGGCGTTTCCTCGGGCACCATGCCGCCAACGATCCCGCCGCCGCCCGAGCTGATGACAGACGTGGACCGAGTCAGGACGGAAAGAACATCTGCCCGCGTGTCGACATCTTGCGTCGCCGGAGCTGCGGCCGCCTTGCCTTTGCGCAATGCAAACACCGCGGGTCCGGACGGCTGATTCGCAAAGTCAACGTTACCCGTGGCCGTAGCCGAAGCCTCGGCGCGTTTCGCGTTGGCAGTCTTCCCGGCGGCTCCGGCTGGCAGGGACGAGGCCCGGACCACCTGGCGCGGAGCCATCGCCTCCGATTGAGAGAGCATCGGAACGGCAGGTGCGGGGGCAACCTCCTCACTGGTCGGGATATTCGAGCCGGTGACCACTACCCGGTCGGCCTCCGTCGTTTCGGGCGGCGACGTCGGTATCTTCGACGCGTCAGCCAACAGCGCCCCCCCGTTGGCAACGTTAGCGCCGTAAAAGACGTCCTTGGATCGCGTCAAGGCGGTCTGCCCGGCGACTACCGGAGGACTTTGCGCGGCGAGGCTGATCGGCGCGGCGGCGGGAGTCGCGGCAGCAAGCATCGCCAAAGCCGGGGCGGGCGTTGGCTGGTCCAGAGTGATTTTGGCCGACAACGACGGGTTATCCCGAGCAAGCTTTGCATCGAAAGCGAACGCCTTGGCGGACTCAGCCGGTTTCGCGGCGAGGGCAGCGGCGGGCGTGTCGTCCGCGGGCCGCGCGAGTTGGCCGACGTGACGCGAGTTGCGCACCTGCACCGAGCTGAACGTCGGTAACATCAACACCGTCAGGAAACCGGCCAGCAGCAGCACTGCCGCCACCGCCAGCAGCGGGCGCAGCCAGGCGCGGCGCTGGTCGGGCAGGCGGATGACGTTGGCAGGCATCGGCGTCGGCGCGGTGTCAGCGGCCAGACGGTCCTGTTCGTATTCGGCGGTGAGGGCGGCGGTGAGGGAACGGATGTCGGCGAGTTCGGCCCGGGCCTCGGAAGAGGCAGCCAGGAGAGCTTCGACGCGCGCGCGGTCGGCGGCGTCGGGGAGTTCGCCGAGCGCGTAGGCGGTCAGACGCGGATCGTCGGGATCGAAATGGAGATCGTCGGGAGTGCTCATGGGCGGAAAGGATGAAGGATGAAGGATGAAGGCGGAGGGCCGAACGGTCAGAGCGCGGCAACGGGTTTGGCCGCCGGGTTGGTGGTGGCAAAAGGGACGTACTGCTCGGCGAGCGCGGCGTGCTGACGTAGGGCTTTGATGCCGCGATGGATCAGGAAACCCACGTTGCTGACGCTCAGTTTGGTGACCTCGCTGATTTCCTGGTAGCTGAGACCGTTCTGAAATTTGAGTTGGATGACCTCCTGCTGGCGCGGGGGGAGTTTTCCGAGGATGCGCAGGAGGAAACCGGCGGCTTCCTTGCGGGCGAGGAGTTCGGCGGGGCCGGGTTCGGGGGTGGGTTCGCTTTCGGCGGCGTCCTGGTCGAGGTAGGTCATGCGTTGCTCCTTTCGGCAGATGTCGAGCGCGCGGTGGCGGCAGACGGTGAAGAGCCACTTCGCCGGGGCATCGCCCGCCAGCGAGCCGGGGGCCAGCTTGCCCAGGCGCAGGAAGGTGTCCTGCACGGCGTCGCGGGCGCGTTCGCGGCAGCCGGTGATGCGCGCGGCGTACTGCGTGAGGGGCAGTTCGTAGCGGCGCAGGGTGTCGCGCATCCAGGCGTCGTGGTCGGGTGGGTGGTCGGTCATGGTCCGAGGAAGAGGCTCTCCAAGGGAAAGAACGCGCGGGCGGGAGAATCCTTAGAGAGTTCTTCGGACCCGATTTGTCCGCAGATTACGCAGATTTCCGCAGATCGAGAGAAAAACGGAGCAGTGATGCCGCTCCCGCCCCT
>CAXUHC010000169.1:0-10068 GCA_964250705.1 uncultured Chthoniobacterales bacterium | reverse complement strand
ATCGGACCGGAAATCGGCGACCCGCTCGGGGTGATTCGCACGCAGGAACTGCTCGCCGCGCGCCGCATCGACGGCGGCCAGCAGTTCTTCACCCGCGCCAAGGATTTCGGCTTTTCCAAGGACTACGAGCAGACGCTCGCCAAGTGGGACCGCCAGGCCGTGCTTTCGGACGTGGTGCGCGTGATCCGCCAGTTCCAACCAGACGTGATCGTCACGCGGTTCCCGCCGGAGCCGGGCGGCACGCACGGCCACCACACGGCTTCCACGGTCTTGGCATTGGAGGCGTGCAAACTCGCCGGTGATGCGAAAGCGTTTCCGGAGCACTTCGGCGAAAAGGTGGGCCTTTCCATATGGCAACCCAAACGCATCTTTTGGAATTCGTTCCGCGGTGGCGCCAGCCGGCCGACTTTGAAATTAGACATCGGCGGGTATATTCCATTGCTCGGCCAATCAATTGGCGAAATCGCCGCGCTGAGCCGTTCCAGCCACCGCAGCCAAGGTTACGGGAGCATTGCGGTACGCGGATCACGGGTTGACGAATACCAGCCGCTCGACGGCAAACCAGCTGGCAAGGATCTTTTCGACGGCATTGACACGACATGGCGCCAATTTCCCGGCGGAGATAAAATCGACGGCATGACCGCGGAAATCATCGCACGATTCAACCCGGCTGATCCTGCCGCCAGCGTGCCCGCATTGCTGGATCTTGGGACCCAATTGGGTACGATTTCGCTGTCTTATGAATTCCAAAAGCGTAAAGCCGATCAGATCGACCGCGTTGTGCAAGGCTGTTTGGGCCTCTATCTGGAGACAACCGCATCACAAGCCGACATGGTGCCCGGCGAGAAGGTGAAATATCATCATCAGGCGGTCATGCGCTCGGCGTCCCCGGTCCCGGTTTCCTGGCTGGGCGTAGGGAACACCGCCGAGGAGGTAGGCCATGAGGTCGAGCTTCACCCTAACCAACCAGTGGTGCGTGAAACCACCGACGCCATCCTCGACGACATGCCTCTTAGTCAACCCTATTGGCTGCGCGAGGAGAGCACACCGGGGATGTATCGGGTAGATGATGATCGTCGGTTTCCACATATTGGATTGCCCGAGCAACCGTCCTCGTACGACCGTTCGTTTTTGTTCATGGTCGGCTCACGTCGTTTCGAATTTCCCGTCGAAACGATTCAGGTCACTGCGGACCCGGCCAAGGGAGAAATTCGCCGGCGTCCTGTCGTGATTCCGCCCGTTTCGCTGGCGCTCGCCCATGAGGTGCAACTCTTCGCGCCCGGTGCGAAACAGTCCGTGGAAGTGGAAATCAGAGCCTACCGTGACAACCAGAATGGCACGCTGAAACTCGCTGCACCACCCGGTTGGAATGTTGCCCCTGAGTCGCAACCTTTTGACCTCACCGCCGTTGGCGACCACACCCGCTTCACTTTCGTCGTCACCGCGCCCCTGTTGCCGCAGACAGCGGCTCTCACTGCCCGCGCCACAATTGAAGGCAAAATTTACGACACCAGTCGACAGGAGATCCGCTACGAACACATCCCGCCGCAACTGCTCCAGCTACACGCGCGGGTCAAAGTGGTCTGTCTGGACCTCGCCATTCGCGGCAAGCAGATCGGTTATCTTCCCGGCGCGGGCGACCATGTCGCCGAAAGCCTGACCGCGATGGGCTATGAAGTCACGCCGCTTACCGGTGGAGACCTGACCGCCGACCGGCTGAAAAGTTTCGACGCGGTAGTGATCGGCGTCCGCGCGTTCAACGTCCGCACGGACCTCACCCCCGGCTTGAACGCGCTGTTTGCCTACGCGGAAAACGGCGGCAACGTGGTCATCCAATACAACACGCCCAACGACCTCAAGAACACGAAACTTGCGCCGTTCGACCTGCAACTTTCGCGCGACTTGCCTCATAATAGGGTTACCAACGAAAACTCCCCCGTCACGTTGCTCGTGCCTTCGCACCCGGCGTTCGATACCCCCAACAAAATCAGCCTGGCGGATTTCGACGGTTGGGTGCAGGAACGCGGCCTGAATTTCCCGAGTGTCTGGGACCCGGAGCATTTCACCGCGTTGCTGGCATGTAGCGACCCCGGTGAAGCGCCGCTCAAAAGCGGACTGCTCGTCGCCGATTACGGGAAAGGCCACCTCGTTTACACCGGCCTGTCGTTTTTCCGGCAACTCCCCGCGGGCGTGCCCGGCGCCTACCGGCTGTTTGCGAATCTGGTCTCGCTGGGAAAGCCATGATCCCGCCCCTGCCGCCCGACGAAACGACCGGCTTGCCCGGCTTGCGCTCTTGGACTGCCGTGTATCTGGTCGTCCTTGGCACGCTCGTGCTCTGGATCGCCCTGCTCACCGCGTTGACGCGTGGCTTTTCGTGAACACGCTCGATTACTTGGTGTTGCTTGGCACGCTGGTCGGGATCGCTGCCTACGGGATCTGGCGTACGCGCGGCCAACAGGACCTGAGCACCTATCTCCGGGGCAGCAGCGAAACGCGCTGGCTGACCATCGGCCTTTCCGTGATGGCCACGCAGGCCAGTGCGATCACGTTTCTTTCCACCCCAGGTCAGGGTTATGAAGACGGTCTGAGCTTCGTGCAAAACTACTTCGGGCTGCCGCTTGCGTTGATCCTGATCGCCGTGGTGTTCTTGCCGATCTACCGACGGCTCAACGTTTACACGGCCTACGAGTACCTCGGAAACCGCTTCGACACCAAGACGCGTTTGCTCGGCGCGGGCCTCTTCCTGCTCCAGCGGGGGGTAGGTGCGGGCATCACGATTTATGCTCCGGCCATCGTGCTCTCTACCGTGATGGGTTGGCGTCTGGATGTGACGATCATCGGCACCGGCTTGCTGGCGATTGTTTACACGGTCACCGGGGGAAACAACGCGGTGAATCTCACGCAGAAATACCAACTCGGCATCATCTTCGCCGGGATGCTAACCGCCTGCATCGTGCTGTTGTCCAAGCTGCCGCCGTGGTTCACTTTTCACGATACGTTCGTGCTGGCAGGTGATCTTCACAAGATGAACGCGGTGGATTTTTCCCCCGATCCGGGCAAGCGTTACACCCTCTGGTCGGGTCTGCTCGGCGGCGGTTTTCTGGCGTTGGCATATTTCGGGACCGACCAGTCGCAGGTCGGTCGTTATCTTGCCGGCAAGTCGTTGCGCGAAAGCCGTCTCGGTTTGATGTTCAACGCGGTTTGCAAGATCCCGATGCAATTTTTCATCTTGCTCCTGGGCGTGCTGATGTTCATTTTCTATCAGTTCGAGCCGCCGCCGGTTTTCTTCAACGAGCCTGCCTGGAAACGTCAGACGCAACACGGCGCCCGGGCCGCGCAGTTCCGTGCCATCGAACAAAAGTTCGCCGCGAGCCACGATGCCCGGCGTCAGGCCATCGAACGCTGGCTGCAAGCCAAACATGGCGACGATGCCGCCGCCACCCTCGCCGCTCATCACGCCGTCACCCGGTTCAACGACGTCGTCGACAAAGTGCGTGCCGAAGCGAAAACGGCCATGCGCGCGAGCGACCCACAGACGGCCAACGACACGGATTACATTTTCATTACTTTCATCCTCCGTCATTTGCCGCATGGAGTCATCGGCTTGCTGGTGGCCGCTTTCTTCGCCGCGGCCCTTTCGTCCAAAGCGGGCGAACTCAACGCGCTCGGCTCCACCACCACCGTCGATATCTACCGCCACATCGTGCGACCCTCGGCGGACGACGCTCATTACGTGCGTGCCTCGAAATGGTTTACGGCGCTGTGGGGAGTGGTCGCCATCGCGTTCGCGCTTTGCACCCAGCTCGCCGAAAATCTCATCCAGGCGGTGAACATCGTCGCCTCGCTGCTTAACGGCGCCGTTCTCGGCTTGTTCTGCGTCGCGTTTTTCTTTCGTCGCGTGGGCGGTACCGCAACCTTCTGGGGGGCATTGATCGCACAAACTCTGGTCCTCGCATTCTACTTCGGCCACCTCCCGATTTCCTACCTCTGGTACAACGTCATCGGCTGCGTGTTGTGTGTCGGGATGAGTGCCGTAATCCAGACGCGCCTCCAGCCTGTCCCCGTCCCTTCAACATGAGTTCTCCCTGCATTTGCTTCGGCCAGCAGCCTTGCGGTTTTTTCCCGCGCAGGTTCCTGTACGCCAAGATCCTGACCGCCCGGCGGCTCCAGCAGGAGATCGGCGGCGAAATCGTTTTCTTCTGTCACGACAGCGACCACGACCCACGCGAGACCCAGACCCTTCTGACCCACCGCGCATCCGGCAAATGCACCACGCTCAACTTCACTTTCGTCAACAAAATCCAACGGAAATGGTCGCCGCTTTTTCTTAAGTCAGTGTCCGCCGATTGGCAGGCCAACACCGCGCGTCAACTCCCGGCTTACGTCGATCCTTCCTTGGCCGAACTGTTCCGGCAAATCCAGGCCGCCAACGCCGCCGATTTTTGTCTGCAAACGTATGCGCGCATGGGTTTGCTCGACGGCGTGCGCATCGTGCGTTCGAGCGATCCCGCCGTGCGCCGGGCGGCTTGCGAGATTCCTGATTTCTTTGCTGACCTCCCCTACGAGGGAGAGACGGTGCGCGCCCGCGTGCAGGACGACATGCCGCGCTTGCACGCGGGCGGCGATGCCTATCTCACCGTGCCGCTCGCTGGTCCCATCGCACCCGAACAGATCAGCCCGGCCCGCGATACCCGGCTGCGCTGGATGCAATCCGTCGTCCATTGCACCCACTACGTCTCCGGCGCGGGTGAACAAGCTTATCTGCGCACCGGGGAAACCCCGGAAATCACCTTTGTGAACCGCGACTCCATCGAGCGCCCCGGCGAGGCGTTCACCGACCCGGTGCCTTGAATGGAAACTCGGCGTCCGCTGCGCATCGGCATCACTTGTTACCCTTCAGTGGGTGGCAGCGGCATCCTGGCGGCTTCGTTGGGCGAACAACTCGCCCTGCGCGGGCACGAGGTGCATTTCATCAGTTACGAGCAGCCTTGGAGAATGCCCGCCGGGGCGGAACGTGTCTTCTTTCATCCCGTCGTCATCAACGATTATGGTCTGTTCAAATATCCTGACTACACGCTGCCGTTGTCGGTGAAGATGGCGGAGGTGAGCCGGGGGTACGCGCTGGATGTCCTCCACGTGCATTACGCCGTTCCACACGCCACGGCCGCGATCCTCGCCCGTGCGATGCTCCCGGCGGCGTCAGCCCCACGCGTGGTCACCACCTTGCACGGCACCGACACCACGTTGCTTGGTCGTGACGCCGGTTATCGTCCGGCGATCCAGCATGCCCTGGCGTGCTCGGACGCGGTGACCGCCGTCTCGCATTTCCTCGCTCGCGAGACCCACCGGTTGCTGTCTCTGGAACGTCCTATCGACGTGATCCACAATTTTTTCACCCCGCGCCCGCCGCGGCGTTCACGCCCGGAAGTCCGGCGCGATCTCGGCCTGCGTGACGACGAGCATTTGATCGTCCACGCTTCGAATCTCCGCCCGCTCAAACGCATCGACCTGCTGCTTGCCGCCGTCTCGCGCATCCACCCCCGGGAATCCTTTCGTCTGCTCATCCTGGCGGGCGGCGATTTTGCGCCTTTTCTGGGTGAAGTCGCGCGTCTGGGCCTCGCGGATCGAGTGATCGTGCGCGGGCAGGTCAACGAGATCGAAGAATATTTGCAAGCCGCCGACCTGGCGCTGTTCACCTCGGAAACCGAGAGTTTTTGTCTGGGCATCCTGGAGGCAATGTTCTTTGGCTGCCCGAGCGTTTCCACTGCCGTCGGCGGAATTCCCGAAGTGATCGCACACGGCACAACCGGTTGGCTGGTTCCGTTTGGCGATGCCGACGCTCTCGCCCGGGGCGTGGAGACATTGCTGCGCGATCCGGCCCGCCGCCTGACGATGGGCGAGGCAGCCGGTCGATGTGCCCGCGACCACTTTTCCGCGAGCGTCATCGTGCCGCAATACGAGGCGTTGTACGCGCGGGTCTGCGGCTTGGCGTAGAGGATTGCTGGCCCCGCGCGCGTCAGAAACTCCGCAGCAGTTCCAGCAACCCCCGGTCGAGCGTATGCCCGTGCCAGTCGGCGTAACCCACGTCGCCGCGTCCCGAATCCAGCACCCCGAATGGCCCTCGAAAGTTCCATAACGCCCAGCCGATGCCGTGCCCTGTCAGCACGGCGAGCACGTCGCGGAACCACGGCAGAAAAACACGGTGCGGCGTGTGCCGGTAACACCCGGCCTCCCCGCAGTGCACCCCGATGCCTTGCCGTATCAGGTCCACCCACGGCGCGTAGATTTTTTCCAACCGTTCCCGGTTCCAGCGTCGGCCAAAGTGATCCCACCGCAGCGGCCACGCCGGGGGTCGCCACCGTCCTGCCCGCGGCATCCAGTCGGCGCGGTAGTGGCTCAACTCGAACGGCTCGTACGCCCGGCAACTCTGCGCCACGTTCGGCAGGTCGGCCAGTTCCGGGCAAGTCCGCCGCCCGTAGTTCAGACCGTCGATGATGATGCGCCGCGCCGGGTCCGCTTCCCGGATCGCGCGGACCGCTCCGCGCATTACCCGCTCGTGTCTCGCGCGCGAAAACCGCCCCGCGAGATGCGGCCAGGGGCGCGGCGGTTCGTTGAGCAAATCAAAACTCAACCGTGCGGAATCGACGCCGCGATACCGCCGCGCGAGGGTTTCCCAGTGCAGGTTGAACGCCTCTGCCGCTGCGGCGTCCCGCCAGAGGTCAAACGGCTCGCGGCGTTCCGGGTTCACGCAATACCCCGGCGCGCGGTGCAGGGTCAGGCAAACGTGCAGCCCGTAGCGCTCGCCGAGGCCGACCGCCCGGTCCAACCGGGCCAGTCCCAGGCCGTTTTCGTCGATGACCAAGGGATCGCCTGCCACGGTCCAATGCGTGTAGCTCAACGGCAGCCGCACGAAATCAAATCCCCAGTCGCTGATCCAGCGGAAATCATTCTCGGAAAACGGTGTATCCCCGCCCACCGCATACATTTCGACCAGGTTGAACCCGCGCCAGCGCGGCAGAGGATTTGCGGGTGGCACGTCGGCTTCGATTTCGTAAACTACATTGAATATCCCGGATCGCTAAGCCGTCCGAGCATTGATCCCGGACTCTACCTGTGCCAACGTTGCCAGTGTCTGGCCATGTGGCCGCGATTCCTGCCGCTGATGATCGAACTGGCTTATCCTCACACCATTGCGGCGTTCATCCTGGAACGGTGGCAGCGCGCCTACTCCCCGCAGGGAAGCCTGCCCGATCCCTGGGGCGACGAACCGCCGAGCCACGAGGCGTTGGAGCAGCTCATCACCATCTGCATCCAGGCCAGTCTGCTGCGTGAGGAACTGCGTCCGGTCACGTTTCGTTTGATCCTCGCCGAGCCGGGCCTGTTTCCCTGCGACCAGGGGCCGCCCGACGGCCTGCATTGCCTCCGCTTTTCCCAGACCCGGCCTTTCAACGCGCTGGAGGCACGGCGGCTCTCACCGGCGGCGAATTTCCACCGCTCGCTCGTCGGGGTCTGCCTGGACGAAAAGCGCGAACAGCCCCGCATCTGGGGCATCCTGCATTCCGGCCTGCGCTGGCTTCAGAATGCCCACGGCGGACGTGGCCGCGCCCAGACCCTGCCGCCGGCCCTGGTCCTCAGCGTGACGGGTCCGGGCCGCATCACCATCGGCTTCGGCTCAGAACTCATTGCCCAGACGGAAGGCGGCATTCTTACCAAGCAAATCCCCAACGTCTTCGAGGCAAAGTGGATGCGCAGTTCGTTCGACGCCGTGCGCGTGGACCTTTTCGATCACCACGCCCGCGCGCGCGAGAACGGCGGCAGCGCCTGGGCAACGTTGGACCCGATGCTCATCCGTATCATTTCCCAACACGCGATCAAACGGCTGATTTCCGCCCTGCGCGGTGCGCACCACGGCGCGACCATCCTTTTCCTGCCCACGGAACTGGCGGGCGAATTAACCGAGGTCAACCGTTGCATCGACCTCAAATACCGCTTCGCCGAGGGCGAGCCCCGTGCGCGGTTCCGCACGCTGGTCGTCAACATCATGAACCGCGTGGCCGAGCTGCACGCCGGGGATTCCAACGTCGTCGGCTGGACAGAGTACGCGCTCAGCAACGACGAGCACCTGGCCGCGTTCGACGAGGCCATTTTCGAGATGGCGTATCTCGTGGCTGGCTGCGCGGAGGTGGACGGCGCGGTGGTCCTGACCAAGAGTTTTGAGCTGCTCGGGTTCGGCGGCGAGATCAGCGGCGAGCTGCCCGGCGTTGTGTCGGTCCGGCGCGCGCAGGACCTAGAGGGCGAGGTCGCGGAGGAAGAATTCACGGAAAGTGTCGGCACGCGCCATCGGTCGGCTTACCGGCTGTGTCTGGCGGTGCTGGACGCGCTGGCCATCGTGATCTCGCAAGACGGGGCGGTGCGCTTCGTCAAGAACCGCGAGGGTGCCGTCACCTATTGGGACCAAGCTTCGACGACTTCGCTAGACGTGTAGTCCAAAAAACCCGCTTCTCCTATCCTCTCCAGCACCTTGGATCTTAGATCCTGAACCTTCCTTGATTCTTGAATCTTAAATCTTGAAGTTCTACGTCTTCTCTTTCGGTGCCAGAATCTTCTGCGTTTGCGTCACGGCCTTCTTCGCCATCATCCGGCCTTTTCGCAGCCAGCGCCGAGCCCACGCGTACTCCGTGCCCAGCACGGCAAAACCCGCGAATACCACGACGATTCCGGGTCCGGGCGTGACGAACATCACCACCCCTAGAATCAGGATCGTCCCTCCCACCACGGTCGTGATGATCCGCTTGATGTGCGGGACTTCCTCGACCTTGAGTTTCGCCAACAGGCGGTTCAGCCCCCGGTTGAAGCGGGCATTGAAACCCTTGGCTTTGTCGTCCGGTGTGGTGGGGGGCAGTGGTTCCGTCATGAAGCAAAGGGCTCTTTTCCGACCGGCGCTTGCAGCCGTGTCCGCAAGCGTTCACGCTCGGACGCCAGCGCGGCGGGCAAGTGCGAGCCCAGCGAAGCAAACAAAGCCTCCTGCGCGTCGAGTTCGGCCTGCCATTCCACGGGATCGACGGCCAGCAACCGCTCGAACGATCCGCCGGTCTCAAAACCGGCCAACCCTTCGAGATCAAAATCCTCTCGCCGCGGCAAGCGGCCTATCGCGCTTTCCCGCGCGCTGGCCCGGCCCTCGCAACGTTCGATGATCCAGCGCAGCACCCGCGTGTTTTCGCCGAACCCCGGCCAGAGGAAATTACCGTCGGCATCGCGCCGGAACCAGTTGACGCCGAAGATCAGCGGCGGTCGGCTCAGCCGCTGGCCGATTTCCAGCCAGTGCCCGAAATAATCGCCCATGTGGTACCCGCAGAAAGGCAGCATCGCCATCGGATCGCGGCGCACCTGCCCGACCGCACCCGTGGCGGCAGCCGTCGTCTCGCTGGCCATCGTCGCGCCCAGAAAGACGCCATGCGTCCAGTCGAAAGATTGGTAGACCAGCGGCACGGTGTCCCCGCGCCGCCCGCCGAAAATGATCGCCGAGATCGGCACCCCGCGCGGCTCGTCCGCCTCGGCAGCCACCGCCGGGTTGTTGTGCATCGGCGCGGTAAAACGGCTGTTGGGATGGGCCGCCTTCGTGCCGGAATCGCGCGTCCACGGCTTCCCCTGCCAGTCGGTGCATTCGGCGGGTACGGGGCCGTCCTTCCCTTCCCACCACACGTCCCCCTCCCGGTCGAGCAGGGCGACGTTCGTATAAATGGTGTTGCGCGCGATGGTCGCCACGGCGTTGGGATTCGTTTGCGAATTGGTCCCGGGGATGACCCCGAAATACCCGCTTTCCGGGTTCACCGCCCACAGCCGTCCGTCCGGGCCGGGCTGCATCCAGGCGATGTCGTCGCCGATGGTGCGAATCTTCCAGCCCGCGAAGCGCGCAGGCGGGATCATCATCGCAAAATTCGTCTTTCCGCAGGCGCTCGGAAACGCGGCGGCGATGTAATGCTTCTCGCCGGTGGGTGACTCGGCGGCCAAGAGCAGCATGTGCTCGGCCATCCAGCCCTCGCTGCGGACGAGGTAGCTGCCTACGCG
>CAXUHC010000168.1:6265-10242 GCA_964250705.1 uncultured Chthoniobacterales bacterium | reverse complement strand
GCCCAGGCGGACAAAGGGCTAATAGTTCATTCGGAATGTTGGGCTGTCCTCCGGACGCGAACGTCGGCGGTCGTAAATGCGGGTCGTGGCAATATTGGCATGATCCAGCCAATCTTGCACCTTGGCGATGTCCGCTCCGTGATTGAGTGCGTGGGTTGCGGCCGTCGCGCGGGCGACGTGCGGACCGAAGCCGGCGGCGCTGATTCCCAATCGCCGCGAGTAGTAGCGCACTACCGCAAACAGCCAGATAATCCGAGATGCGTGCGAGAGCAGAAGGGTGAGCGGGTACAAAGCGAATTTTGCCGCCCTTGCCGTGGATGCGCAGGTGCGGCACGCCTCGGCGTTGTCCTAGGTCCTTGACGCGCAGTTTGCATAATTCCTCGCGCCGCAGCCCGTGGAAAAATAGCACCGCCAGAATCGCCAGGTCACGTTTGCCCTTGAGCGTGCCTTCCGGCGGCGCGTCGAGGAGTCTGCGTGTCTGTCCGTCGGAGATCGCCGGCGCTTTGCCCTCGTTGGTTTCGGCCCGCAGCCGTTTGACGCCGCGCGCCGGATTATGGGTGACCGCGTTGACCTCGCAAAGATGGTCGAACAACGAGGCCAGTGCCGAGAGCTTGCGCCGGATCGTGGCGGGACCGAGGCCGGACTTTTCCAGGTGCTTACGCCAAGCCAGCAAGTGAGAGCGGGTCACTTCACGAAACTGTTTGGCGTCTTTCATCCCAAAAAGCGCCATGAATCCAACCACGTCGTTGCCGTAGGCGCGGCGGGTGTTCGCGTTGACGATGTTGGCAAACTATTCCAACTCGGGGGGCACGTCGTTGAGCCGGTAAAAGCTTGCGTGGGCGAGTTCACGCCCGCCAACCTTCACCACCGCCGTTTTGCTCTCTTTGGCGCTCAACCCCCCTCTTTAAGGTCGATAACGTTTTTATCATCAACCTTGGAGAGGGGACATTTTGACGAGCGGTTTTCGCCAATCTCCAACGACGCCGGGATGGATGGCTGCTATCCCTGCGGGACGCTGCGCACGCCAGTCTAGAATGGATGACCCACCGGTCAGACGTTCAGTCCATCCACCGCGCCGTTGTCGGACAGGCTGCCCCCGGCAGGCTTGCTGACGGGCGTCGTTTTCACAAAAGCGGTTGATTCCGATGCTGCCTGCTGTAAATCCTATTGGGGTAACAATCGCGGGTAGTTCGTTTTACAGGAGAAGTCTGTGCCACCATCCTTGTTCGATGACTGGTGCGAGAGCCAGCATTTGGCGCCAGCACCGACGCGCCGCCTCCATGTGCTTGCCGAAAAGAACGGGGGCCGGGTGTCGGTGGCATCACAAATCGACCAGACGATCGCTAGCCACTACGAGGACCCCCAAAGGTTCAGCGACCGGATCAAACGTCTCGGTTATCCGCGGGCAGCCGAGGTGCTCAAACTGATGCTGCCTCGCTCGGAAAAGGCGCGTTCCGGGCATCTGGGCGAGATTCTGGCGACCGAGGCAGTTCCAGCCTTTCTGGGAAAGTTCACCGTCCCCACCAAACGCCTGCGCTGGACGGATGGACGGGAATCGGCGTTACGGGGCGAGGATCTGCTCGGCCTGTCGCGGGAAAACAACCGGGTGAGGTTCCTTAAAGGCGAGTCAAAAAGTCGTAAGAACCTGTCGCCGAGCACGGTGGCCGATGCCCGCAAAGCTCTGGACGCGAACGATGGTCGGCCATCGCAACATGCTCTGGGATTTATCATGCAGAGGTTGTTTGACCTGCAACGCGACGATCTTGCTCTCGTCTTCGAGGAATTCATGCTGAGAAAAACCATCCCCAAGGACCAGCTCGTCCACCTCACTTTTATTTTGAGCGGCAACGATGCCTCCACCGCGCTCACGGATGATCTGAACTCTTACGCCGGCGGGATCGAACAACACGCCGTCGCCATGAGGATTGCGGATCACCAAGAATTCATCAAACAGGTCTACGAGCGGATGAAAAGCTATGCCCCGTAGCGTCGAGGAAATCGTCCGCCGGATCGACGAATCGACGCTGCCGGGCTTCCGTGCCAGGCTCGTCGCGCGGGGACTCGCGCGAAATTTGATCTGGAGCGCCGGGCAGTTGCCCGCGAACAGCCCGCAGTTTTCACCTCTGCTCACGGCGGACCTCCTGTCATACGGGATGGCTTTGCTCGAACTCGGCCTGCAACTACGAGATCAGCAGCGTGACCATCCGTCCGTGGCCAAAGCTCTGGAGCGAGCGGCGGAGGCCATCGAATCGGTGATCCGTGACGGCGATCCGTCCGTGAACGAGCGTGGATTTTACACGATCCTTGCCGCGACGGCTTATCACTTGGGGCATTTTTCGGCACGGGCATTCAGCCTGTTTCCATCCCGGCTTGACCTGCTCAATCTCAGCCCGGCAGAACAGGCTTTGACTTTGCTCATGCTGCGCGATCTGGACGGCCTTCGCGCCGCCTTGTTCACTTGGTCAGCGCGGGGAGGATTCGACGCCGATTTGAGCGAAAAACTTCAAGAGGCTGGAGACAACCTCGACCTGGATGCCGCCATCCAACTCACCCTGAATTCGCTTTTTCATCGGGCGCTCGCCTTTTTTGACTACGCCCTCGAATCCGGTGAGGCGTCAGCGGTCCAGACGGCCCTTGAACTGCTCACGGAGGGTGGGAGCGTTGCAGGCGATTTCCAAGCCGTACCGCTCTGGTGGACCTTCACCATCGCCAGACATCTGCTCGATGACCTGTGGGGTCAAAGCCTGCACGTTCGACTGCCAAATCCCAGCGTCGACGATCCCCCGTCAAGATGGAAGACCCTGCGAACATTGTTCATGGCCTCCCTGCAGCAACGCGACCGCGCAGAGATCGACCTCTGGCCCTCGCAGCTCGCCGCCGCCGAGCGGGCATTGGACATCAACGACGACCTCGTCGTGGCGCTGCCAACGAGCGCTGGAAAAACCCGGATCGCGGAATTGTGCATCCTCAGGGCACTTTCTTTGCAGTCCCGAGTCGTCTTTGTCACGCCGCTGCGGGCGTTGTCGGCTCAAACCGAGCGGAACCTCCGGCTCACGTTTGCACCGCTTGGTTTTTCTGTTTCTTCCCTCTACGGGTCGAGCGGCGTGACCGGCGACGACGCCGATTCCCTCAAAAATCGTGACGTGGTGGTCACCACTCCGGAAAAGCTGGACTTCGCGTTGCGCAACGATCCGGCTTTAATGGACAACGTCGGCTTGGTTGTGCTCGATGAAGCCCATACCATCGGAGCGGCGGAGCGGGAAATCCGGTACGAAGTACTCGTCCAGAGACTGCTCCGGCGTCCTGATTCTTCAACGCGGCGGATCGTTTGCCTGTCCGCCATTTTGCCGCAGGGCGCAGAGCTGAATGATTTCGTGGCCTGGATTCGCCAGGACCAAGAAGGGAGCGCGATCAGTCTTGGTTGGAGGCCAACGCGACAGCGGTGCGGTGAGATTGTTTGGACGGAAAACCGTGCGCGGCTGACGTTCAGGGTGGAACAAGAAGCGCCGTTCGTTGATCCTTTCATCTCCGCCCGCTTACCTAAAGGAAGGCGTACCCCGTTCCCGAAAGGCGGGCAGGAATTGACGTTGGCAAGCGCGTGGCGGCTCGTCAGCGAAGGCCAGACCGTTTTGATCTATTGCCCGCGAAGAGTCTCGGTAAATTCCCTCGCCAAGGCGGCCTTGCACCTCTACGACCGCGGGATTCTTCCCACCCTCTTCGATGCCGATCCCGCGATCATCCAAGACGCGGTGAACATCGGCAACGAATGGCTCGGCAAATTCCATCCTGCGATCCAGTGTTTGAAATTCGGACTGGCCGTTCATCACGCAAACCTGCCGCGTCCGTTCCAAAGGGCCGTGGAACGATTGTTGCGCAGCCAGGTGCTCAAAGTGACCATCGCCTCGCCCACGCTTTCGCAAGGGCTGAATCTTTCTGCGACGACTGTCCTCTTTCATTCTTTGACGAGAGGACGGGAC
>CAXUHC010000168.1:0-6255 GCA_964250705.1 uncultured Chthoniobacterales bacterium | reverse complement strand
TCATCCCCGGAGAAGAATTCGCAAACGTTGCCGGCCGCGCAGGTCGTGCATTTGTGGACGTGGAAGGACAGGTACTCTGCGTGGCGTCGGAGACAAAGCATCTCACCAAGTGGAACAAGCTGCTCAGGGCAGCCAAAGAGCGCGACCTGCGTAGTGGGTTGTTTCAACTCGTTTGGGAGTTTTGCCGACAAATCTCTCTGCGAAGAGGTTACACTCCTGAGCGCACGTTGGAATATGTCATGGGCAACGCCCTGCTCTGGAAAGCGCCGAAGCCCAACTGGTCGGTGAACGCAGTGGAGGAACTCAAGGAGCAGGCAGCGTTTGAACGCAAATGGGAAAGCGATCTGGCCTGCCTAGATTCGGCCCTCCTGTCGCTCGTCCGGCATGATGCCGCCACGGCCGAAGTGGCCAAAGCCATCGATGACGCTCTGCAATCCTCGCTCTGGCAGCGGACCCTTGAGCGTGAGGAAGACGTGGTTCGCCAGACCGCGCAGGCACTGCTGGTCCGACGCGCCGATTTCATCTGGCAGAATTCGACCCCCGCGCAACGCAAAGGATACTTCTTCGCCGGGGTCAGTCTTGCCACGGGTCGATACCTCGACGAACACGCGCAGGACTTAACACGTTTACTGCAACAGGCCGACGCGGCGTTCGCCCTTTTGGACCTGGAGAGTGCCTTTGTGGCCCTCACCATGTTTGCAGAAATCGTCTTCGCCATCGAACCATTCAAACCGGATGAATTGATCAGCGGCTGGAAGGAAGTTTTGCGTGCCTGGATTCACGGGCAGCGCATGTCCGATCTCGTGGGAGGAAACGACGCCGAAACCCTGGAATTTATCGAGAGCGCGCTGGTTTATCGGTTGGTTTGGGCGATGGAGGCGGTGCGTGTGCGCCATACGGCGGTCACCGGGGACGAAGACGCTGAAAACGCGGGGCGCGCGGCATTGGCGGTCGAAACAGGCACACCGGATTACTGCGCCGCACTGCTCACCCAAACCGGCTTGCCTTCCCGGGTCGCGGCGTTGAAGGCCGTCAGCGATTGCCCGGCGACCTTCAAAAATCTGCGAGGTTTGCGGGCGTGGTTAAAATCACCTCCCGTCGAGGCCAAGCAACAGGATCATGATCCAGGCTGGCCGACACCAGAAACGTCCGGCCTCTGGCGCGACTTCGTCCGAGGCACGCAAAGTCTCGGGCTCAATCCCTGGAAAATCTATAATGTCGAGTTGCCCGTTCAATGGAAGCAATCATCCCCGCCGCCTGGCACTCCGGTTCGTGTGTTGCGCCATCCCAAAACCGAGCAGACCGATGTCTATTCGATTGATCTGGATTACCTCGGCAGTGTCAGCTTGAAATTCCTCCAGCGGCCCGCTGGCATCTTTCTGGCCAAGACAACACCGTCCCCTGATCACATTTCTGCTCAATACCTTGGCCCACCCGATTGGGTGACGGAACGGTGAACGCTCCCACCGCCCGTCAGACCGCGGCCAGGTGACGAACGCCTCGGAAGCAGACCGAAGGACACACCTTGCTTGGAGCACCGGTTGGTCGAACCTGCCACGCAAGTCACGGTTTGGAAGGGACGCTACGGAAAACCTCGTCGATCCGCTGTTTAAGGTCGGGGATCGGGTGGCGTGCGTGTGGCCACCGCGCTGGGATCAAGCAAGTAGAACCCGCCAGATGGTCCTGCCTTTGTCAATCGATCCAGAGACACCGCAGAAACCCAGCCGACCTCGCCCAAGTAAGCTAGGAACCCTTCCGTGTTGCTGAAGCCTCGCGGCAACCCTCCGGCACTCAGGAAGATCGTTGGGCATGCGGCACAATATTAATGCGGGTCCACGGTTTGTGTTCTTCGCTGACAAGATAACCCTGGAACTGAGGTAAGATCCCTAGTGTTTCAATGATTCTCTGAGCTTGTGTGCCCGATGAGGCACTACAAAGCACGCGGGCAACCGCCTTACGCATCTCGGGACTTTTGTTATGCAGGAAGATCTGTGTGCGCAAACTCCCAATCAAGTTGGCGGGGAGGTCATCTGGGAACTGGCTGCCAATCAGAAGTCCCACGCCGAACGCCCGTCCTTCGCGGGCCAGTTCGACCAGTCTTTCGCTTTTGGCCACGCGCCATGCCTCGTCGAAAACCAAGGCGCGACGCAGTTGCCTGGGTTGTTCGCCTCGCTTGAAAAAGGCGTGAGATTTCATGATGAGGATCTCGGCAATGATCCTCATCAGGTTGTCGTTTGCGCTGTCGTTGAGGGTGAGCACCACCCCGGTTTGAATGAGGTCTTCGAAAGAGGTTTCCGAACGCTCGGCCGGGAAGAGACCCAGATCAGAAAACTTCTGGAGACGAAACATGGCGGTCTGCGCCGGACTACCCTTGGCCGACGCCATTTCTTCCAAAACGTCATCAAAAACCGGTTCTGCCGTGATGCTCGTGACCGGAACACGTTTTCGCGGATCGATGCCGTGCCGTTCGTAAGCACGCTTTTGGGCTTCAACAAACTGGTTTTGCTGCTGTTCCCCGAATCCTTCCACGCGGGAAATGATGGACGCCAGTTCGTGACACTGACGGATTGGCAGCGCGTCTCCATTTTCGTCGGGAATGAGGCTCAGTGGATTAAAGGGCAACCCTTTGCGAACGATGTCGTACACCTTCAGGCCCAGCGGCTTTGCAAAATCGTCGGAGGTATAATCATTCTTGAAATCGAAGATGATCACGGGGAAACCCTGTTCGCGCAGGGCCTGAAGAAAAACCCGAATCGTCTGTGATTTACCCATTCCCGGATCCCCGGTGATCAGGAAACCAAAGTTCGGGTTTTTTGCGCTGTTCCAGGATACCTCGTTGCCCGCCGGGTCATGCCCAAGAAACACCTGCAAGCCATCAGGGGCGCTAGTTGTTGCCTGCGCCGGAGCTGCTGGTGTGGCCGCCACCGCTTTGGCGGAGGACCGCTTTGCGTCCGAAGGTTTCGGCGGCGCAGACACGCTTGTCGACGTCGGCGCGTCCGGCGAAGGCGGTGGCTCGGCTGGCTGGAGCGATGGCTCATCGTCGTTGCCATCCGGCAAATCACTTTCCACCAGCGTGTAAACCTCAATGGGATTGCCTGCCTTCGATGAACCAGCATGCGTGGGTGCGGAGGGGAAATCACGCTGACGGCTGGTTTCAAGATGTACGACGAACAACCGACCCGTGATGGAGCTTGGGCCGTTGCGGAAAAACTCCTGCAATAACCGATCCGCCCGCCCGCGCTCCGTGCTTTCCATGTCGCGCGTCGCGATTGCCATGTACAACTGGTCGCGTAGAATCTCGCGTCGCGCCCTGTCGACGCGGCTCAGGTTCGACGCCGCTAAAATGCGTTTTAGCACCGCGACCACGTTGTCTATCTGCTCGACGGCGTACCCCTCGATCCGCTTTCCAGCCTTCGTCTGGGAAATCTGCACGACCGACTGCACATCATCACGCACCTTGACTTCGATGACTTCGAGATGAATGCCTCCGGCCGACTGACGCAAACACAGCAGGTCGCCCCGGCGTCGATCTTCCGGCGTGTATCCGAGAACCCATGTCCTGGCGGCTTCGGAGTCGAGCGACACGAGAAGCGAGCCCGCACTCTCCTGTTCGTGCCACGCCCCCACAGCGAGCACGCCGAGGATGCCCCTGGCCTGCGCCTTGAAGAACTCACCATTGTGACTGGTGGACATGGCCACCGGAACGGTGTCTCCACCCAAACGCCGCATCAATCCGACCTCCCGGCCCACTACGTGGTCGTCTGGCACCAGACCAGCCGATTGAATCAGGCCCCGCACCGTTCGTTTCACCCGTTCGACGTGACAAGTGTACGTGTAGACGTCGCGCCCACCCGAAAGACGTCTGTCGAGCCGGACGGCGTTCTCGATGAGCAACGTCGGCTCCAGACCCTGGTCGATGATCGAAAACCAAAGGGTGTGTTGACCCAAGTTAGATAGGAAGGGCAACCAAGAACTGGCTCCCGAACGCCTTCCGATGGTGTTGCGCGTCGGCATGTTCTGAAGCTGACAGAACAAGTTGTAGTACCCGCCGAAGGGGGTTTCGTTGCCCGTGATTACCACGTCGAACCGATCCTTGATGTCATCGTAGCGGTAGGAGCGCGGGACTACCAGGGGAGACAAGGTCGGCGAACCTTCCAGACCCACGCGGAAGGCTTGGGCATCTCCTGGCTCAAAGACCGCCACGAAATGCGCCGGGCGGTCCGCCACCCGCTTGATGATTTCGGTCTGGCTGAGCGGTTTGCCATCCACTTCGACGCTGCCGCCGGCTTCACGAACGTCGGTCAGAAGGTTTTCCATGCCCGCCTCCTCTTCGTCCAGGACGCCCGGAACGGGCCTCGAACGGAACACGCGAAGATGTAGGGGCAGCCGCTGACCGTCAGACTTGCCACCGGTAAATTCGTCCAACATCGCAAGCAGGTCCACAACGCTCGGAGGATCGATGGCGACGACCTCGCAACCTTTGATCGCGTAAGGAGCGGAGAGAAGAAGCTTTTGCAAAACTTCGGTAAGGCCCTTGCCTTGAATCCTGGCCGCCGTTCTGCTTTGCGGATCGCTGTAGAGCGGCAGCGCGGCGACAGAGCCGACCGCCAGGAACACTACGTCCTTGGTGACCCCCTCGATCTGCGAGGTAAGCAGCAAGTGCGGGCTGCTGACCGGCGGATTGGACGCCAGCGCCACCACGATGTCTTCGTCCAGTGAGGCAAGTTCCTCGCGGTCTGAATACAACAATCGCGCGATCTCAATCCACCTCCACAAATGGAAAGGATGCGTGGGGCCAGCGACCGCCACAAACGCGTCTGCCTGGAGCTGGATAAAAACCACATCCAGACTGATGAACCGCGAGCTGAGGCTTTTCGCAGCCTCCGGGCTGTACTCCTCGATGGCCTTGCGCACCAGATCTACTTTGTCCGCCAACTCGCCGTAAACCCGGACCAGGCTGTCGGCCAAGTCGAGGAGGCTCTGCGTGCGGGTGAGCGCGAGCAAAGGGTGATCCACCAGCGAAGCGATCTGGGGCAGAAGTTGGGATCTGATCTCACGATACCTGCCCCACGTTTCCAACACGTCCTGACAGTCGGTCGGCAACCCGCGCCGCACGATCTTGGTGAGCAAAGTTTCGAAGGCCTCGCTGTCCTGGGGGTTCGCCGGTCGGAACATCCGGACACTTCCGACTTCCTCGGCCGCGGAAGCATGGAGCGCCGTCACGTAATCCGACGCAGAGGTCGCCTCGATGTATCCGCCGAAAATCTCGGTGGTGAAAAATTTCTCCACGAGGCCCGCGATCTGCGATTGGCCCGGACGCGAAACCGGGATGATTTTGCGTTCGTCAAACTCGAAGGCTTCCTCCGACCGATCATCGTCCTGCGGTTTGAACTCCTCTTCGAGTTGCCCGAGGTTTTCGCCGCCGGTGTTCAGGATGTCCTCGACGGCCACCTCGTCGCCCAGCCGCTTTTCTTTTTTTTGCGGGGCTGGCGGGGTGACGACCTCGCCTGGAAGCGGTGGTTTGGGTTGAGCGGCGCGCGGCGCGACGAGCCGCAGTGCTTTATCGAACTCCACCTTCTCAAGGTGGCTCATCCGCGCGCTTTGCATGTACGCCAGCACGCTCGCCGCCAACTCCCCCATCCCGTCCAAGTCGTCTTCTGCGACCCGTCCGACGCGGGCTCGGACTTCCCGAGTCGAGGTCCGCAAACGGCCCACCAGTTCGGCGTTCGCGGCGATGAGTTTGCGCGTGGCGACTACTCCTTCGACCTCGAATAGCTTCGGTTGACGCAAAAGCCCGAGCCGGAAAAGATTCGCGATCTCGTATTCTACAATGTCGTGGGTATTGCGCCGGGCAGCCACGTCCGACACGGCGGCGGCGAAGTCACACAGCCGTGCCGTCGGGAAGCGACCGAGATCGCTCGTGATGACCTCCCAGACCGTCTGGCGCGCCGCGAGTGCGTTCCAGCTCAACGCGCGCTCCCGGATGGCCACCCTGAATTTTGTTTCGTTGACGGGATCGAGCGAAGATTGGAGCGAGCGGAGCTTGGCGACGCTGCCCACGACCAGCACGACCAGTTTTTGTCCGGCCACGGCCGTTTCATCGTTGCGCCAAAGGTTGGCCTTTGTTTCGCTAGTCGTGATGGCAAGCTGTTTCGTGTCGGCGAACTTCGAACCGGCCTTGGCACCGAGGATGGCCAGACGCGCCGGTTTTTTGAGCCGACGGTTCAACTCTGACACGAAGGTGTCCAGTTCAAT
>CAXUHC010000167.1:9677-10290 GCA_964250705.1 uncultured Chthoniobacterales bacterium | reverse complement strand
TGGGCCAACGCGACCGGTTCGTGCAAAAACACGGCGGCGGCGGTCGCGGCGGTCACCGGTTGCACCAGCAGGCTGACCGAGGCCACCGCGGCGGGCAGTTTGCCGATTCCGTAAGCGATCAGCCCTTGGCCGCCCGCATGGACGATGAGGGCTAACGCCGCCAGCACCAGCCAGCCGTGCGCCGTGTGTGGGAGGATGCGTTCGCCCGAAGCCAGCGCGATTGGCAGGAGGGCCAGCAACGCGATCAGTCCGCTGCGCGCCATGATGACCAGCGTATCGTACCGTCCACGCAACGCCTTGATCGAAAGTTGGTAGCCGCCGTAGAAAAACGCGGTGATCAGCCCCAGGCCGTCGCCGAACAGCGCGCGCCGGTCGAGGTGAAAATCCCGTCCCAGCAGCAGGCAGGTGCCCGCCAGCGCAACCACCATTGCCAGCAGGAAACGGCGGGTGACCCGTTGGCCGAATGCCCACCAGCCGAAAAGGACCACGAACACCGGCGCAAAATTCGACAGGAGCGTCGAGTTGAGCGCGGACGTGAAATGCAGCGACCAGTGCCAGACCGCCAGATCGCCCGCGAAGAAGACTGGCTCCGCTACGGCGTCACCGCCCGGCG
>CAXUHC010000167.1:0-9667 GCA_964250705.1 uncultured Chthoniobacterales bacterium | reverse complement strand
ACCGCGAGGTCCGCCGCGAAAAATAATCCGGCCACTGCCATCGGCCACCAACTCGATTGCCGCCAGCCGGGGGCGGGGGCAGCCGCGCCGGAGTCGTCGCGGCGTGCGGCCACCGCCGCCAGCACCCAGAGCAGCGGCAGCGAAAGCGTCATGCGCCAGAACGCGGTTGCCACCGGGTCCACCTCGCTGAGCTTCACGAAGATCGGCGCGAAGCCGATGCACACCGCGCCGCCGACCACGCAGAGAAAACTGCGGGTGAGGGCGGGGGCGGGGGTGGCGACCGGAGCGGCGGCGGCAGCCCCGGGAGTGATGAGGCTGGTCATTCGGCGGTCGTCGTCTGCAACTGCTCGGCCGCGATTTCCCACTGGCGCGTCGTCCGTTCGAGCAAATTGGCGACTCCGGAAAGCTCCCGGTTGAGTTCCATCGGCCTGCCAGGCTGCTGATAGGTCGCCTCGGATTCCAGTTCGGCGGTAAGCGCCTTCTGACGCGCTTCGAGGTGGGTGATCTCGCGCTCCAGTTTGCGGACGCGCTCCTCGCGGCCGCGTCTTTCCCCCGAAACCGCCGCCCGTGCCTCGGCCTCGGCGCGCTTCTGCTCCTTGGTCTTGCGGGTCGATGGCGGCACGGCGGGCACGGCAGTCGCCGCCGGCGCGGAGCCGTTGGTTGCGGCGAATCCGCTGCCTGCGACCAGCGCCTCGCGCGCGTCGGTCGCCTTGCTCTTTTCCAGGTAATAGTTGTAGTCCCCGGCGTAGGGGGTCAGCTTCCCGGCATCGATGTGCAGGACCTTTTTGGCCATCGCCTTGATGAAGTGTACGTCGTGGGAAATGAAGACGAGCGTGCCCTCGTATTGCTCCAGCGCGCCGATGAGGGCGTCGATGCTGGCCATGTCGAGGTGGGTGGTGGGCTCGTCCATGAGCAGCAGGTTGGGCGGATCGAGCAGCAGCTTGACCAGCGCGAGCCGGCTTTTTTCGCCGCCGCTGAGCACGCCGACCGTCTTGAAGGCATCGTCACCCCGGAAAAGAAAGCTGCCCAGCACCGTGCGCGCGGATTGTTCGCTGACCGGCTGCGGCATGTCCTGGGCCTCCTGGAGGATCGTGTGCCGCTCGTTGAGCATTTCCACGCGGTACTGCGCGTAGTAGCCCACCTTGACGTTGCTGCCCACGACGCGCTCGCCGCCCTGGATGGGCACGACCCCGGCCAGGATTTTGAGCAGGGTGGATTTGCCCGCGCCGTTGGGGCCGACGAGCACGATGCGTTCGCCGCGCTCGGCGGCAAAATTCAGCCCCTGGTAAATCTGCAAGCCGTTCGGGTACGCCTGGTCGACGTTTTCGAGCGTGATCGCCTTTAACCCGCTGCGCGGCGGCTGGGGAAACCGGAACTTCACCGTGGCGGCCTCGGCCTCGGGCATCTCCAGCTTTTCCATGCGGGCGATTTGCTTGAGCTTGCTCTGCGCCTGGCTGGCGAGGCTCGCCTTGGCGCGGAAACGGTCGGCGAACCGCTGCAAGCTCTCGATCTCGCGCTGCTGGGCCTTGTAGGCGTTGGTCTGCTGTTCGCGGCGGGCGGTGCGCTGGGTCAGGTAGCTGTCATAGTTCCCCCGGTAAAGGTGCAGCCGCCCGTGGCTGATCTCGGCGGTGCTCTGGATGAGTTGATTGAGGAACTCGCGGTCGTGCGAAATCATCAGGATCGCGCCGGGATACCCTTTGAGATATTCCTGAAACCAGCGCAAGACCTGGAGGTCGAGATGGTTGGTCGGCTCGTCGAGCATCAACAAATCCGGCTCCTGCGTCAGCAGCCGCGCGAGGTGCGCCCGCATGACCCAGCCGCCGCTGAACGTGCGCGCGGGCTTGTCGAAATCGGTTTCCTTGAAGGCCAGCCCCTGCAGGATGCGCTTGGCCTTGGGTTCGAGCGAATGCGCGGCGTACTCGTCCTCGGCGTGGGAGGTCGCCAGGGCGAGGATCGTCTCGTCGCCCGCCGGGGCGCTTTCCTGCGGCAGGAACCCAAGCGTGGTGCCGCGGTTGAGCAGAACCTGGCCCTCGTCGGGCGTGTTCTCCTTGAGGATCAGCGAGAACAGGGTCGATTTCCCCGCGCCGTTGGGACCGACCAAGCCGATGCGCTCGCCCCGGTTGACCTGCATCGAGGCATCGCGGAAGAGCGTGCGTCCAGCGTAGGATTTGGTGAGATTGGAAAGCGTGAGCATAAACCGCCCCGGCGGCGGTAAGTCTCAAGATTCAAGAACCAAGATTCAAAGCCACCGCGCAAGCGGCGGTAAGAGTCGATAACCAAAGTCCAAGATTCAAGGAAAAGCTGGGAAAATTTTCCTCTGTCTTGAATCTTGAGTCTTGGTACTTCCCGCCCAAGGGGCGGGTCTACTTCACCACGAACGTCTGTTTGAGCGTCAAATCCGTCCGGGCCACCTTGTCGTGCACGACCATCTCCACGGAGTAGGTTCCGGCGGGATCGTCGGCACCCACCACGATGCTCAGATAATTGCGGCCGAGTTGCAGTTCCCGGTCGTCGGCGGGCGCGAGCGATTGGTAACCAATCATGGAATCGCGCTTGTCGTAGATCGTCCCGTCGGGGCGGCGGACCGTCACGTCGTAATTCACGTTCGCCAAGCCACCCGCGTCCTTCGCCTCACCGTAGAAAATGATGGCGGTGAAAAGCGGGCGGCCACGCACCGCCAGGTCGATGGGATTGATCGTGGGAGTCTCGGGTTTGCGCCAATCGACGAAGAAGTTTGGATCGTCAATCAGGTAGAGTTGCGCGCCGAAGTTGCCGACCGCCTTGATGTTGTCGGTGTTCGACTGCACGTCGCGGATCAGCCGCCGGAAGCGGGACAACACGGCACCCTGCGAGCGCACGGCCTGTTCCGTGGGCGCGACGGGCGGATTGGGCGGGGCGGTCGGATCGGGCACGATGGTCTGGGCCAGACCGGACAGCGGCAGAGCCAACGCGCACAGGCAGAGAGGGAGAAAGGGGAATCGAATCTTCATGTTTGGAGTGACGAGGAAAACGGCAGACTACGTTTGAGTATGCGCACCGTCCGCCGTTGCTGGCCGTGTCCCGGTGAGTTTCCAGACCGCCGCCAGCACGTCTTCGCGGGGAAAGGCAGCGTATCCGCGTTGCCAGAAGGCCCGCTTCGATTCCAGCCAGCCGCGGCGGACGGCGGGGGTGCGGAGAATTTCGGTCGACGGACTCAGCGGGCGCCAGCGGGTCGGCCCGTAATGACCTTCCAGGCGGCCAAACAGCACCACCGTTGGGCAACCCACGGCGGCGGCCAGATGGGAAGGGCCGGTGTCGCGGGTGACGAGCACGCGGGCATGCCGCAACAAGCAGCCGAGTTCGGCGAGGTTGGTCTCGCCGCTGAGATCAATCAGGCTGGGCACCCCTGCGCCCAGCAGGCGGCGGATTTCCCGGGCCGAGGGGTCGTTAATATTCTCGCCCACGAGGAAAACGCGCGCGAACCGCCCCGAACGCAGCAGTTCGGTGGCGAGCCAGGCGAAGTGCGCCGGGGGCCAGCGGTGCGCGAGCGAATGGGCCGTCGGGTTGAGCACGGCATAGGGTTCGTCGCTGGTGTCGAAACCGTCGAACCCGGCGGCGGCCAGCCGGATGCGCAGGGACAGCCGCCAGGACTCGGGCAGATGGACGTTTGGGCGCAGCGTTTCTACCGGCGGAGCCACGATGCCGAGCGGCGCGAGACCGTCGAAATTGTACTCGCCCTCGTGGCGCAGTCCGGCGGCGCGGCGGTCGGGCAAACGGTCGGTGAGGGTCCGGTCGGCCAGCCACGAGGATTTGTAGCCGATCCGGCGGGGAACCCCGGCGGCGCGGGCGGAAAACTGGGCGCCGTCGTTCGGGTGGAGATGAACGACGGCGTCGGCGTTCCAGGCGGCGAATTCGCGCGCCAGACTCGCGCGCCGGGTCCGCATGCCCCGGGTGCCGGGGTCGAACTGCGGCAGGGTGATGAAACCATCGAGCAGCGGGTGTCCGTCGAGCAGCGGGCGCATCACCTCGCGGGCGATGAAGACCAGCCGGTCACCCGGACGCTGCCGGCGGATCGGCTCCAGACAGGCCGTGGCGATGAGGACATCGCCCACGCGGTCGGGTCGGCAGAGCAGGAGGGTAGCCACGAATGGTCCGCAGACTACGCAGATTTTCGCGGATTGGAAAGAAGTGGAGTCGGGTGCGTCTCCCGAATCCCGTCTCTCATTTCCCCTCTGTAATCTGCGAAAATCTGCGTAGTCTGCGGACGACCTCCGACCTTCGTTAATGAATCGATCCCAACGCGGCCAGCACATCGCTGGCGTATTCGCTCCACGTTTTGAGGGGACGGGTGGTCGCCTCGGTCGCAAGCTGCTGCCGCAATTCGGCGGACCCGGCCAGGGCCAAGATCGCGTCGGCGAGCGCCCTGGGCTCGCGCACGTCCACCGTCAGACACCCGCCACCGGCGGCATTCTCTGCCATCACGCCGAAATTTGCGCACACGCAGGGCCGCCCCGACCAGAGGCTTTCGATCACCGGCAGTCCAAACCCTTCGACCACCGAGGGATACACCGTAAAATCGGCTTCCGCGTAGAGCCGCCGCAGCGTGGCATGCTCGACCCGCTCATGCCAGCGAACCCGTCCCGGGTAACGGGCGGCCAACACCCGGGCAGCGTCAGCGATGGCCGCCGCGTCGACATGGGACGCACCAACCAGATCCAGTTCCAGCGCGAGGTCCGGGCGGCAGGCGGCGGCGATTTCGTAGGCGGCAAAAAGGGAGCGGTGGTTCTTGCGCGTTTCCAAAGTAGAAACGCACAACATCCGTGCGCCCCGCCCACGAACGTCCGGCTGCAGGCTGCGCACGCGCGGGATGCCCGGCAGATCGGACGCCAGAGCGCACACGCGCACCGGCGGACTAGGTAGCTCTTCGTGGGCGACGAATGTATTCCATTCGCGGGCCCCGGTCGCGGTGGTGGGCAGGATGACGTCCGCCCGGCTCAACCCCCGCGCATACGCCGCATGGATCGCGGGCAAGCCGGGCGGGACGAATTCGGGATGGTGCACCGGGATGAGGTCGTGCAGGATCGCCGCGAGCCGCCAGCCATGACGATGGACGTATTCCGCTAGTTGCCGTGCCTGGCCTTCGTGGTACATCAATTCCGGCAGCAAGACCCAACTGCCGACCGGCGCGCGACGGTGACGCGGGTGGAGATGAATCGGCACGCGGTGACCCCAGACTGACGGCGGGTCACGCAACGTTTCCGCGCCGAGTCCCAGCGACCAGTCCGGGGGCAGCGGTCGCAAATGCTTCCAGCCGAAGTCCCAGATGACGGGGCGCACCCGTCGGGTTTGTCCGCCGAAAGCGGCGGCGAGCGAGCGCACCACCGTCTGGATGCCCGAGCGCGCGGGGTTGCCTGCCGTGTCCCCGCAAACGTAGAAAATCGGCGGCCCGGCGGGTGGATCGCGGCGGGTGGTCATGGTTGGGGAGGCGGATCGAAAAGCCAGCCATCGTCAGGACGGGCGGTATCCGTGGGATAGCCAGGTGCAAGCGGCAGCGGGGCCGGCGGCGGGGTGATCGCCTGGACCAGCGCGCGGGAAATCCGCCGGGCGTTATAGCGCCAGGGCCGGTGCCAGTGTTTGGCCAGATAGCGCCAGCCCTCCGCGTTTGTGCCGCTGATTTCCCGCCGGAGCAGCCGCCGGGTTTCGCGCGCCGTTTCCCAGCGTTCGGCGGAGAACCACGCGCCGGGCGGTTCACGCCGGAGGACCGCCCGGCGTGCGTGGCACGCGCGGGCGCGGTGGCTCCAGCGGTCCCGGTAGATGGGGAGGTCGGGGTCCTCGGCGAGCGGCGCGTCGTCCTCGTAACGATAAACGACGCTGCGGTTGGCCACGTAATGACGGCATCCCGCCTCGGCGGCGCGCAGGCAGAAGTCCGCGTCGGTTAACGGACCGTGGAAGCGGGGATCGAATCCGGCGACCCGTTCGAACACCTCCCGGCGCACCAGACAGCACGCCATCGACACCGCCGGCCGGCGGTCAAAGGTGTCGCGCGGCAGGAATGCCAGGTTGCGGCCCAGCGGCACAGGCAGGCCGTCGGCGTCGAAGCCGATGCCCGCGTGATCGATCAAGCCGCTGTAGGGTTCGCGCTGGATGTTGCCCACGCAGCCGGCAAAGGGGGCGGTCCGCATGATCCGCAGCATGGGCGGCAGCCAGCCCGGCAGGAACACCGTGCCGGGATCGAGAAACCCCAGGATCGGCGCGGACACGCTTCGGGCGGCAGCCTGCATCGCCGCCGGGCGAAATGGCGAGTCGGCCAACACCACCCGGCAACGCTTGAACGGAAACCGTGCGGCGATGTTCTGCTGCGTTGGATCAACAACGAGCACGACCTCGCCCCGCCAGCCGGAGGGCAGGGTGCGGGCGAGGCTTTCGAGACAGGCGCGGTTCCGCTCGGGTTGGTTGCCGAGCGGGAGAAGCACCGAAACGTCCATCGGAGCGCAAGATGCCGCTGGTTCCCGGCGACGGCAACCGGCCTAGCCCACGGCGATCACAATTTCCCGTCGCCGAGTCTCCGGAGGTAATGGGCGTACTCGGTTTTGCCGAGTTTGCGGATCAGGTCGGCCAGGCCAGCAGCGTCGATCCAGCCCTGTTCGTAGGCGATTTCCTCGATGCACGCGATTTTGAGGCCCTGGCGCGCCTGGATGGCCTGCACGAAATTGGCCGCTTGCAGCAGGCTGTCGTGCGTGCCGGTATCCAGCCAGGCCGTCCCCCGGCCCAGCCGTTCGACGTGCAGTGTGCCGCGCTCCAGATAGAGACGGTTGAGGTCGGTGATCTCCAGTTCGCCCCGCGCGCTAGGCTGGAGGCCTCGCGCCAGTTCGGTCACGTCCCGGTCGTAAAAATAGAGGCCGGGCACGGCGTAGTCGCTCCGGGGCGAGACGGGCTTTTCCTCCAGCGAAATCGCGTTGCCTTGCGCGTCGAACTCGACCACGCCGTAGGCCGCCGGGTCGGCCACCCGGTAGCCGAAGATCGTCGCCCCGGTAGTCCGCTCGCAGGTACGGCGCAACGCTTCGGACAGGTCGTGACCGTAAAAAAGGTTATCCCCGAGGATCAGGCACGCCGGGCTCCCGGCCAGAAACTCCGCGCCGATGTGGAAAGCCTGCGCGAGGCCGTCCGGGCTGGGCTGGACCTTGTATTCGATGCGCAGTCCGTACTGGCTGCCGTCGCCAAAGAGCCGCTCGAACTGCGGCAGGTCCGTGGGCGTGCTGATGATCAGGATTTCCCGGATGCCCGAGAGCATGAGCACGCTCAGAGGGTAATAGATCATCGGCTTGTCGTAGACCGGCATGAGCTGCTTGCTCACGGTGCGGGTCAACGGGAAAAGCCGCGTGCCGCTGCCTCCGGCCAGGATGATCCCCTTGAAGGCCGAGCGGGTAGGATGGTGCGGGGCGTCCATGCGGGCGGAGGATAAAGGCAGAGTGAGGACTACGGGGAGAGCGGAATTTTAACGCAGAGAGCGCGGAGAAAAGGCAGGAGGTTCGCAGAGCAGAAAAAAAGCAAAAAGGGAGAACCCTACCCTTGCCCGGTGCCGAGGCGTTCGCGGGAATACTTGTCGGCGCTCACCTGCTCGCACCAGGCACCAGCGGATCGTCTTTTCCAGGCCGGTGTCGAAGCTCTCCGCCGGGGTCCAGCCGAGTTCGCGCTGAAGTTTGGTTGAGTTGATGGCGTAGCGGCGGTCATGGCCGGGCCGGTCGGCGACGAACGTCTTTTGCGCGGCGTAGCTCTGTCCGTCGGCGCGGGGGGAGAGGCGATCAAGCGTGCGACAGAGGGTGTCGACGATCTGGAGATTGGTGCGTTCGTGGTTGCCGCCCACGTTGTAGGTTTCGCCGGGGCGTCCGCCTGCGAGCACGCGCGCAATCGCCGCGCAGTGGTCGCCGACGAAGAGCCAGTCGCGCACGTTGGCCCCGTCGCCGTAGATGGGCAACGGCTTGCTGTCGAGCGCGTTGAGGATCATCAGGGGGATGAGCTTTTCGGGGAACTGGAAGGGGCCGTAGTTGTTCGAGCAGTTGGTCGTGACCACGGGCAGGCCGTACGTGTGAAAGTAGGCCCGGGCAAAGTGGTCACTCCCGGCCTTGCTCGCGGCGTAGGGACTGTTCGGCGCGAAGGGGGTTTCCTCGGTGAAAGCCGGGTCTTCGGTGGAGAGCGAGCCGTAAACCTCGTCGGTCGATACGTGCAAAAAGCGGAAGGCCGCCGCGTCTTCGGAGGACAGGGTTTTCCAGTGGTGGCGCGCCGCGTCGAGCAGCCGGAAGGTGCCCAGGACGTTGGTGAGGAGAAAATCCTCCGGGCTGTCGATGGAGCGGTCCACGTGGCTTTCGGCGGAGTGGACCACCGCCGTAAACGCGTGCTCGGCGAAAAGCCCGGCCAGCAGTTTTGCGTCGGTGATATCGCCGTGGACAAAAGTGTAATCCGGGTGCGTCTCAATGTCGGCCAGCGTGGCGGGATTGCCCGCGTAGGTGAGCTTGTCGAGGTTGACCACGCGCGTGGCGGACCCACTGGCCAGAACGTGCCGGATGAAGTTCGAGCCGATGAAGCCAGCGCCGCCGGTGACGAGATAAACCGCCTGTTCGCCGCTGATCATCACGGGTTCATTCCGGCTGCCACTCGCGCAACGCCTTTTCGACGGCCTCGTGCACTTCCGTCATCGCGACGCCCGCGTTCTGGAGCTTAGTCGTGTCGAGCACACAGTTGCTGCGCGGAGTTTTGGCGGCCTTCGCCATGAACTCGGTCTCGTCGTCAAAAAACGAAAATTCCTTGGCGCACACCCCGCTCTTTTTGATCAACTCGACGACCTCGCGCGTGGTGACCTGGCCGGGGTTGGTCACGTTGTACGTGCCGAAGGGCAGCCGCTTTTGCCACGTCTCGAAACACGCGCGCACGAACTCGTCGAGCTGGCTCAAACTGTTGGCCGCTTCGAGCAGGCGGGCGTAACGCATGACCTTGGTCAGGTAGTTGCGCGGGCTTTCCACCTCGTTAAACGGGATGCGCAGGCGCCAGACGTAAGTGTCGGGCGCACCGGCGAGCACCTCCTCGCCCAACGCCTTGGTGCCGCTGTAGAAGCTGCAATGATTGGTGCGGAAGGAGAAGTTCGGCGCGTCGTCCTCCGTGAAACCGCCACCCACACCCGTGCCGCTCGCCCCCGTGAAGATGCAGCCGCTGGACACATGGCCCCACGGGGTGCCGGTGCGCTCGCACGCCTCGCGGATGCGCCCGGGCAGCACCGCGTTGCCGAAGGTGCAGGCGGCCTTGTCGAGTTCGCAGGCGTCGACATTCGGCTTGCCCGTGTAGCCCGCGGCGTTGATGACGAACTCCGCCCTGGCCTCGGCCAGCAGGTCGGCCAGATGCGCGGTCTCGGTGTAGTCGATCTCCTTGCGCGCGAGATTGCGAAACGGCACCCCCAACCGGCCAAATAGCCGCTGAAACGCCTGCCCCACGTAACCCGAGCCGCCCAACAAGATAATCATAGCTGAAAACCGGCCGAAACCGCGTCCTTGTAAAACATCTGCACCGTGTCGAGCGAGAGGTCGGCGAGATCCATCCCGCCCATCTTGATCGCCTTGGACAAAATGTCGTGCGGCACGGTGACGATATGGCAGCCGCTTTGCGCGGCCTGGAAAATGTTGAGCACCTCGCGTACGCT
>CAXUHC010000166.1:0-10298 GCA_964250705.1 uncultured Chthoniobacterales bacterium | reverse complement strand
GGGACCATCGAGAAATACGTGCTCGAAAACGGTTTCACCGTGGTGCGCGAATTTGTCGGGCACGGGGTTGGCCGCAAGCTGCACGAGGAACCGCAGGTGCCCAACTACCGGGCAGGCGACAATCCGAAGCTGCGGGCGGGGATGACCCTGGCCATTGAGCCGATGGTCAACCTGGGCACGGCGGACGTGAAAGTGCTCGGCGACAACTGGACGGTGGTAACGGCGGACGGCAAGCCGTCGGCGCACTTCGAGCACACGGTGTTGATCACGAAGGGCGAACCCGAGATTCTGACATGGCGCGAAAAGAGTCTATCGAAGTAGAGGGCACGGTCGTGGAAATCCTGCCTACCTCGATGTTTCGGGTAGAGTTGCCCGGCGGCAAGCGCATCCTGGCGCATATTTCGGGAAAAATGCGTTTGCACTTCATTCGCATCTTGCCAGGCGATAAAGTTATGCTAGAGATGAGTCCCTACGATTTGACGAAGGGACGCATCACGTTCCGACACCGTTAAAATTTCAGGCACCAAGGCGAACCCTCCCGAAGCGGGCAGGGGAGCGCCTTCTTCACTATTTTTACCAAGAACTATGAAAGTCCGAGCGTCCGTCAAACGGCTGTGTGAACATTGCAAGATCGTCAAGCGCAAGAACGTTGTGCGGGTGATCTGCACGAACGCACGGCACAAACAGCGTCAGGGCTAAGCAGCGCTTCCGCCCCAGCCAGAACCCACTCATTTTATGCCTCGTCTATTAGGAGTCGACATCCCCGGTGAGAAGCGCATCGAAGCTTCGCTGCCGTACATCTACGGCATCGGACCGAACACGGCCCGCCGTATCCTCGAACAAGCGAACATCGATCTCAACATTCGCGCCAAGGATCTGACCCCTTCGCAGATCGGTGAAATCATCCACGCGATCACTGCGAGCAAACTGCCCATCGAGGGCGACCTGCGCCGGGAACTCCAGGGGAACCTGAAGCGTCTCCAGGCGATCAATTGCTACCGCGGCATCCGCCACCGCCGCGGGCTACCCGTGCGCGGTCAGCGGACCTCCACCAACGCCCGCACCCGCAAGGGACCGCGCAAGACCGTCGGCGTGCAGCGTGCGAAGGACGCCAAGAAGTAACCTGATTTTTAGTCACTGTACCCACTCGTATGGCCGAAGAAGATTCCAAACCCACCGAAGAAGCTGCCGCCCCTGCGCCGGAGCCAACCGCTGCCGCCCCCTCCGCTCCGGAGTCGGCTGCCGCCGCCGACGCGCCTGCTGCCGCTGCTGCTCCCGCTGCGCCCAAAGCGCCCCGCGCCCCCAAAGGCGCGAAGAAAGACGCTGCCGCCGCCCCCGAGGCCGAAAAGCCCAAGGAGAATTTGTCGCTCGATCCTAACGATGTCGAGAAGCCCAAAATCGTCAAGGCGAAGGGCAGCAAGAATATCACTGTCGGCATCGCCCACATTTTTTCCACGTTCAATAACACGTCGGTGACGATCACCGATCTCAATGGCAACACCATTGGCTGGTCGAGCGCCGGCAAGGTGGGCTTCAAGGGCTCGCGCAAGAGCACGGCCTACGCCGCCCAGATGGCCGCGCAGGACGCCAGCCGTCAGGCCATGGGCCACGGCTTGAAGGAAGTCGAAGTGCGCGTCAAGGGCCCCGGCGCAGGCCGTGAATCGGCGGTGCGCGCGTTGCAGGCCATCGGCCTGGAAGTGACCATCATCCGCGACGTGACCCCGGTGCCGCACAACGGCTGCCGCCCGCCGAAACAACGCCGCGTCTGATCCGCATTCACCGAGAACGTTTTACCCTTTTTAAGATTCCGCTATGGCAAGGTTTACAGGTCCCAAGACGAAAGTCGCCCGCCGCTACGGTGTGCCGTTATTCGGCCCCTCGAAGGCGCTGGAGCGCAAGAATTATCCCCCCGGCATCCACGGCCCGAAGGGGTCGCGCCGCAAGCAGTCGGAATATGCCATCGCCCTCGGCGAGAAGCAGAAGCTCCGGTACATGTACGGCTTGATGGAGCGTCAGTTCCGCCGGTATTATGAGATCGCACTCCGCCGGCGTGGCGTGACGGGCGAGACGCTGCTCCAGCTCCTTGAGACCCGGCTCGACAACGTCGTATACCGGCTCGGGTTTGCGAATACCCGGCGTGGTGCGCGTCAGTTGGTCGGCCACGGGCACGTTTCGGTCAATGGCCGGAAGGTGGACGTCTCGTCCTTCAACGTGAAGACGGGCGACGTGGTTTCGGTGCGCGAGCGTCCGAAGTCGAAGCAGCTTGCCACCCGTAATCTCGAACTGACGCAGATCGTCCCGGTGCCGGACTGGCTCACGGTGAACCGCGAAGGTTTGAGTGGCTCGGTGGCTCGGATTCCTTCGCGCGAGGAGATCGCTCCGATTGTCAACGAGCAGTTGATCGTCGAGCTTTACTCGCGGTAGGCAGGAAACATTACGGCGATCGTTTTTGACGGTTGCCGGTTTGAGGGAGGACGACTTTTACGAGTCGTCCTTTTTCGCTTTTGGCAGGGGCGGAAAACTACCTCTCCCCGAGTTAGGTCCGTCCGACGATGTGTTCGCAGGGGAAGCAAGGACTTGACCATCAGAGCGTTTCCAATGGTCTGATGGGAATTTTTCAGAGCCTATTCCGACTGGGTGGGCGGTTGCGCATCTCTTTCTTGTTATCCTGAGCGCAGCCGAAGGACCTTCCGAACGCCGGTAGGCAAGCGAAGCTGTTTACCGACCGCCGGAAGGTCCTTCGGTAGTTATCCAGTTGGCGCACACCGATCTTCTCCGGCCGTGCCACGGCGCTCTGTCGTCGTGTCTGCGCTCACTGGACACGACGACAGAGCGCCCGTGGCTACAGCCGGAAACTCGAATTTTGAGGCTGTGTGTTACATGGATAATTACCGAAGGTCCTTCGGCTGCGCTCAGGATGACAGCGCAGCAGAAACGCGCGGTTTACCCAATCGGGATGCGCTCTAAGTCCTGGCAGGGTTACCACGCTTTAACCCAAAGCTCACCGTGCGGACCCCATGCAACCCGTGCTGGCCTTCGGGCGGCAACCGAGGAGCCTTCGAAATGCATGACAATTAAATCTGTGGTTTGCCGCTTTAAGCGGCTCGCGCAGTTGCGAGTTGTATCGCCGACTGTAGTTCGTGATTACAGTGTGTAAAATATAGATACACACCAAGTAGATACTCTGGCTAGCTGAAAGCCGCTTTAGAATTGCCAGCCGCCAACAAAAAAGGCCACCCGCAGGTGGCCTTTGAAGTGAATCGTTTGCTATCGCACAGCCGTTCAATTGCGTCCAAGGGAATGCATGTCATCCTGTGCGCCGAACATATTGGGGCGGATGTTTCCGGCGGACCGGGTGACCGGTTGGGCGCGCAACACCGGCAAATCATCTTCACGGGTAAGTTCCGCGCGCACGTCGAAAGGAGAAGAGGCCGGGTCGGTAGCGGCTTCGTCGTTGACCGGCAACGCCTTGCGAGCGATCACCGGGGAAGCGATGCGCACTTCGGGTTCCATCCCGGCGACCTGCACCGGTAATGCCCGAGCTACCGGCACTGGTTGCACGCCAGCGGTTCCGTCGATACCGATGACGCGTCCTTGGGAATTGGTGATGTAACGGCTGGAAGAGTCGGAAAGCGGAGGACGGTCGACAGTCTGCACCGAAGACATATCCATAGCCGAGGTAGCAGCCAGGGGTGCCGGAGCGGTTTCGGTCACCACGGTGTTTACTCGCAAGTGAGCTTGCTGGCGTCCCCCGTTGTAGCTGACGTAAGTGTAACGCGGAGCGCCGGAAAACGTGGCAATCTCGGAGTCGGTCGGGACGTAACGGGCAGGGATGAGATGTGCGGGAGTTTCGTCGTCAACCTGAACCGGGGTAAGCTTCGGAAAGCCCCGCTCTTCGTTCGCGGCAACGTCGGATTTCAAGCGGGAGGCACCGTGTTTTGCGGTGGATGCCACCGTTTGGGGGCGGCTGTAGATCCACAACGCCGCACCGCCCACGCCGATCAGGCTGGCCAATACCACCAAGACGAGAACCATGCAGAGATTGAGAAAAACCCGCGAGACAGTAGCGAAAGAGAGCTTTGGATTGTTCATGGTGTGTTCGGCAGGCTCTTTTAGCTTATGGCGTGCCACGCTTCGGCAAACGTCCGGCTAACCACGCGGACTCGCGGTTGTTCGCAGGGATGGGTTCGGCTATTGTCGCCGCCGGATGATGAGCACCGAAGAGGGACGACCTCCCGTCAAAACGCGTTTTTCCTGGCGGACCGTCTGGCCCTGGCTGGCGGCGGCGGCCAGCGGCGGCCTGGCGACGCTTTGCCTCGCGCCGTGGAACCAGGAGTGGCTAACATGGCTGGCGCTGACCCCGTTGCTCGCCGCGATCTGGCTCACGGTGGATCGCCCGGCGGCAACGGCGGCGACCGGACGGTGGAAGCGTCTTTGGCAGACCCGCTGGGGGCGGGGGTTCGCGCTCGGGTACGCCGCCGGGCTGGTGTTCTTCTGGTGGGCGTTTTACTGGCTGCGGCAGGTGACGGGGATCGGCTGGTTCATCCTGCCTTTCTACATGGGAATGTATTTCGCGATGTGGGGTGCGTTCATGGCGACCGTGGCAAAACCTTGGACCGGCAAGCCCGCCGCGGTGCCGCCGGGTCGGATCACGGCGGCCCGGTCGGTCTTTCGCACGCCGGAACCGGCTTCGGGTTCGGCGCTGCTGCGCTCGCGCTGGAACTTGTGGTTCGCGTTTCTCGGCGCATCGGCCTGGGTCGGGCTGGAATGGGTGCGCGGCTGGATGTTCTCGGGTTTCGGCTGGAATGACCTGGGCGTGGGGCTGAACCGCGACGTTCCCTTCTTGCAGATCGTCCAATGGACGGGCGTGGGCGGCGTGTCGTTCATCGCGGCCTTCGTCAACGTGATCGCCGTGGCGACCGTGCTGCGGTTCGTGCTGGAGGTGCGGACGCACCGGGTCAGGCCGCACTTCGATTTCACGTTGACCATCGCCGGGCTGCTGTTGGTGTTTTCCTACGGCATCCGGGCCGTGCGCCACTCGGAGCGCGAGGCGGCGGAGCCGGGGGCGTCGACCATGCTCAAAGTGGCGGCGGTGCAGGCGAACATCCCGCAGGGCGAGAAGTGGGACCCGAAGCAGGAAGGCGCGATCCGTCAGAAATACACCGAGCTTTCCGAGGCGGCCATGGCCACGCGTCCGCAACTGCTCCTCTGGCCGGAAGCGGCGACGCCCTACGGCATCTTCGACGGGCACGTCATGGAAGGGGCGGGGAACACGTTCGAGTTCGTGACCGGACTGGCCAAGCGGTTCGGGTGTAACTTCCTGCTGGGAACCCTGGATTACGATTTCGGCCCGGATGGACGCGCCCAGGCGGACTACAACGCCGCCATGATGCTCGCCACGGGCACGGAACGCTTCCAGATTTACCGCAAGATCCATTTGGTCCCCTACGGCGAATACGTCCCGTTCCGGCACTCGTTTCCGCTGTTTGCGTGGATCGTCGGCGACCAGGTACCGGGGGATTTTGCATTCGGCCACGAGCCGGGGGTGTTCGAGACGCGTGACCCGGCAGTGCGGCTGGGACCGCTGATTTGCTTCGAGGACACGATTGGCAGCGTGGCGCGGCAGCCGGTGCTGCGGGGCGCGCAACTGCTGGTCAACCTCACCAACGACGGCTGGTTCGGCCACACGGCAGCCAACCAGCAGCAGCTCGCGGAATCGGTGTTCCGCGCGGCGGAAAACAAGCGACCGCTGGTGCGGTGCGCGAATACCGGGGTGACGGCGTTCATCGACCGGGACGGACGCGTGACCCATACCCTGCGCGAGCCGGTTACGGGGAGCGTGTTCGGCGTGGGGGTGCTCTCGGGCGAGGTGCGGGTGCCGACCGACGGCGCGCTGACCTTCTACACCCGGCACGGCGAGGTGTTTTCCGTCGCGTGCGCGCTGGCCGCCGGGCTGACCGCGTTTCTGCGCGGGTGGCGGGTTTTGCGCGGCAGGGAACTGCGGCGTCGGCGGGAGCGGCAGGCGGCGGTGGACGCGCCCGCGTTGGAGGCGGTGCCGTGACGGAGCGGTCGCTCGTGGTATCGCTGCACGACGTGAGTCCGCTGACCCGGCCGATCTTTGAGCCGATGATCGCGGAGTTGCGGGAGTTGGGGGTGGAACGCACTTCACTGCTGGTGATCCCGGACCATCATCATCGCGGGCACATGCTGGCCGACGCCGGGTTTTGCCGTTGGCTGGAAACGTTGGCCCGGCAGGGGCACGAACTGGTGGCGCACGGATATTACCATCAGCGCGCACCACGCCCGGCGGAAACCTGGCGGCAACGGGCGATGACCCGCGTTTACACCCAGGGCGAGGGGGAATTTTACGATCTCGGGAAAGACGAAGCCGCCGGTCTGCTGGCGCGGGCGAAGGACGACTTCGGCAAGCTGGATGCGCCGCTGCCGGTCGGATTCATCGCCCCGGCGTGGCTGCTGAGCGACCCGGCCAAGGAAGCGGTGCGCGAGGCCGGTTTCCGGTACACGACGTTTTTGACCGGGATAGAGGACTTCGCGCTGGGCGGTGGCTTCATCTCGGCGCCGTCGCTGGTTTACAGTCCGCGCAACCGTTGGCGGCGGGTGTGCAGTCTCGCGTGGAACGCCGGGTTAGCGCGTTGGCTCGGCGATGCCCCGTTGATACGGTTGGGATTGCACCCGCCGGATTATCAGCACGTGAATCTTTGGCGGCAGGTGCGGCGGATCACCGGAGCGGCGGTGGGTTCGAGGCAGGCGGAGACATACCGGGACGTAGTCGAGCGGCTGAAAACTCGAACGAATTGAACATCGCTTTCCTCATCTCGGGACTCCAGTCCGGGAACGCGCGGACGGTTGTCCCGTGAGATGAAGTTAATTCGCCGGTGAACGCCGCCGATGCGTACTAAATCCCGCCAGGCCAATCCCGCCAAGCCCGATCATCGCCCAAACGGGTGGCTCCGGTACGCCCGAAGGGGCTGCGTTGACGCGGAACGCTCCGGCGGTTCTGCTCCCCCCGAGCGCGGAGTAGGTTGTTCCATAGTTAGTTGAAGATGCCTGAAAATCCGTTGACCCATTGCTCGACAAGGCGATCCCCATGTAGTTGAAACCGAGGGATTCGTTCAATGCCAGCCAGTACGTCCTCCCAGCCGTCACCGCGATTCCGGGGCCGATCAGAACGCTCTTCAAAGCGACCGAAGTATCGGTAAACCTGACGCTGCCGAGGGACTGCCGGGTGGTGACGTCAGGCAGGTTCGTGGCCGGGTCGCTTGCATAGAGCAGCAGACTCATCACTTGTCCGTAGGAGCTTGAGAAGACCGCCAGGTCGATGCTGCTGAGAGTTCCGTCGAAGGCGACGGGAAAGCTGAACGCATCAAAGAATGACTGCCCGGTGAAACTGTAAACCGCACCGGCGTTGTACGTGTCGCCGGGTTCACCGAGGGAGGAATACTCCACCGCAGCGGATGTCGGCCGGGCGCCGGCTAAAGCGAGAGCGAGAGCGACGGCGCAGAGGCGGCCAATGGGCTTCGTCATTGATGAAATTTGGGATGAGGGACGGTTTTGGTCGGCGTAAACGGCGACGCGGATTCTGGGAAAACCCGTGAAATTGGCTGATCGAGGCTGTCCTAAACGCCTCCACGTTGTAGCTCGCTACCCCGCCGCCGCTGACCGCCGCTTTCTTGAGCGTGACGAACGGTCAATCCTGTTTCTTCGCGAATGAAACCACTTTACGACCGGATTCCGCCTGCTCCTCGCGTGCCGCCTCAACAATGCGACGAACATCATAACCGTACCGTGCAGCAAGCCGTTCTTTGGTTTGATGCAATGCGGCAATCACTAAGTCTCGATCCAGATCAGGCGTTTGGGTCGTGGTCATCATCGCCAATCATTTCCTCGGGAATGCAAATGACTGGAAGTTCCACCTGCTGGCGGGAAAAGCGAGTTCTGACCCGTTCACGGATGTGTGGGTTGGCGATGTGACGGCAGTTCCAAGTGAGCAGAAACTGCATCCGATGTACTGACGCTGTGGCTAAATGGATCGCGTCACGCGCGGCGGCGGGAGGCAATATTTCCTTCCGCATCAATTCGTCCGCCAATTTTATCACCGAGTCGTCGATGTCTAGCAACACGATTCCGGCGAGCACCTTTAATCGTGGCCGGCCATCAGAGAATCGCCTTCCACAGCCTCTGCAATGACGATCTGCGAGGTATAGAGATCATATTCTAAGCGTCGAAAATTCCGCCATTCGCGGGTGAGTTCCTGGCGGGCAAGTTGGATGATGTTCCGGGACGGTCGGGCGACGTAATAGCTCGGGATGGTCGTCTCGATAAAAACGGAAGCGGGCACGGACGGAATGGTACAGTTCCATGACGTTCTCAAAACCGGCTGATGCGCTCGAACTCGGCGTAGCGGGTCGTGATGTCGCCGGGCTGCAAGGTGCGCAGGCGCTCCAGGCTGAACGCCTCCACGTTGTAGCTCGCCACCACGCTGCCGCTGACCACCGCTTTCTTGAGGGCGTCGAAGGTGATCGTTTCCTGGTTTTCCCTGGCCAGCGAGCCGATCAGCCCGCCCGCGAAACAATCGCCCGCGCCGGTCGGGTCGTGCAGGTTGGCCAGCGGGAACGCCGGGCAACTGAAAAACTCGCCTTCGCCCGGTCCGAAGAGCAGGCAGCCGTGCTCACCCTTCTTGATCGCCACGTATCGCGGGCCGTAGCCGCGGATCAGCGCGGCGGCCTTGATGAGGTTGGTTTCGTCGGTGAGCAGCTTGGCCTCGGAATCGTTGAGGATGAGCAGGTCGACGCGGGCCAGGAGCGCCAGGAGGTCGGGCTTGGCGATGGTGATCCAGAGGTCCATCGTATCGGCGACCACGAAACGCGGGCGTGCCATCTGGTCGAGGACGTGGCTTTGCAGGCTGGGCGCGATATTGGCCAGCAGGACGTAGGAGGTCTGGCGGTAGGACTCGGGCAAATGCGGCGTGAAATGCTCGAAGACGTTGAGCGCGACCGAGCGGGTCTCGCGCACGTTCATGTCGGTCATGTATTCGCCGGACCAGCGGAAGCTCTGCCCGGCGACCTGTTGGAGGCCCTCCAGGTCGATGTGGCGGCTCTTGAAGTAATCGACGTGCGCCGGGGGAAAATCCTCGCCGACGATGCCGACGAGCCGGGCGTCGGTGAAGAAACTCGCGGCGACGGCGGAGTAAGAGGCCGAGCCGCCGAGCAGGTCGGCGTGTTCCTCGACGGGGGTTTTGACGGTGTCGAGCGCGATGGAGCCAACGATGAGAACGGGCATGGGGCGGAAAGGATGAAGGATGAAGGATGAAGGATGAAGGCAGAGAGGAACACCTGAAGGCGAGAAGATCAATGCGCAAATCGTCAGACCACGCGCAGGCCGGAGTGGGTGATGCGCAGGGTGTAGCGGTCGTCGGCGGTGCGGCGCAGATGCGCGGGCGCGCCGAAGGTCGCGGAAAGATGGCGCGTGGAGAGGGTGGCGGCCACGGGTCCCGAGGCGAGCACACGGCCCGAGCGGAGCAGCAGCGCGTGGGTGAAAACGGGGGCGATCTCCTCGACGTGATGGGTCACGAGGATCAGGGCAGGGGCGGCGCGCCGGCTGCCGAGGCGTTGAAGAAACTGCACGAACCCCTCGCAGGCCAGGGGATCGAGACCGGCGCACGGTTCGTCGAGGATCAGGAGCGGGGGAGAGGCCATCAGCGCGCGGCCAATGAGGACGCGCTGGCGTTCGCCCTGGGAGAGGACGGCCCAGGGGCGGTTGGCGAACCGGGCGGCTTCGACGCGGCGCAGGATCGTCAGGGCGCGCCGGCGGTCGGCGGCGGGGAGGCGGCCCCAGGGATTGAGGACGGCGTCCTTGCCGCTGGCGACGATTTCGAGTCCGGTCAGGTCGTCGCCGATCATCTGGCGGATGGAAGAGCTGACCAGGCCAACGTGTTTGCGCAGTTCGCGCCAATCGGTCTTGCCGTAGGCGCAGCCGAGGACTTCCACCCGGCCCGCGCTGGGCGTGAGATAGGCGGTGAGCGCGCTGAGGAGCGAAGTTTTGCCCGAGCCGTTCGCGCCGAGAATCACCCAATGCTCGCCGCGTTCGACGCGCCAGGAAACGTCGTCGAGGATCGTTTCGGTCCCGCGCACGACCCGCAGCGCTTCGACGGAGAGGACGGGGGGCTGCGGTCTCATTGGTGACGGGTCCGCAGATTACGCAGATTTTCGCAGATGAAAGAACAGAAGGGAGGTTTTTCTTTTTCCCCAATCTGCGGAAATCTGCGTAATCTGCGGACG
>CAXUHC010000165.1:6347-10302 GCA_964250705.1 uncultured Chthoniobacterales bacterium | reverse complement strand
CAGCACGCTCATGCGCTGGGAAAACGTCCCGCGCCGGCTGTCCTGACCGCTCAGGCGCACGGGCTTGCCGTCGAGCAAGAGCGACCCGAACGCCAGCGCCTCGGCGAAGGACCAGTCGTAAGGTCCGCCCGCCTCGAACACCTGTTGGCGGCGGTCGAGCAGCGTGCGCTTGAGCTTGGGCAGCAGCTTGATGGCATCCGGCGAATGCGACAATGCCCGGGCCACCTTTTCCAGTGTCTGCGAGCTGATCGCGGTTTCCACCGGCGCGAACGAATACGGCGGCTGGAAGATCGCCGTCGAACCGGCAAACGGCTTCTTGGACCCCGGTGCAGCCTGTCCGTTCGCCGCCGCCTTTACCTCGGAGAGCGCCGTCTCGCAGGCCGCCTCGTAGCCCTGGAGCATGGCTGCCGCGTCTTCGGCGGACACCCGGCCCGCTTTGGCGAGCGAGTCGCGGTAGAGCGTCGCCACACTGGGCTGCTTGTTGACCTTCGCATACAGGTCGGGCTGCGTGTAGACCGGCTCGTCGCCCTCGTTGTGCCCGTAGCGGCGGTAGCAGTACATGTCGACGACGACATCGCGCTGGAACGTCTGCCGGAACTCCACCGCCAGCGCGCCGACGAAGCAGACCGCTTCCGGGTCGTCTCCGTTGACGTGGAACACTGGGGCGTCCACCATTTTCGCGATGTCCGTGCAGTAGAGCGACGAGCGCGAGTCCGCTGGCAGCGTGGTGAAGCCGATCTGGTTGTTGATGACGACGTGCACCGTGCCGCCCGTGCTGTAGCCGGGCAGTTGGGACATGTTGAGCGTTTCGGCCACGATGCCCTGGCCGATCATCGCCGCGTCGCCGTGGATGAGCAACGGGAGCACCTTCCGGCGCTCCACAGTGTCTTCCAGGATGCGCTGCCGGGCGCGCGCCTTGCCTTCGACCACGGGATCGACGAATTCCAGGTGGCTCGGGTTGCTCGCCAGCCGCACGCCCACGTCGGAAGCACCGTAGCCCGTGCCCACCTCACGCTGGGTCTCGTAGCCGAGGTGGTACTTCACGTCGCCGTCGCCTGCGATCAGGTTGGGCGCGTAGTTCTCCGAAAACTCGGTGAAGATCATTTCCACCGGCTTTTTCAGGAAATTAGCCAGCACGTTGAGCCGTCCCCGGTGGGCCATGCCCATGACGATTTCCTGGATGCCCAGCGATGGGCAGCGGCCCAGGATCGTTTCGAGCAACGGCATGAGCGCCTCGCCGCCTTCGAGGGAAAACCGCTTTTGGCCCACGTAGCGCGTGTGGAGGAATCGCTCGAACGCCTCGGCAATCAGCAATTGGTTGAGAATGTCCTTCTGCGCCGCGGGTTCCGGCGCGGGGGTCTCGGGCCAGGCTTCGATGCGTTCGCGCACCCAGTTGCGCACCTTGGCGTTCGCGATGTGCATGAATTCCGCGCCGATCTTGCCGGTGTAGATGCGTTGGAGCGCCCCCACCATGTCGCGCAGACGCATGCCTTTGCCGCCCATGAAAAACCGCGACGACACGACCTGATCGAGGTCCGCCTCGGCAAAACCGAAGGCTTCGAGGGTCAACGTCGATTGTTCCGGGCGCGCGCTGCCCAGCGGGTCGAGCTGGGCCAGGGTGTGGCCGAGTTCGCGGTAGGCGCGCACCATGTCATCCACGCGCGCTTCGAGGCGCGAGGTGCCGGAATCCGTGGTTGTCTGCGCGGACGCCGTGGTCGCACCCGCACGGGCTGGCGGGGCGGCGCAACCGAGCGCAAACCCCTCGAAAAACGCCGCCCATTTTTCATCGACCGCCGCCGGGTCCTTCTGCCAGAGTGCGTAATATTCCTCGATCAGGGCGGCGTTCGACGGGTTGGCGGAAGAGGGTCTCATGATTGGTCCTTGATGCGCGCGGGAAACAGCGGGTGGAAAGGCGGATGATGAGATCAGCGCAAAAGGGCTGAAAACCTAAGGGTAGGCTTTCAAAAGATCAAGAACACGTTCGGACGGACTTTCGCCGACCGGACTGGCTGTCCGGTCCGGCGGTGCTTGCAACTATCCGGTCGGCAATGATTTCGATACAAGCATTTTCGAAAATACTTTTGACAGCCTGACGGGTCTTCTCGTATACCGATGCGCGGATAGCTATCCTTCGTCAATCCTAACATCATAAACCAATAAGAAAGAAAATCATTCCAATGAAAACATGGAAAGTTGGCGCGGCCTTGGTGCTTGCCGCCTTCGCTCAGACGGTCGGGTCAACCGCGCGCGCGGATTATCTGATCAACCCGACAGGCGGCACGACGATCTACAGCGACGCGTCGAACCACGACGACGAAACGAGCCTGCAAACCCTGCCGAACGCGTTCAGCTTCTTCGGGACGAACTATACCAGCGTGTACGTTTCGACGAATGGAAACCTGAACTTCTCGGCCAACAACAGCTACACTGACGGCCCGCTGACGACCAGCTTCCCGCAGGTCGCCGCGCTCTGGGACGATCATTACATCTACTCGGGCACTGGTCAGTCGATCACCTCGCTCTCGACCAGCAGCTATTATTCGGTGACGTGGGATGTGTCTCAATACAATAACAGCGCCATCCACTCGCAGTTCCAGATCGACCTGTTCAACGCCGCCACGCTCCTCAAAGGCTTCCAGTTCCAGCCGGGTGACATCGCCTTCAGCTACAACTTGGTCCAGACGCCTTTCCGGGGCAGTCAGGCCTCGATCGGGCTCTCCAAGGGTGACGGCAGCTACGCCACCCTGGCGGCATACCTCGCCACGCAGGGTGTGGTGACCGACACCACCGCCGCTTCGATTCCCACCGCCGCCGGGACGTTCATCCTGTTCCGCCCGGACGGCAACGGCAGTTACATAGGCGCGATCAACGCGGTCCCCGAGCCGGGCACTTACGCCCTGTTCGCTCTGGGCGGCGTCACCATGCTCGCGGCAGGCAAAGTTCGCCGCCGCTCCCGGGCCGAAGCCTAAAAGCCGTTAGTATCTCCAGCGAGCAGGCCCGGGGTGCACGATGTCCCGGGCCTGCGATGCTTTTGGTGGGCCGGTGCCGGATTTGACAGCCCGCCGCGCGATATTAGCTTCTCCCGTTCCGAAGCCATGCGCTGCCGTCGTTCCATCCCCGCACTTCTCGGGCTCTGCTTGACGCTGTGCGCGGCCCGCGCGCAGGAGGTCAAGCCGCCGCCTCCCCCGCCGGATTTCGATCCCGCCACGGAACCGGCGGTCGTCGCCGTCGCGAAGGTGCTGCCCGCCGTGGTCAACATCGCCACCGAGCGCATCGTTCGCCGGCAGGTGCAGGACCCTTTCGATCAGTTCTTCAACCAATTCTTCGACCAGCCCACCAACCGCCGTCCGCGCGAGTTGCAGCAGAAGATCCAGAGCCTCGGCTCGGGCTTCCTGATCGACGCCAAGGGGTCCATCGTCACCAACGAGCACGTCGTCGAGCGCGCCGCCGACCTGAAAATCCAGGTGACGTTCTCTGACGGCACGAGCTTCCCCGCGCACTACGTCTCGGGCGACGCCAAAGCCGACCTCGCGCTTATCCGCATCGACACGAAGGAGCGCAACAAAGTTTTCCCGTTCATCAATTTGAACAACGTCTCGCCCAGCCTGCTCGGCCAGACGGTGCTTGTGCTGGGCAATCCGCTCGGCTACAACTCCAGCGTCGCCCGGGGCATCCTCAGCGCGAAGGACCGCGAGATCACCATCGAGGACAACGTTTACCGGCATCTCATCCAGACAGACGCCGCCATCAACCCCGGCAACTCGGGCGGCCCGCTGATCGACCTGGCCGGGCGGCTGGTGGGCGTGTCGTCGGTGAAACTCGCGTTCACCCCGCAGGGCACGCCGACCCAGGGGCTCGGGTTCGCCATCGCCGCGAGCACCGTGGCGGCGAAGGTCGCGGAGTTCACGGATGCGGTGGCGAAGGCACAGGCCGACGCCCGGCGCGACCTGGAGGG
>CAXUHC010000165.1:0-6337 GCA_964250705.1 uncultured Chthoniobacterales bacterium | reverse complement strand
ATGCCGTGCCCAGCGCCCGGCGGCTCTTCGGTCTGCGGCTGCAACTGCTCACCCCCGAACTGGCCAAGGCGTTCGGCTCCGGCGGGGCAACGGGCGTGCTGGTCAGTGAAGTGGAATCCAACAGCCCGGCGGCCAAGGCCGGTTTCCGGCAGGGAATGATCATTTACAAGATGGGCACCTACGATGCCACCAGCCCCGCGCAGGTCGAATCACTTTTGAGGTTCGTGTCCGGCGGTACGTCGGTTGATTTCGTCGTCGGCCTGGGCACGCTTTCGCAGCGCAGCGGCGGACGCGGCTCGGCCCAGATCGGCACGGTCACGCTCACGGCGCGCGGGGAGTAATTCCGTCGATCCCCGGAAAAAATTTCAACGCTTGCAATGCTCGTGCTGTCTGTAAGTTCCCCATCACGATGATCAAAGTCGAAAACCTCACCAAGCGTTACGCCGGTTACACGGCGGTCAAAGACCTGTCCTTCGAGGTCGAACGCGGAGAAATCGTCGGCTTCCTCGGGCCCAACGGCGCGGGCAAGAGCACGACCATGCGCATCCTTTCCTGCTTCCTGCCCGCCACGGGCGGACGCGCCAGCGTGGCCGGTTACGACGTGTTCACCCAGTCCATGCAAGTGCGCCGGCACCTCGGCTACATGCCCGAGAACGTGCCGCTCTACACGGAAATGCGCGTCAACGAGTACCTGGAGCACCGGGCCGCGCTCAAGGGCCTCTCCGGCAAGAAGCTCAAGATGCGCGTGGGCGAGGTCAAGGAACTCACCAGCCTCAACGATGTGCAGCGCAAGATCATCGGCAACCTTTCTAAAGGCTACCGCCAGCGCGTCGGCCTCGCCGAAGCCCTGGTTGCCGAGCCGGACCTGCTGATCCTCGACGAACCGACCATCGGCCTCGATCCGAACCAGATCCGCCAGGTGCGCGACCTCATCAAGACTCTCGGCCAGAAACACACGATCCTGCTTTCGACGCACATCCTGCCCGAGGTGGAGATGACCTGTTCGCGCGTCATCATCCTCAACAAGGGCCGCATCGAGGCCAGCGACACCCCGGCCAACCTCCTGAGCCAGCTCCGCAGCGTCGGCAACATCCGGCTGGAGGCGCACACCGGCGACGATAACGGCGTTGAGCAGCTCCAGAAAGTCAGCGGCATCAAGGAGGTCGTTCTGGACGCCAAGTCGGAGGAGGGCGTGGCCGCGTTGGATGGTTTCCGGTCCTTCGATCTGCGCGTGGAAGCCGGGGTCGATCCCCGCACGGAATTGTACCGTCTCGCAGTGGACCGCAAATGGACCCTGCGCGAACTCGCCCGCCGCCGTGCCACTTTGGAGGACGTATTTGTCGAAATCACCCATGCGGAATAAGAACCGCCTTCGGCGGTAAGTGCCAAGATTCAAGAACCAAGCTTCAAGGCCGAAGCCCCGAAGAAAAACTTGTCATCTGCTCTCTGTCCACGCTGTTTTCTTGAACCTTGAACCTTGAATCTGCCTTGAAGCTTGGTTCTTGAATCTTGGCACTTACCTTTCCTTCCAGTTTTACCGCTCATGCGTACTTTCCTCGTCCTCCTCGAACGCGAAATGAAGTCCTACTTCTACTCGCCCATCGCTTACGTCGTCCTGTGCTTTTTCTTGGCCTTGATGGGCTACAACGCCTACGTCGTCGTTACGCTGCTCAACCACGGCCCTTCGGAAATCACGATGGTCGAGGGCTTTTTCGGCATCGCCATCCTGTGGTTCGGCTTCCTGCCGATGATCCCGCTCATCACGATGCGGCTTTACTCGGAGGAGTTCAAGCTGGGCACCATCGAGACACTGATGACCGCGCCCGTCGAGGACTGGCAGGTCGTGCTCTCCAAATTCTTCGGGGCGCTGCTTTTCTACGCCGTGCTCTGGGCGCCGACGACGCTCCTCTTCGTGATCTTTCAGTCCGTCGCCGGCCACCCCGCCGCTTCCAGCATGGGGTCTTTCATCGGCAGTTACGTCATGGTGCTGCTGATGGGGGCGTTCTACGTGTCGCTGGGCTGCCTGGCATCGGTCATCACGCGCAACCAGATCATCGCTGCGATCATCGCGCTGGTGCTGGTGGTGCTTGTATTCTTTACCGGCGTGATTGCCTCACGCACCGGCACCGCCACCCAGGCGTTCCGGGACTTCGTGGCCTATTTTTCCAGCTACGAACACCTCGCCAGCTACTCCCGCGGACTCATCGACACGCGGCCCATCATCTACTACCTGAGCATGACGTTCCTGCTCCAGTTTTTGACCTTCCACATCTTCCAGTTCCGCAAGTGGAAGGCGTAATTCGTTTCAACTTTTATTCCCGCTCTCATGGCTGCTCCTGCCGCTGAACCCCAGCCCGATATTACCGCCTCCCCTGCCCCCGCCCCCGCCAGCCGTCCGGCGCGTCCCGCCGGATTCCTGCGGCGGTTGCAGATCGGCACGAACGTCCTCATCCAGGTCGTCCTGCTGACGTTTATCGTCATCGCGGTCAACGGATACGCCTACAAGCATTTCCACCGCTTCGACTTTTCGCGCGACCGGAAGTACGCCCTCAGCCCGCGCACCAAGCAGTTCTTGGGGACGCTCAACAAGCCGGTCAAGCTGATCGTTTACATGAACCCGCAGACCTCGCCGCTGCAAGGCGACGCGGCGTCGCTGGTCGAGGAATACCGGGTGGCCCAACCCAAGACGATCAACATTGAGCAAGTCGATCCCCTGCGCAACGTCACCCGTGCCAGCGAGGTGCAGACCAAATATAAGCTCATCCAGCAGGAAAATGCCATCATCGTGGACGGCGGCGACGGCCACACCAAAATCATCACCGAGGACAAGCTCGCGGAGGTCGACCGCTCCGGCGCGGAGTACGGCCAGCCGCCGCAGATCACCGGGTTCACCGGCGAACAGGCCATTACCAGCGCGTTGATCGAGGTGACCGAGGGCAAAAAGAGCGTCGTCTACTACGTGCAAGGCCACGGCGAGGAAGCCGTCGGCGCGGACAAGGCGCTCAAGACCCTGGGCACCCTCTTCGAGAGTGACCACCTCACCACGACCGAAATCAACCTGCTCAACATTGAGGCCGTGCCTGCCGACGCCGGGATGGTGATCTTTTTCGGGCCGAAATACGATCTGAGCGACCGTGAGATCAAGGTGCTCACGGATTATTGGGAGAAAGGCGGCCGCATCCTGCTCCTGCTCGATCCCGACGCCGCCACTCCCCATCTCGCCGGATTTCTCGGCACGGTGGGCATCAAGGCGGACGACGACCGGCTGATCGGCGCGCGCAAGATGGCGGGAAATCTCATCGGCATCATGCGCGACAGCTACCTCAACGCGGCGGGCACCACGACGATTGCCCAGGCGCTCGAAGGCATCACAGTCATCCTGCCCGGTGCCACGCAGTCGCTGACCCTCGACGCCCAGCGTGTCGCATCGGCGAACATCCGCGTCGAACCGCTGCTCCAGGCGCTCGACGGTTTCTGGGGCGAGGCGGATTATAAGAACGTCGAAGAGGAAATCCAGAACGGAACGGGCGTTTACTTCGACAAGGACCGCGACAAGGCGGGTCCGCTCTACGCGGCCGCGACCGTCCAGAAAGGCGCGCTCGGCGACAAGCGTGTGCAAACCAACTCCGCGCGGATGATCGTGGTCAGCAATTCGACCTTCGTCGCCAACAAGAGTCTCACCGAGGCGTCCGCCAACTTTTTTCTCAACGGAGTCAATTGGCTGCTGGAGCGCGAGGCGCTTATCGGCATCCCGCCCAAGCAGATCAAGACTTTTTCGCTCAGCCTGACCGATCCGCAGATTGGGAGGGTCTTCTGGTTGTCGGTCCTGGCAATCCCCGGCGCTTGCCTGTTGTTGGGCATCCTGGTCTGGTGGCGTCGTCGGGCCTAAATAGGCGGGAGGTCATCGGCAGGGAGGTTCCTCTGCCCTCCGCGTTTCCCCTGTTCCGCACTTCTCATCTTTTATTTTTTCCTCAATGAACTGGAAACCCACCCTCATCCTGTTGGCCATCGCGGCGGCGCTCTGCGCGTTCTTTACCCTTTACGAGAACAAGCAACCCGGCACCCGTGAACTCGGTCAGAACTCCAACGTCGTCTTTGCCTATGACCGCAACCAGGTCGATGCGCTGACCGTCACCAACCACGACACCAGGATCGACCTGCAACGCGGCGAGGCAAACCACTGGAAAATGAACGCCCCGGTCGCGGACCGTGCCGATGGCCCGCTGATCGAGGAGGTCATGTCCACGCTGGAATCCGTGCGCAAGGTGGACACCATCACCGCCAGCTTCCTTTCCAAGGTCAAGCTCGCGGACTACGGCCTGCAAACCCCGCGCGAAAAGCTCGCCGTCACCGACAACATCGGCAAAAAGGGCCACGTCACGGAATTTCTCTTCGGCAACGAATCGCCCGTCGAGGGCAAAGTCTATCTACAAATCGCCGGTGGGGCCGACGTGTACGTGGTCAACGACGACCTCAAAAAACTGCTGCAAAAGGACGTGAATTCCTGGCGCGACCATCGCCTGACCAACCTCGTCTCCACGGAAGTCAACAAGCTCACCGTCAAGAATCCTGCCGGAGAAATTGAGCTTCAGCGCGACGCCGATCATTGGAAACTCGTCAAACCGCTCGCCGCGCGTGCCGACGACGCCAAGGTCAACGATCTCGTCTCGCAGGTGGCGACCCTCAGCATCAAAAGCTTCGTCGCCGATGACAAGGCCGACGCCGCCTCCTACGGCCTCACCGAACCGCGCGGCACCGTGACCCTCTACACCGCCAAGGACCCCAAGGGCACCGAAGTGATGATCGGCGGCACCCCGGCGGAACTCGCCAAGGCGTCACCCTCACCCTCACCCTCGCCTGCGGCCTCGCCCGCCGCCACGCCCGATCCGAAGCTCGCCGATACGGTGTACGCCCGGATGCCCGCGCGCCAGTCGGTTTACGCTGTGCCGAACACCGTCAACGCGTTTGTCAGCCTCAAACCCAACGACCTGCGCGACCATCACCTCGTCCGCCTGAACCCGGACACCGTGGACCGCGTCAAGCTCACCCCGGCGGGCGGCGCGCCGTTCACGCTCGGACGCAAGGACAAGATTTGGTCGATGGTCGCCGGCGGCCCGACGCCCGCCCCGGCGGTGGACGGCGCCGCGCCTGATCGCGTGATGCAGGCGCTCACGAACGCGACCGTGACAGATTTCGTCACCGACAGCGCGTCGGACCTGGCGAAATACGGCCTCGACAAGCCGACCTTGCAGGTGACGTTCAGTGCCTTCGCTTCCGAGAACACCGCCGAAAGCAACGCCGGGGAAAAACCCCTCGTCACGGTGGCGTTCGGCAAGGTGGAAAACGGTTACGTCTACGCGAAAGTCGACGACGAACCGTTCGTGGTGTCCGTGCCGCAATCGCTCCTCGCGGACATTCCGGCCGATCCGCTCGCCTGGCAGCCGGTGAGCATCTTCCAGGCGGACCCGGACAAGGTGACCTCGCTGGAGATCAAGGCCAACGACCGTCCCGACCTCTCGCTCACCCGGCCCGAGAAGGGGACCTGGGCGCTGACGAACAAAGCCGCCGGTGGCGATCTCAACACGTCAAAAGCGGGCTCGGTGGCCAGCGTGCTGGCACGGTTGCGCGCGTTGCGCTGGGTAGGCGCGGTCAAGCCGGAGTTCGGCCTGGACGCGCCGGTGGAAACGCTGACGTTCGCAACGGCGGGCGAGCCGAAGACCACCGGGCGGCTGCTGCTCGGCAAGGCGACGCCCGAAATGACGCATTTTGCCCAGGCGGACGGCAAACAAGGCGCGTTTCTGATCAGTCAACCGGATTACGAGGTCTTGACGGGTCCGTTGGTGCCTCAACCCACGCCGGCCCCGACGCCCGTGCCCATCCCCACGCCTACGCCGACCGCCGCACCCGCAACTCCCGCGCCGACGCCGATGGCGACCCCGACCCCGGCCACCCCGGAACCGACGCTCACGCCTGCATTGGTTCCCACCCCCACGCCTGCGCCCACTCCAATGGTGACCCCGGAACTGGCCCCGACGCCTGCGCCGATGCCTACCATCGCGGCCACACCGGAACCCACGCCAGTCGCCACTCCTGCACCGACCCCGACGGACGCCGCGGCACCTGCGTCGACTCCCACTCCTCCAGCGGCAGCGACACCGGCAGACATTCCGGCTCCTGCGGCTACACCGACCCCTTGATGGGCATCTGGGTGGTATGGTTTAGAGCATCTCCCGCTTCGGTAAGCCTGTGGGTTGTAACCACGGCGCTCTGTCGCCGTGCCTAGTCCCGTGCGGACACGGCGACAGAGCGCCGTGGCCACAGCCCTCGGGCTTACCCA
>CAXUHC010000164.1:0-10313 GCA_964250705.1 uncultured Chthoniobacterales bacterium | reverse complement strand
GGCGACAGAGCGCCGTCCCTATAGCCGGAACTCGCGGCTCATTCATTCGGGACGCGCTCTAATTCACCTTCAGGATTTCGTCTATCGTGGTCATCCCGAGCAACACCTTCATCGCGCCGTCCTCGCGGTAGCTGGCGAAGCTTTTTCGGCGCGCCAGCCTGAGAAGGTCGTCTTCCTCGATCCCGTTGTTGACCGACTGACGAATTTCCTCGTCGAGGATTAACATTTCGAAGATACCGGTCCGTCCGAGGTACCCCGTGCCTTCGCACTTGCGGCAGCCCACGGCGCGGTACAACGTCCCGCCCGGGTCCAGTTCAATGCCCAGACTCAGGAGTTCGTTGCCCGTACATTCATACGACTGACGGCAAGCCCCGCACACCACCCGCACCAAACGCTGCGAGAGCACCACGAAAAGCGCGGACGCCACCAAGTGCGGCTCGATGCCCATTTCTTCCAGGCGCATGACCGCCCCAATGGCGTCGCGGGTGTGCAACGAGGAAAAAACCAGATGCCCCGTCAGCGCGGCGCGCAACGCAATCTGCGCGGACTCCAGATCGCGGATCTCGCCAACGAGGATCACGTCGGGGTCTTGCCGCAGGATCGACCGGAGGCCGGATTCGTAGGTGACGCCCGCCTTCACGTTGACCGGAATCTGTGTGGCCCCGGAAAGTTCGTATTCCACGGGGTCTTCGATGGTCACCAAGTTGAGCTGGTTGGCATCGAGTTGCGCGAGGGCCGCGTAGAGGGTGGATGTTTTTCCCGAACCGGTCGGGCCGGTCGCGAGGATCATACCGCTGCGCGAATGGACGATCTGCGCGAAGCGATCCATCATTTCCTGTGGCATGCCCAGGTCTTCGAGGCCGCGCACGCCTGACTTGCGGTCGAGAATGCGGAGCACCAGTTTTTCCCCGTTTACCGACGGCACCGTCGCAAGGCGGAAATCGACCGAAAGGCGGCCTTGCCGCGCGCCGAATCGTCCGTCCTGCGCCTTGCGGCGTTCGGCGATATCGACTTGCGCGAGGGTCTTGAGCGCGGACACCAGACGGATGCCATCGGCGGCGGACAAACTGCGGTCGGGCAGCATCGAACCGTCCACCCGCAGGCGCACCCGGTATTCAGAGGCCGCCGGTTCGATGTGAACATCGCTGGCGCGCTTGCGCAAGGCGTTTTCCAGGATTTCCCGCGCGTTCTGGATGCCGGTGAAGACCAGGCTGTCGGTCTCGATGGAGATGGGTTGATGTTCCGCATCGAGAAACTCGAAGGTGCCGGAATCTATCGACGCGGCGGGTTGCCGCCGCCCGGCGTAACGGGCAAGTTGTCGCCCGAGCAGGTATATCCCGTACCCGAGACCGGGTAATAGGACAATCACGACGTACCATCGGCGGGAGGCAAATTGTCCAGCGCGCAGATCGTCCCGCAGGCGCGGCAAAGTCAGAGACCACAGGCAGAGCACGACCAAGGTGATCAGGGCGAGCCAACCGATGCGCCTGAAGGGCAGGACGCCGGCGCTCCCGACGGCGGCAGCCGCGGACGCCGACACCGACGGCGAAGGCGCGGCGACCGGGGGGTAAGCCGTAGCTGGAGCAGCGGGGGCCGGGGTAGGTTGACGTGGCGCTTGGGCAGTCGGGCGGGCAGCAGGCGTGTAAGGAGTCGGCTTGGGTGTAGTCGAGGTGACCGGCACCCCGTCGATGCGGTCCACGAGATCGAGCGCCAAGGTCATCGTGCCGTGGGGCAGCCGGAGCTGAATCGACGTGGAGTCGCGATGAACCACGGTCGCGTCGGGATACACCTCGCCGCTTTTGAGTCGGACCTGTGAGGCGTCCGCCGAGGCAGCGCCGAAGCACACGCCCGCCAACGAAGACAGCCAGCAAAGCAGACGCAGAGAGCAACGGGACATTCTGCGCACTTCACCTCAATGCCAGGCCCGGAGCAAGCGTTTCAACATCAGGAACCGAACCGGTGATTCGTAAGATGAGTGGTCGCGGGCCGATTTCGATTGAAACAGTCATCAACCAGACCGATACCATCTTTGGCAATGAAATCGAAACCATACATTTTATGGTTGATCCTCGGCAGCATTGCGCTGGCAATCTGGCTCGCTTGGCCCTCCAGGAATAACCCGACATCCCTCCGGCGGACAGACATCCCTGCCGTCGTGGCTTCATCGCCGGCGGGATCTCCGACGCCGTCATCGGCGAGCGGCCACCAAGCATCTTCGCCTGTCCCCACGGGCTCCGCGAACGGGCCCGGCAGCGTTCAATCGTCAATAACGGGGCCAACGGGAAGCGGGCCGAGCGTGAGTCCGGCCGCGAGTGCCACGGCTCTCCCTTTGAATGCCGGTGACCCCGGCGCGCCCGATCAGATCGCGCAGATCGACGTGGGGCGGGTGCGTCACATGATCGGCGACTACCATACGCTCATGGGCGAAAATCCCGTCGGTACCAACGCGGAAATCATGAAGGAAATGACGGGCGGTAATGCCAGACAAGCCACCCTGGGTCCGCCGGAAGGCATCTCGCTCAATGCCCAGGGGGAATTGATCGACCAATGGGGCAGCCCCTATTTTTTTCATCAATTGAGCCGTGACAAGATGGAGGTGCGCAGCGCAGGCCCCGACAAGGTGATGTGGACGGCGGATGATGTCATCGCCCGCTGACCCGGGATTTCCGACCAACGCTAGCGAGCGTTCAGTTCAGCCAAAGGAGAATAGCCGCCCGCGCGCAGTTGAGCCGCCGTTGGAGCACGGTGCAGCCGGAAAAGTTCGTGCATCGCGGCGAGGTCCGCGTCGCGGTGGGTTCCCGCCGCGGCAACCGTGTGTCCATCGCGCACGTAGTAGGCGACGAACGGAGGCGTTTGCGGGTCACCATCGAGGATGACTTCATCCCATTCGTGCGCGTAGCCGACGTAGTTCATGCGTTGCTCGAAATGGTACGTCCAGAAGAACGGCACGAAGCCGGTGTCCCGCAGGGTCAATGGGGCGCCGGGTCGTGCGATGTTGCGCGCCGCCAACGCCGCGTGCTGTTGCGCCACCCGCCAGTGCTCGATGCGTGCTCGTTCTCCCGATCCCAGCGGAAAATTCGCGAGGTCCCCAACGGCGTACAAGTCGTGTGCGGCGTGCAGGGTTTCATCGACCGTAATACCGCCGTCGCGCTCTCGCTCGACGCCCACGATGAAATCCGTGGCTGGCCTTACCCCGACGCCGATCATCGCCACGTCCGCCGCGAGGCGGGTTCCGTCTGCGAGCACAATCGTCAATTCGTTTGGTGAATCCTCGAAGGAAGCGACCTTTGCGCCGGGGAGAAAACGCACCCCGTTTTTTTCGTGCAACCGGCGAAGCGACTCGCCGACCTCGCGGCCAAGCTGACGTTCAAAAGGAATTTCATCCGGTGAGAGCACGGTGACCGTCGCCCCGCGTTGCGCCAGGCTCGAAACCGCTTCCAGGCCGATAAAATTCGCGCCGATGGCCACCACTCGCTTTCGCGTGCCGGTCGCGAGTTTGATCACCTCGTCGGCGTCAGCGACCGTCCGGAAGGTCCGCGCCCTTGGGCTGCCCGCTCCCGGGACATCGAGCGGCTTGGGCGTTCCACCCGTCGCGAGAATCGCGGCGTCGTACGTCAGGATTTCGCCGCTGGCGAGGGTGGCCGATTTCGCGGACGCAACGAGGCGGACTACGGCGTCGATCTTCCGTTCGACGCCGATTTTCTCGAAAAAATCCGGTTCGCGCCGCAGGGGAAGGTCCTCGCGTCGGGCCTTGCCGCTGAGGTAATGTTTGGTCAGGTTCGTGCGGTCGTACGGGGCTTCCGGCTCGGGACCGACCAGCACGATTCTTCCATCGAATCCCTCCGCGCGCAGACGCTCCGCCGCGACCTGTCCCGCCGCACCCGCGCCTACGATGAGCACGGTCCGATCTTTTTTCGTTGTCTGGCTGGGCCGCGCGGGCGGCGAGGCGTCCGGCAAGGTGACGAACACGTCGCCGTTTTCCGTCCGAACCGGGAAACTCGGCAAGGCGTCCAGCGCCGGTGGATCAAGCAGTTCGCCGGAGGTGACATCGAACACCGACTGGTGCCAGGGACATACCAGCCGGTGGCCGCATAACGCGCCCTCGTGCAACGGGGCCCTGGCGTGCGGACAAAGGCCGCTGACCGCGTGCAGACCATCGGGCAGCCGGATCAACAGGACTTTCTCGCCGCCGATTTCAAATAGCCACATCGACGGCGCCGGGGTCAACTCGGACAAGCGGGTGATGCGATGTTCGCGATTTCCATTGGTGCTCATAAAATGGCGGCGCGCCAGCGGTCCAGCATCCGCATATTACCGAGTGAATCCTCCCAGCTCATCGCGGGTGATTCGCGCCGCGACAGATGCGCGGCGACGTGATCCGCCTCCAGGGTATAAAGATAGGCAGGCACGTTTTCCGGGCAGGTGAATCTGATCTCCTCCGGCGCGGATGGGCCGGTTCGGTGCAAAAATATTTGAGTGCAGCCGCCATCGCTCGCTGGAGTCCAAGGCACCGGCACATGGAGCCAACCCTCCTCGCCGTAAACGCGAGCCGCGTTGTCCTGCGAGACCCGCAGTCCGCACGATAACTGGGCAAGAATTTCGCCGGGAAAGCGGGCGGTCGCCGAGGTGTGCACATCCACGCCGGTTTCGCAGATTTGCCCCAGGGCACCGAGTGCCAGCGGCTCGGCGAACGGCTTGCCGATTCCCGCGCCAGCGAGCAACCGCGCCATGGAAGCCGTGTAACAACCCATGTCGAGAATCCCGCCGCCGCCGAGCAACGGATCGAACAGCTGAGAGCGCGGGTCCATCTCCGCGCGGAAGCTGAAGGTTGCTTGAATCATTCGCAACGCCCCGATGGCACCAGCACGGACGAGCCGGGCCAGTTCCAGGGTCTGCGGATGGCAGCGATACATGAATGCCTCCATCAGAAAAACGCCGTGATCGTGCGCAGCCGCGACGATGGTTTCCGCTTCGACCGCGTTCAAGGCAAGCGGTTTCTCGCAGAGGATATGTTTGCCCGCCTCGGCGCACTTGACGGCCCATTCCGCGTGGCCGGAATGCGGATTGGAGAGATAGACGGCCTGAACCCGGTCGTCGCGCAGGAGCGCTTCGTAGGAGCCGTGGCAAGCGTTGGACGGCAAACCGAACTCCACTCCGAATCGTTCCGCCATTTCGCGGGACCGGCTGCCCACGGCAACGAGATGTCCCGTGGAAGAATGGGTCAGGCCTCGGGCAAACGTGTGGGCGATGGCTCCGGTAGCCAGGATGCCCCAACGCAAGGAATTGGCCATGTCCCTCTATCGCCACCAAGTGATGCGAAGGCAAAAGATTCTCGCCCCCCGCCTGGATTAAAAGCTGATTTCCTTCCTCCAACCGAGCGCAGCTAGGTCTTGGCGCCTATCTTGTCGAGCATGACGGTGCCGATCTTGGTATGAAACGTCCTGATGACCCAGCCGTTCCACCAATACACGAAGCTGCTAACAGGGTTTCGACGCGGTGCAGCTTTGACGACCACCACCGCAGCCGGGCTTTTCGCGACCTGCCGATGGCGCCTGGTATGCCGACGGCGGCGGGCGGCGCTGTAAGCACGCGTCGATTCGTCCGTACTCTGGACCGAAGCAGTGGGAACCGGAGCGAACGGCGCGGGTTCCGGCGCATCGAATTCCATGAGCGTTTCCCGGGTGAAACCGCCGTCGACGGACAGCACCGAGGGGGGCAAATTGTTGTGTGGCGACGGATCTGCTGCCTTCACGCTATCGAGAAAAAGGCTGCCGCCGCAGGCAAGAGCAATCGCAGCCTGCCCGGCAGATGCCACAAGGCGGCGGCAACGCGCGGGAAATCGAGGAAAGTTTGCTGGCGTCGGGCCGGAAAATTTCCATCGATCGGGATTTGCGCCCATACCGGAATGCTTTGAGGATTGAATGCAGTTCATTACCGATGAGGCTATTTACAAGGCTGGCATTGATCGACGAAATCCAGGGAAGCAGCCCAGTTGTATCCTGGCCTTTGGCCACCAGTTGTTCGGATAAAAGCCGGTCCGCTACGTTTTCACGGTCGACCCCGAACTTATTTAAACCGTAAGCATCGGTCAATCCCAGCTTTCCGATTCTGCTGTTGGGCGCTCAGATGCTTGTAGCCCGGTTTTGCGACTCTCAAGACTAAAACCGGAGCCTACGGGGCTCGAACCCGCAACCTCCGCCGTGACAGGGCGGCGCTCTAACCAATTGAGCTAAGGCTCCTCGTCCAAGCGCGGAAAGCGCGTGACGGGACGGCATACTTAGCGGCACTCGCCGCCGGGTTCAACAACTTTCCGTCAGTTTCTGTGCGTCCGGCGGAATTTTCCGCTCGGGCGCTCAAGCTCCGCTTCTCGCGTTGGCCAACTGGTGCTCGGGGGTGCGGAAACAGACTGCCACCGCAAAGGTCACCAGCGTGCCGAACATGATGCGCCAGGGAAATTCGATCACCGGCAGCCAGCGCGGCTGCCCGTAAAACCGCCCCCCCCAGATTTGCGCCAGATCGTTCGGCAACCCTGTCAGGATCGCCACGGCCACGAACCCCGCCACCATTCCCGCCACGTTGCCGTAGTCGCTGCCGCGCGTCCGCGTCAGCATCCCGACGAAAAACACTCCTAAGAGCGAGCCGTAAGTGTATCCGAGAACACCCAGGATGATCGGGATGATGCGCAGGTTGTGTTGCTTGGATTGGTCCACCTGCGTCGCGAGCGTTGCCGACTGTTCCGGGTGAGCCGCCGCCTGCGCCACGAGTTCCTTCTGGTGCCGCGCCTGCTCAGTGCGCCGGATCACGAAATACGAGGTTGCCGACGAAACCGCGATCATCAGCACCGCGAACCACACGGTTGCCCAGCGCACGGCCCGCAGTGTCCCGTGTTCACCGGCAGTCGGGTTGACGTATGGCAGATACCAATCGCGCACGAAGCTCGTCGCCAACGCGTTGAGTGCGGTGCTGAGCGACCCCATCGCCGTCGAAAAAATCCCCGCCAGCAGCAGCCCGCGCATCCCCGCCGGCAACTGGTGCAAGATGTAGTAACAGAAAATCTCGTTGGTCGCCTCCGGCTTGCGCGGGTCGGGGTGCGCCTGGTAGAAGGCGACCAGTAAAATGCCCACCGAAAGGAAGATTAGCGCGATGGGAACATCCGCCAGGCCCGACAGGATCAGCGAGCGGCGGCTGCGGCGGATGTCCGGCGCGGTGAGCATTCGCTGCACCATGTCCTGGTCGGTGCCGTGCGTGGCCATAGTCACGAAAATCGACGCCACGATGGCGAACACCGTGTATTCCTGCTCGAACATCCCTTTGACCCGGTCCCAGCCGTGCCGCGCGGGGTCCAGGCCCGTGGTAAAAAAGAGGTCCAGCGGGTGTTGCGACGAGAAACTGGCCTTGACCCCCTCCCAACCGTTCGGGATCGAGAAATAAAGGATCACCATCGCCGCCACGGCGCTGCCCATCATGATCGACGCCTGGATGAAATCCGTCCAGATGACGGCTTTGATCCCGCCCAGCGTCGTGTAAATCGCGGTGAAAACGGTGATCAACATGCTGGCCGCCACGTAAATCACGAAGGCGTGGACAGCGTCCGGGCGGGCACCGGTGAACAGTTCGTAAACCAACACCAGCGCGATGGCCGCGACGTAGATGCGCGCCCCCGACGCGAGGACCCGCGTCACCAGAAACAACGCCGACGCCGCGTTGCGCGTCAGGGCCCCGAACCGCCGGGACAGATATTCGTAGATCGAGTAAACGTTGTAGTCGTAGTACGGCTTGATGAAAATGTAACTGACCAGAATCCGCGCGATGATCGTCCCGATGGCGAGTTGCAGGTATGTGAAATTCCGCATCTCGAACGCTTCGCCCGGCGCACCGAAAAACGTGCCCGCGCTCGTCTCGGCGGCGATGATCGACGCCAGCACCGCCCACCACGGAATGCGCCGTCCGGCGAGGGCAAAATCGTTCAGGCTTTCCTCGCGTCGGCCCATGTAAAGGCCGATCCCCAGGATCACGGCGAAATATCCGAGGACGACGACGAGATCGATCAGCCAGGCGAGGTGCATCAAAGTGCGGCCAGACAATCACCGATGCCGCGCCGAGGCGAGCAAAATTCAGCCCCGGCTCACCGGCCTCCCGAACGCGCTCACTTGGTTCCGCGCTTTCCGCGTCGTTTGGCCAGGCCGCCCTTCCAGATCGCCGCAGCTAGCAGCCCCAGCGCCGAGCCGATGAACAGCAGTGGTTGCGAACGAAGATTCTGCACGAAGCCCGGTGGTCGGGAAGAGGTTCTTTTCATCGGTCAAGGTACAGGCGTTACTCGATGATCACCTTCGTGTTCGGCGCGACCATGCCGTACACCTTGAACGCATCCCAGTTGGACAACCGGATGCACCCGTGGCTGGCCGAACGCCCGATGGTGTCCGGCGTCGCCGTACCGTGCATGCCGATGCCCGGCTTGTTGAGAGCGATCCAGCAAATGCCGACCGGGTTGTTCGGTCCGGGCGGCAACTGGTAAAACGTGTCGGAGCGCTTGCCGGTCAACAGGACCGACTTGTCCCAGCGGAATTCCGGCAGCAGGGTTTTGGCGACGACGTGCCATTCCCCCTTGGGCGTGGGGATGGTTTTCGAGCCGGGCGTGATCGGGAAACACGCCACCAGACGATCACCGTCGCGCACCTCCAGGTAGCTGGTCGGCGTGTTGACGTAAAAGACGAGGCGGCTGGAGTTGGCGGGAGTCGCGCGCAGGATCGGGCGATTATCGGCGGTTGCCGCCGTTCCCTCGGTCGCCAATGACGACGGTGGCGCGCTATCCCCGGCCGGAGCGGCGGCCACCGGCGGCACCGTGGGCACGGCGGAAGGCGGCGGCGCAACCGCAGAAATCGGCACGGTCGGCCCGGGCATCTCTTCGGGCGGTGAGGCGGCGGGCGACGCACCGGGAGTTGCCTCTTTCTTCTGGGCAGCGGCAGCCTTCGCGGCCTTGATCGCCTTCTCGCGTTCGGCGGTGTATTGCCGCAACGCGAGCACTTGCGCGAGGTTGAACGGCGGCACCACGTTGGGCACCTTGACCGTGTCGCCTTCCTTGAGCTGATCCAAATTTTTCCCCGCGTTCAATTGCCGCAGGAAATCCACCCCTACGTGGTACCGCTCTCCCAGGAGTTCGGCCATGCTGGTGTATGGTAATGCCTTGCCCTTGGCCTGCTCGGCGAGTTTTGCGGACACCTGGCCGATGGCCGCGAGATCGTCCGGGGCGACCTTATACGTCGCGTAGACCGGATCGACCGTGGTGAATGCCGCGGCGTCGAACTTATCCACCGGCGGATTGACGCCCTGCGATTCCTGAAAGCGCTGCCACGATTTGGCCGTGAATCCGCCGTAGCGCCCGTCGATCTTGCCGGGGCTGAAATTCTGCTCGTCCAGGTAGATTTGCAGACGCACCACGTCGTCCCGCGCCGGGGTGCCGGCGGGCATGGGGGTGGCGTCGGGCTTTGGCCTGGCGGGGAGGGCGGAGACCGGCAGCGCGCAGACGGTCAGGAGGACGAACGCAAAATGCTTCATTAAAGGTCTGTGAGCAAAGCGCGGTCCAGACCCCGCGTCAATGCCTCGTAAGAAGTGGCCGCACATTGTCTCCGTGTCCTCGCGCTTGCGCGCGGGCCGGGATTTCCGTTAAGGTCGCGGCCATGAATATAGACGAGGGAATGCAGGCCGCGATTGACGAAATGAAAAGGGGGCTGTCCGAGGGCGGCATCCCCATCGGTTCAGCGCTGGTGGTGGACGGCGGGGTGATCGCCTCCGGGCACAATAAACGGGTGCAGGACGGTGACCCCATCACTCACGCGGAAATCGACTGCCTGCGCAATGCCGGACGGCTTGGCTCGGCCAGTTTGCGCCGCGCGACGCTTTACTCCACCCTCATGCCCTGCTTTCTGTGCTCGGGCGCGGCGGTGCAGTTCGGCGTGAAGAAAGTGGTCGTCGGCGAGAGCCGCAATTTCCCCGGCGCGCCCGAATTTATGCGCAGCCACGGCATCGAAGTGGTTGACCTCGACCTGCCCGAGTGTGTCGAAATCATGGCGCGCTTCGTGCGGGAACAACCTGCCTTGTGGCACGAAGATATCGGGGAATGAAAACCCGCGCTTTTTTACCTTGCAATTTCCGAAGACTTTTCACAGGGTCGCATCCGTCCGTGTTCGTTAAGAAAAGCAGCCTTTGCAGAGATTGGTGGATTGTCAGTTGGAGTTTGCTCTGGTGACAGTTTGAAACCTGATGGCCAGGAACGGTCGAGCCAGGTCTTTTCTTGCCGCGGGAAAGTATTCGAC
>CAXUHC010000163.1:10112-10348 GCA_964250705.1 uncultured Chthoniobacterales bacterium | reverse complement strand
TGGGCGGCCGCCGCGTCGAGCCGGCGGTTGGCGGTCTCCACCGTCAGGCGGCCGACGGTGTGGGAATTGTTCATCGTCACAACCGAGGCGGTGCCCGTTTTGCCGCCGTCGATGAAGACATCCGCGCCGGAGCCATCGGGGACCGTGAGCGTGGGCTCCCAACGCCCGGGGGTTTCCCAGGTGCCGGTGCCGCCGACGGTGCCCACGTAGCGCACGAAGCGGCGCACGGCGCGAGT
>CAXUHC010000163.1:0-10102 GCA_964250705.1 uncultured Chthoniobacterales bacterium | reverse complement strand
CTTGCGCGGCTGGCCCGAGCAGAACACGACCAGGCCGAAGCGGCCAGGCAGGCAAAGCCGAGTGCTTGGAGGAAACGGCGGGAGGGGGCGGTTTTACGGGAATCGGAAACGGGGCGGGATTTCATGGACTTTAATTAAATGAGATATCTTAGACGGGCCCATGCTGCGGTTTTTGGCGGGAACCGACAAGTATACTAAAGGATGTATCCTGCCGGTGGCCGGTGCAGACCAGCAGATCAGGCATCGCAAGGCAATCGAGAGGGTTTGGGCAATATCCGGGTAATATTTTTCGGGTGTGATCACACTTTTTTGGCTCTCTGATGCCATGTTTTCGCGCTTTTACCTTTTGTAAGGATGAGAAATCGTTTTTAAATTTGAGGAACCAAGTCCCATGTCCACGAGTTTTAATGTGCGGAGCGACCTCCTGCTTGACTGCCTGAGCGAACTGCACCGCTGGCAGCCGCCGGGGAACTTCAGGGTCGCGCTGTGCAACGCGCTGCTGCGGATCGTCCCCGCGTCGCACTTTTCGTACACCGTCATCGACACCGTGCGGTGGACCACCCGGGCGGCGGGCACGACGAAGACCCTGCCGCACGAGCAGATGCGGCGTTATCTCTCGCAGCTCAACGATTACGTGACGCGGCACCCCTGCGTCAATCACTGGCTCGCGCACCCGCAGGAAAATCTCACGAGCATCTCCGATGTGGCTCCCGTGCGGCCATACCGGTCGAGCGGCCTCTACAACGAGGTTTATCATCCGCAAGGGGTGGAAGATCAACTCACGATGAACTTGTCGGGCTCGACGCCCGGGAAGTGGCACTGCCTGGCGGCCAGCCGGTCCCGGCGGGGATTCGGGACGGTGGACCGCCAGCGACTGGCGATCCTGCGTCCGCACCTGATCGAAGCGGTCCTGCGGGCCCGGGCCCTGGCGCGGCTGCGGGCGAGCGAGCAGCGGGCGCTGCGGCAACTCGATGTGCTTGCTCCCGCGGCGATCACGCTCGCGTCCGACGGGACGGCGCGCGGGATATTTTTCAACCCACGCGCCCAGGCGCTGCTGGCGGAATGGTTCACGTTCCAACCCCGGCAAACCGGCGACGCGCTGCCCGAGGCGCTCGCGGCTTGGCTGCGCGAACAGCGGCGGCCCTCGACGGGCGGCGGCCTGCTGGCGACGCCGCGCCAGCCGTTCGTGCGGCACGGGGCCGGCGGACGGCGGCTGGTGGTCAACTTGCTCGACGATTCGGAAGGACGCGGGGATTTGCTCGTGTTCGAGGAGCAGCGGGACGGGCCTCCCTCCACGGCGCCGCTGCGCGTGGCGCTGGGGTTGTCCGAGCGGCAGGCCGAGGTGCTGCACTGGATCGCGCAAGGCAAAGGAAACGCCGACATTGCGCAGATTCTGGGCATCAGCGTGCCGACCGTGAAAATGCACGTGGCGCGGCTTTTCGAAACGCTCGGGTGCGAGACGCGCACCGCCGCCGCCCGCGTCGCGCTGGAAGCCTCGGGGCGGATGGGACGTTAGAGCGCCGGAAGGCGGCGGGAAAACTTGACCGGGGCAGTGCCTGCCGCCCTTAATCGCTGGCCAATCTGGAAGTACCCCTACCTCGGCGATGAGCGACCGCTTTGCGGCCTGCTTGCTCAGCCCTTGAGCGACGCCATATCGATCACGAAACGGTACTTCACGTCCTGCTTGATCACACGTTCCCACGCTTCGTTGACCTGGTCGATCTTGATCATTTCGATGTCCGAAACGATCCCGTGCTCGGCGCAAAAATCGAGCATCTCCTGGGTTTCGGCGATGCCGCCGATGGCCGAACCCGCGAAATTACGGCGCGGCAGCAGCAGGTTGAAGGCGTTGACCGGGAGCGGCTTCTCCGGCGCACCGACGAGGCAGAGCGTGCCGTCGAGCTTGAGCAAGCTCAGGTAGGCATTGATGTCGTGCTCGGCGGAAACGGCGTCGAGGATGAAGTCGAAGCTGGCGGCGTGCTGCTTCATCTCGTCCTCGTTCTTGGAAATAACGACCTCGTCCGCGCCGAGCCGTTTGCCGTCCTCCACCTTGCCGGGCGAGGTGGTGAACAACACCGTGTGCGCGCCGAAAGCGTGGGCGAATTTGATGCCCATGTGGCCCAGACCGCCCAGACCGACAACCCCCACCTTCTGCCCCGGGCCTACCTTCCAGTGGCGCATGGGCGAGTAAGTGGTGATGCCCGCGCAGAGCAGCGGAGCCACGGCGGCGAGATCGAGCTTCTCCGGCACGCGCAGGACGAAGGCTTCCTCCACGACGATAGCGGTCGAATAGCCGCCGAAAGTGGGGCCGCCGAGTTTCTTGTCTTCGGCGTTGTAGGTGCCGGTGAACATGTTCAAGCAGTATTGCTCTTGGCCGGCCTCGCAATTGACACAGGTGCGGCAGGAATCCACCATGCAGCCGACGGCGGCCAGGTCGCCCGCCTTGAACTTGCTGACCTCGCTGCCGACGCTGGTCACGCGGCCCACGATTTCGTGCCCGGGGACGCAGGGATACATCGCGCCGCCCCATTCGCCGCGCGCGGTGTGGATGTCGGAATGGCACACGCCGCAGAAGAGGATTTCGATGGCGACGTCGGTCGCGCCGGGCGCGCGCCGGGGAATGCTGAAGGGGGCTAGGCGGGAGGTCGCGCTCTGGGCAGCGTAGGCGGGCGTGGGTGCGGTGGTCATCGTCATTCGGTATCGAAACATCGCGTGGATTTGCGTGTGCCGTTCTATGAAAGGGTGCTGACGCGTGGACATCGCTTTCCCGAGAAAATTCGTCGTGGTCTGGAATATCGGCGGCAAATCCGCGTCTTCACCCTGCGTATATGATCCGCTTCCCTCTTCCTCTGCTCCGCACGCTCGCAGTGCTGTCCGCTCTCGCTGCCGTCCCTGGTCCGCTGCACGCGGGCGACGGCGCGCTCGACACCTCGTATAACGCCAACGTCAACAACGACGTGGAGTTCCTCGCCGTGCAACCGGACGGCAAGGCGCTGATCAGCGGCATGTTCCGCTCGGTCGGCGGGGCGTCCCGCGCGGGCGTCGCCCGTATCAACACGGACGGCACGCTGGACACCGGTTTCGACACGGACGCCGCCGCCGGACGCGGCCCCGTCGTGGTCCAAACGGACGGCAAGATCGTGGCTACCGGTTCCGGCGATTACGTGCGGCGTTTCAACGCGGACGGCAGCGCGGATACCGCTTTCAACGCCAACGCCACCGGCACGAGCGGCGACCTCCACGCGCTGGCCATCCAGCCCGACGGCAAGATTCTCGTCGGCGGCGATTTCAACGCGGTCGGCTCGTCGTTCTTTACCGACGGCGTGATGCGCCTCAACGCCGACGGCACGCTCGACACCACCTTTGTTTCACGTGCCGGATTCTACAGCGTGAAGGCCATCGTGTTGCTGGCGGACGGCTCGTTCTACGCGGCGGGCGGCAACGGCAGCGGCTCGGCGGCGCACCCCGTCGAGATGGCGCATCTGTCCGCCGGCGGCGCGTTGCTGGCGTCCTACGACGCCACGTTCGACGCGGCGCGGGACTCCTCGGCGGAAATCTCCAGCCTCGCCCTCCAGCCCGACGGCAAGCTGCTCGTTTCGGGCCGGTTCATCACGCTTCAGGGCGTGGCCCGGCCCGGCGTGGCGCGCCTGAACACCGACGGCAGCGTCGATGCATCGTTCGACCCCGGCACCGGCCCGGCGAATTTCAACACGGTCAACGCCCTCGTGCTCCAGGCGGACGGCAAGGTGATCGTCGGCGGCGGATTTACCAGTTTCAACGGCACCCCGCGCAACCGCGTCGCGCGGCTCAACGCGGACGGCAGCGTCGACCCGTCGTTCGATTCCGGCGCGGGCGCGGGCAGCAGCAGCGGCGAGTTCAACGGGGTGCTGGCGTTGGCCCTCCAAGCCGACGGCGCGTTGCTGGCGGGCGGGGATTTCACGCTGTTCGGCGGCGTCCCGCGGGTGGCCCTCGCGCGGTTGAGCAATAGCGGCGGCGGGGTGGTGACACCCCCGCCCACCGGCAAGCAACCCGACGTCTCCGGCACCGTGGACGGCCTGGTCATCAAGCTCAACAAGAAGGGCACGAAGACGATCATCAAGGGCAAGCTGACCCTGACCAACGGCGGCAAGAAGGGCGCGAAGGGGATCGTGGTGAACGTCTACCTGTCGGACGACGGCACGCTCGACCCGGCCAGGGACACGCTCCTGGGAGGATTCCTTGCCTCGGACTACGGCTACGCCACGCTGCCGAAGCATCTCACGGTCGGTCCGCTGGCGTTCCGGGTCCCCGGCGCGGCGAGCCTGGCACAGGCCCTGCACGGCAAATACGTCATCGTGCGAATCGACGTGCAGGGCCAGCCGGCCGACGGTGACCTGACGAACAACGTCATCGTGACCGGTCCGCTGCCCTGATCCTGCGGGCGGACCGTCATGCGAACATTCCTCGCCAGGGTGCGCCGGGGCCCTTCGGGTCGGTGGAACTCCTGCCGCCCGGGAGCTTTTTCTATGCGCCCGTGGCCGCGGTTTGCGGTAAGGTGGTTCGCCATGCGGACCGCCGACCCTTGCCTGCTTCCGTTCGTGCGCGCGGCGGAAGGCGCGGCGGCGGACGTGGAACTGGGCCGTTTGCTGAGCGAGGTGGCCGACCCGATCATCCGGGGCATCGTGGCGCGCAAGTTCCGCGTGCGCCTGGAGCCGAGGCACGCCCGCGCCCGCGACGAAAACACGCTCGACGCCGAGGATACGTGCAGCGAGGTCCACGGACTGCTCGCCCGGCGGCTGCATTCGTACCGCCGCGACGCGGGCGGCGACGCTCCCATCGCGGATTTCCGCGGCTACGTGGCCGGGGTGGCGTACTCGGCCTGGGTCGATTACCTGCGCCGCCGCTGGCCCGAGCGCGCCCGGCTGCTCAACCAACTGCGTTATTTATTGGAGGACAACCGGCGGCATTCGGGGTTTGCGCTGTGGATCGGGGCGGACGGCGAACGGCTGTGCGGCTTCGCGGCGTGGCGCCACGACGGCACCGGCCCGGCGGAGGCCGCCCGGCTGGCGGCGCTGCTGGCGGACCCGGTGGATTTCGTCACGGACGCGCTGCCGTACCGGACGTTGCGCGAGGTCAATCCCGCCCGGCTGCTGGCCGTGGTGTTCGACCGGTTGGGCGGCCCGGCCCGGCTGGAAGACGTGCTCGACGCGATGGCGCGGCTCTGGGAGACGCCCGGTGAAGACCCGGCGTCCCGGTTGCACGACGCGCCGATGGCCGGGGCCGACCACGCGGACCTCGCCTGCGCGCTGCCGGGTCCGCACGAGCAGGCCCGCTGGGCGGAATACCTGCGCTGGTTGTGGGACGCGGTCGGCGGCCTAAACGTGCAGCAACGGGCGGCATTCCTGCTCAACTCGGAGGTCGTGCGCGAGTTCGAGCACGCCGGGGTCGCGTCGATCCGCACCGTGGCGGGCGCGCTCGACGTCTCGCCCACCGAGTTTGCCGCGTTCTGGGACGAACTGCCGCTATCCGACGCCGCCATCGCCGCCCGGCTGGGCACCACGCGCCAGCAAGTCATCAACCTGCGCAAGGCCGCGCGCATCATTTTGGGCCGCCGTTTGAGCGTCCTCCTGGCCGATCCGCCCACGGCCGCCTCGAAGTCATGAACGACCATCTTTCTCCCGCCCAGGCCGCGGCCTATCCGAATCGCCAACTCCCGCCCGCCGAGCGGCTGGCCCTCAGCGACCATCTGGCCGCGTGCGAGGCGTGCCGGGCTTCGGTGGCTGGAAACCGGGAACAGACCGCGTCGGCCCCGCGCGTCTTTGCCGGGTTGATCGCCGCCGCGCGCGAGGCTGACGGTCCGCCTCCAGACGAGGCCTGGCGAGGCGACACCGCGTTGCCGCCGTGCACCCCGGAAGAACTCGCGGAGCGGCGGGAATTCGAGGCAACGATGGCGGCGTTCGAGCCGGAGCGTTTTGCGCCCGGCGACACGTTGCGAGCGGAAACGGCGGGCACCGGGCGTCGCCGGAGTGTGCGGTCGGGGTCCGGCGGCTGGTGGGGGTGGCTGACCGTGCCGGGAGCACTCGGCTTGGCGGCGGCGGTGATCGTGGCGGTGTTGCTGGTGCGCGGCGGTCCGGGGCTGCCGGGGCGGAGCGGTGGCCACGCGGCGGAACTCGTCGACGGACCGCTGACCATCCGGACGGACGGCGGGCTGGACGGGATGCTGTCGCTGCCCGCCGAATTACGTGACGCGGTGCTTGAGACGGTCCGGCGGCGGGCCGCGCCCGGCGCGCTGTTGGGCACGGTGACGCGCGGCGATGCTTCCACTCCGGAAACTGACGCGATGCCCACCGGCGCGGAAGCGTTGGCGCCGGAAAGCCCTGTCGGGGTGGTCGAGAGCGACCGGCCCGTGTTCCGCTGGAACGCCGAGAAGTCGGTCGGCGTGCAGGTAAGCATCCAGCCGAGCGCGGGCGGGGATTTTATCCTGAGCGGACCGCTGCCGCCGGGCAGCCGGGAGTGGACCGCGCCACGACCCTTCGAGCGGGGCCGGCTCTATCGCTGGCAGGTGGTGAGGTCAGCGGGGTCGGCAACGAGGCCGTGGAGCGCCAGGTTCAAGGTGCTTCCCTCCGAGGCTCACGCGCGCCTGGAAGCGTTGCGTGCGGGACCGGCCGGGCGGTCGCACCTCGCGCTGGGCGTAGCCTACGCGCGGGAAGGCATGCACGCGCAGGCGCGAGAAGAGTTTCAGCGGTTAGAAAACGGAAACGCGCGGTCGACCTTGGCGCAGCAGCTCCGGACCTCGGCGGAAACGTGGCAATAAGTTGATAGAGCCTGTCCCGATTGGTGAGCGGTTGCGCGTCTCTTTCTGTCATCCTGAGCGCAGCAGAAAGCGCGTGGTTTACCCAATCGGGATGCGCTGTAGGGCGACCGCCCCGAGCGCCCTACGAACCGCCTTTCGGGCGGGGATGACGCGCGGCGGTGAAGCCAAACCCCGCCTGGGTATAATAGGGGCGAACCGGCTTGCCGTTGACTTGCAGCCAAGCCTCTTGCACCGGCCCCAACTCTGGGAAATGCGCCCGCACGCGGGTGGAATTGAGATCCGATTTTTCAAAGGAAACGAGCAGCAGGTTCGTGCCTTCCAACTCGTCGACCGGGAACCAGTAGGCATACATCAAACTGATGCCGCCGAAGAGATGCGAGCCGGTCGTCTCGCCGACCGCCCGCGCCGGGTCGGGCGCGTAGAAGGCCGCCTCGCTGGCGATGAAATCGCGATCCATCCCGACGACCAGCACGCGGCCCGGCCGGGCGCGGCGCAGTTCCCCGGCCTGCTGGTCCAGGGCGCGCGCGAGTTGCGGCCAGCCGACGGGCAGCAGTTCGGTGCGGGCCGTCCAACGGACGCTCGGCAGGCCGAACGCGAGATATTGCATCAGTCCGAGGTAACCTACGCCGAGGACCGTCACGGTGGCCCACACGCTCCACCGCCGCCAGCGGGCGAGGGGAACGGAGCCGGTAAACGCCGCCGTCAGCCGGGCGGCCACCAGCGGCAGGACTCCCAGCCAGAGCGGGCCCGTCCAGTTGAGTTTGACCCGGTGCGTCAGGCTGAACAACACGAACACCGCCAGCGGCGCCAGGGTGAACACCCGGGCAAAAAGCTGGCGTCGCCGCCCGTCGTCCGGGGCTGCCGGGACCCCGCCGCGCGCAAACAACGCTTCGCCCGCCAGGAAAACTCCCAGCGGGGTCAGCACCGCGACGACCGCACCGAACAACTGGTGCAACGAAAAATGACGCGCTTCGTGCAACCGGCCCGCGCTCTGGAAGGCAAACGACGCCCAGTGGTGGGTGGCGTTCCAGACGATGACCGGCGAGAAAATCACGATGGCCAGCGCGACGGCGGCGTAGGGCAGCCCGCGGCGAAACCACGTCCGCGACGGTGGGTCCAGCGCCAGGAAAATCAGCGTGGCCGGGCCGAGCAGGGCAAGCGTGTATTTCGAGAGCATCCCGACCCCGAGGCATACCCCCACGCCCCACCAGGCCCGGGCGCTGCCGGCGAAAAACACCCGTGCCAGGAAATACAGCATCCCGGCCCAGCACGCCGTGAGCGGGGCATCGGGGGTCATCACCCAGCCGGACAGAAAAAAGAAGGGCAGGCCTTGGGCAAGCAGCAGGGCGGTCCAGGCGGCCCGGCGTCCGTGGAGCAGATCGGCGAGCCGGAAGGCGAAGAACGACGTGACCAGCGAGCAAACCAGGGCAAAGCACCGAACGCCGGGTTCACCGTGGCCGAAGATGGCGCCGCCGATGCGGATCAACCAGGCAACGAGCGGCGGATGGTCGAGGTAGCCGAGCGCGAGGTGCTGCCCGTAATTCCAGTAATAGGCCTCTTCAGGAAAGAGGTTGGCCAGCGGTGAGTAAACGACGCGCAGGAGGAACAGCGCCAGCGCGCCGAGCACCAGCGGGCTGCTCCACGGGGGGTCACCGGCCCACGCGGGCAGGGGCGAGGAAGCCGGGGGCCGGACGACCGCCGTGCTCAAACGTCCCCCCTGTGCAGGCAGCGGGTGGATTCAGGACGCTTCATGGAGAGGCACGCGGAGCTGGAAGGGGTTAGAACTGAGCGGCATCCTCGCGCGGGCGCAGCCGTCACGCAAGGACAGGACGGCGACCTGATGCTCGAAGACCCGGAAAAAGCGCCGTCCCTACAGCCGAGCCATCCCATCGACGCAGAATCAATTCCCGCCTGACAACCCGGCGCGACGTGGGCTAGATTGCGGCGTCAGCCCCCTTCTGCCCCACCGTGAAAACCGGTTTCATCGACAAACTCATCTCCCGGCTCGGGCGGGTGGGCCCGGACGAAGCCAAGCGCCATCTGCTGCGCGTCGTGCGCGAAAAAGGGTTTCTCGAAACCATTTTCAACGCGATTCAGGAGGGCATCGTCGTCACCGATCCGCGCGGTCGAATCGTGTACCTCAACGACGCGGCGAGCAATTTTTTCGGGCTGATCGAGGAAACATCCCTCGGCCAGCCCCTCGACGAACAGGTGCGCGGGCTGGACTGGCCCGCGCTGACCGGCTCGGACGATCTCGTGAGCCGGGACATCGAGGTGTTCTACCCGGCGCACCGGTTTCTCAATTTCTACGTCGTGCCCCTGCGCTTGCAGGAGACGCCGGGCAGCGCGGACGTGGGCCAGTTGGGCCATGCCATGATCGTGCGCGACATCACGGAGAGCCGGCAGGCCACGCAGGCCACGATCGAGAACGAGCGCCTGAGCGCGCTGACCCTGCTGGCCGCCGGGGTGGCGCACGAGATCGGCAACCCGCTCAATTCGTTGACGATCCACTTGCAGCTCATGGAGCGAAAACTGCGCAAGCTGCCGCTGGACGTGCGCGGCGACCTGGACGAGTCGGTGCGCATCGCCCGGGAGGAAATCCGGCGGCTGGACTTCATCGTCAGCCAGTTTCTGCGCGCGATCCGGCCCGGCGAGGTGCTCGCGGCCCCGGCGAACGTCAACGCCGTGCTGGAGGAGTCGGTATCGTTCCTGACCGCCGAAATCGCCGACCGCGACATCCTCGTCGAACTGGAACTGGCCAAGGACTTGCCGCCCTTGGAACTGGACCGCGACCAGATGAAGCAGGCGTTTTACAACGTGATCCGCAACAGTTTCCAGGCCATGAAAACCGGCGGCATCTTGCGGATCGCCACCCGGCTGGAGCCGGACTACGTCGCGGTAGCGTTCGCGGACACCGGCGGGGGCATCGCGCCCGAGAACATGGGCAAGGTGTTCGATGCCTATTACACCACCAAGAGCAGCGGCAGCGGGCTGGGGCTGCTCATCGTGCGGCGGATCGTGCGCGAGCACGGCGGCGAGATTGAATTGCGCAACGACACGGGCCGGGGGCTGACGGTGACGATCCGGCTGCCGCACGGGGACCGCCGGGCGCGGATGCTCGGCTGGGCGAAGGAGGAGGCGTGAGGATGGCAGCAGGCGGAATTTCAACGCGGAGGCGCGGAGAAGCGCAGAAAAGAAAGGCAGCTACTTTTATGAAAACGTGTTTCGGAATGGTTGTCGCCGTGGTTTGCGGCGGTCTCGTGGCGGGATGTCACCGTGCACCGCAGACGGCGGCGGAATTGCAGCAGG
>CAXUHC010000162.1:6870-10356 GCA_964250705.1 uncultured Chthoniobacterales bacterium | reverse complement strand
CCCGCCGCGTCGGGCTGTGAGCGCCAAAATCGCCCCAGCGTCATCGCTGCGGAGAATACTGCCCGCCAGTGATCCGGGTTTTGCGGTTCGCGCCGAGCCGTTTTCCACGCCGTGTTCAAGCGGCTTTGCGGCTCGATCCAATCGCCCGCCAACTCGCCCGCTTTGGCCTGGCGCAGGCGGTGGCGCAGTTCCGGTCGGAGGGCATCGAGACGGACCGATGACACACCATGTGCGCGCAGCCATTCCGTCACCCGGCTGGCCCTTTCCAGCAAGAGTCGCTTCCTTTCGGTCGGGACGCGCAGCGCCACGTACAAGGCGTCTCCAACCGCAGAAACCGCCTGAGCTTCATCGTCGAGACCACCTGCACCGGCGCCAAGCAGCGTGTGGCAAAGGTCCAACGCTTCGGTGAAATGATCGGCCGCAGGGCGGAAGGACGCTCGCTGCATCTGCATGGCGGCCAGGTCGAGCAGTCGGGCAACCAGATTGCGCTGGAAATCCAGGTTGCCCGGCTCCCGCTCGTGCGCCTTGCGGGCGGTTTCCAGGGCGGTCTGTTGCTTGGCCAGGGTCTGCGCTCGTTCGTCTGCTGGCTGCACGTCGGGTTTCAATTGGTGATGGAGGTTGGAAGATGCTCGACCCGGAAGACCGTGGTGCAAACGAAGGGTGGGGCGTCCCCTTCAGCGGAGGTGCTCGTCGCGCACATGCTCGGCGGCATAGGCCTTGCCCAGCGCGGTAAACTGCGGGATCAACGCAGGCAAGTCCATGGGCACCGCGCCGCCATGGCGCGCGAGCACGGCGGCGAAGTCCATCTCGGGAAAGTCGGTGTTGTAGCGCACGTAAGAGAACCGGCGCGGCTCGTCCGGTGCCTTTGCCTCGCTAGCTTCGAGAGCGTGTTCGATCAGATCCCCCACCTCCCGGTCGATCTCGGGACCGTACAGGCAGCGGCCCAGCACGCGGCAGAGAAAATCCTGCTGTTGGCTCGCCCCCTCGATCAACGCGGTGATTGTCTTTGTGACGACGACCGGCACACTCCCCTGCCAGTTCCAGAATCCGGTTCCCAGATTGGTATACTTGGTCCGGGTATGTCCCGTGCCGACCGAGAGCACGTGGAGCCGGTTCTCGCCGCGCGGCCAGCGGATGCGGTAGGCAGGCTCGGTCGCCATGAGCGCGGCGATGAGCGCCGGGTTGTTGTAGGGGGTGATGCCGCCATCGACAAACCGGAAATCGCGTCCGCCGAAGGCAATCCGCTCGGGGGCGAAAAACGTCGGGGCGGCGGTACTCGCGCGGACGATCTGCCACAGCGGGATGAGTAGATTGGAGTCGGGGCGGCTGGCGGCGTTGTACTTGAGGGCCGGATGGCTGCACAGCGGCCACGCGGAGCCCGTGGAGACGTTGCGCATGACAGCGAGGTAAAGGGTCCGCAGCCGCGTGCTGCCGAGCGCGGCCTCGCGGCCATCCTCTTCCACGAAGAAGCGTCGCAGGAAACCCGTGAGCACGTCCTCGTTGTAGCGAGCGCGCCACACCCAGCGCAACGGGTTGCGGTAGCGGTGGAACATGCGCCCGGCCGTTTCCAGGTAGAGTTCGCGGATGCGCGCGACCGGCAGCCCCCAGGCGAGAAACGCTCCGACGATGGCTCCCGTGCTGGTGCCGGCGATCAAGTGGAAATGGTCCGCCAACACCGCGTCCGGTCGGCCGAGGCGCTGGCGGACGAGTTCCTCCAGGCGCACGAGCACTTCGAGGGTGAAGAAGGCGCGCAGCCCGCCGCCGTCCAGGGCGAGGATACGTCGTGAGCCGAAATCGAGTTGGGCAGTGGTGGCGACAAAGGCGAGCTCGTTTTCCATGCCGGCAGGGTGGTAGCGAGTTAATGATCGAGTGGCGACGCACGAGAGTTTGTGGCCGAGAAGGGAGGAAGTTGCGGCCATGGCCGCACTCAACTCGCTCGGGTCATGACCACAGATCGCGCGAGGAGCCGTCACGCGGAACCCGACGCCTCTTTCCCCTCCAGCAAGTTGCGAATCCGCGCAAACCTAGCGTGGGTAATCCCTGCCTGCTCAAGCCCTGCGAGGTCCGTGATGATCGTCTGATCCCAAGATAAACCGCTCTCGACAATGGTCTGCCCATGGTGTTGCAGATAGAGTTGCTCCGCCTCCTGTTCACGGCCGAGAAAGAGCAGGGCATGGGCCCGTTTCGTATCGATCAGCATATCGTTCGCGCCGGACTCGTGCGCGGCCTCGCAGGAAGCCAACGCACCAGCAAAATCCAGGGCGAGGAGTTGAAACCACGCGAGGTTCAGGTACTGCCCGCGCAGCTCGTCTTTAGACGCCGGAGTCGGCTCGCGCTCCCGGAGGTGAGCTACCCAGGAGGCCTGCGCCTCGGCGGCCTCCCGCGGGCGATTCGACTGGGAGTAAAGCAGCGGAAGTGCCGAGCGCGCACCCACGTCGTTGGGATCGAGTTTCGCCCGCTCCTCGGTTTCATGCAGGCAATTCTCGGCGTTCCGCACAAATCTTAGACCATCGGCGAACTGCTCGCCGAAAATAGGCAGCTTTTCTCGCGCCGGAAAGTCATCCAGCATTCGCACGGCCCCCAGTCGGTCAACACGGAAGCGAGCGTGAAAGAGCGCGTCTCGATACTGTACCGTGGCGAGTGCGTGCCATACCCGGCTCCGGTCGTCCTCGATCACGAGCGGCTTAATCGTGTGGGCAATCTGGCGCCACAGCCGGGGGCCCACTTCGGTGGCGAAATGTAGGTCTTCCACGCGATCGACCAACTGGAAAATCCCTTCTTCGGTGGTCACCGTACCGCAGAAAAAGCGCAGGTAGGCATTGGCCTGATCCGTGTCGTCGAGGCGTAGCGGAGCCTCTTGGTTGAACCGGTGGATCCCCGTCGATTTCCCGTCCAAGAGCAGCATCCTCTCGCCTTGGATCACGCAACACACGACGGCGGGCGACCTGTTCTCCCGCCGGACCTCCGCTTCGTAGAGCACGCCGTCGTCGTAAAACTCCAGCCGCCTCCGACGAACTTGCAGTACTGTGTCGTCCTGCAAAAGGTCGTGCAATCCTGCGGCTTGATGGATGAATTCTCGCTTCTCGTTCAGTCCGAGAGTGCGCCAGTTCCCGGTCATCAGCGGACGCAACCACCAGTTCCGGGCCACTTCAGGCTCCGGGATTTTGTCCAGCCCCGTGTATTGGTCGGGCCAGAGCAGCGTCTGCGGGTCGCTCTTGGCGAGCAGGGTTGCATATTGCTGGCGCAGGTCCTCTGAGCCACCACTCTTGATGACCGGTCCAAGCTTTTCTTTCGCCCAGGCGTGCAACACCGTCAATCGCTCGGTGATTTCCATGTCGAGCCCGCTCGCGAGCGCAGTCCGGGCGGTCTCCACGCTAGAAGACAACCGCTCGATGGCCTTGACCAGATCTTGTTGCCCCCACCACATCTCCCCCATTTCTCGCTCGATTCCCGCCTTCCGGGCTAGGAGGCCAATCTCGCCGGCAC
>CAXUHC010000162.1:0-6860 GCA_964250705.1 uncultured Chthoniobacterales bacterium | reverse complement strand
CAGAGCAGTTTCGATGATTTTGATGCCCGACCGGAAGGCGGCATCCGCCCCGGTCCGATCACTGTCATTCAACCGCGCGTAGGCCAATTTGACGTATGCTTCGGAGAGTTGCTCCTCGGCCTGCGGACCCGGTATCAGACGCACCCATTCGCCAGCGGTATCCACCGCCTTCTCGCAAGCGGCGATGGCGTCGTGGTGGTCCCCGTAGCGTCGCAGAATGTCAGCGTAGAGCTTATGCAAACCCAGCTTGATCTCAAGGATACGGCGCGCGTATTGCGGGACACGGTCGGCCTCGAGTACCGCAAGAGCTTCCGAATAGAGCGCGCGCACCTGCTGCCGTTTGTCGGCGTCGCAGGACAGCTCGATCTGCTTCCAGATCGCCAACGCCAACGAGCGGGCGTGCTCCAGGTAATCTGGCGCATCGTGCACCAGCTTCTCGAACAGATCGCGCGCGAGGCTGAACCCTCGCCACGCCTCTTCCCAAAGTTGGGCCGCTTCTTCACGAACCATTTGGGCGAGTTCCTTGCTAGTGGTTTCTCTTGCCGCGTTGTCGGCGCTGGCCTTCCCCTTTCCGCGCGCCACATCCGCCAGATACCACGCCACCACAGCGTAGAGATATCGTGCCGGCAGCCAGTCCGGTTGGCTTGCCTCGATCCTGGTAACGATCTCCCGCGCCTGCTCGAAGGCCTCCTTCGCCCGGTTGAAATCGTCGCGCTGCTGGTAAAGCTCTCCCGCCTTGCGGTAGCCGCGCGCTAAAGCGAGCGCCCAACGGAGGTTCTGGGGATTGCGATTGTTCAGAAATTTGCCTACGTCTATTGTCTCGTTGATCTGCCTTTCCGCGGAGGAGAGATCGTCCGTGTCGCGCAGTAGCCTAGAGCTTTCCAAGTAGCCTAACTCGACGGCGAGCGCCCGCCAGCGAAGCCCATCCGGGTCAATGTTCCGCAGGGCGAACAAGTGTACGCCGGCCCGTGAGGCGTGCACCGACGCAAATGCCTCCTCCGCCTCGCACAAGCCCAACTCTGCTTCGCTCATCCAGGCAACCCGCTCGTCCGCGTCGACCGCGCCCAGGCCGACGACGTCCAGGATGCCTTGGAAGCAGGCGGCGGCCTGCTCGTTCTCGTAGCGCTGGAGAAGGATTTTGCCGTGGCCGAGTTTCGCCGCGAGGCCGACTGATGCCAAATCCCGATCCAGCAGGCCCAGCACGGAGGTCGCAGTCAATTCCACCACTTCTTCAAAACGTACGATAGCCTCCGTGCCCTCGCCCTGCTCGGAGAGGCTGACGGCCAGCGCGCAAAGCGCCTCCGCGCGTGTGAGCCGGATCAGGTCACGAGCCTCCTCCAGTTCCTCCAGACGACCGAGAAGTGTCAGCGCATCCTTCGCGAAGCCGAAGGCTTGCTTGAAATCGCCGTTCTGGTTGAAAACGTCGGCGGCCACGACCAGCAGGCGCGCATACTCCAGACCCAGGGTTGCGGATGAACCGTATTGGCTTGCGTCGGGCTTCGACAGTTCGAGGAGGTCGCCGAGGAAGGCGAGCGTCCTCCCGGTCGGATGGTGCCTTTCCCTTCGTAGTTCATCCGCTTCCTTGCGCACCCGTTCTTCGGCCTGCCGGACCGCGTCGCGCAGGCGTTCCTCGGATTTCTCGGCACGGCGGCGCTCGTCGCGCACCCTGCGGCTGTCGGCGGCGGGCTTGGCGAGCAGATCGTGCAAGAGTTCGACCCACACTACCCCATCATGTTTTTCGCTGTGGAGGATGCGGACATGTTCGAGGTGCTCAAACCCCGCGGCAGGTAGGCCCAGCTTAAACGCGTCTTCCAGCGCCGCCTGGCGGCGGTAGCCGGAGCTCGTCAGCAACTCGGTTTCCACCCATTCACGCACGCGATCCTCGACACTCTCGAACGCCCGGTTGTAAAAGCCCTCAATGATGCCCGCACGTTCCGCGGTGAGCAGATCGGCGGTGATGCGTTCGCGCTGCTCGGCCAGCCGCTTGCCGTTCAATTCATGGCAAACCAGACTCAGCAGGGCTGGCTCCACGGAGGTCATCCGGCCGGACTCGTCAACGTCGTCGGCCGGTTCCGACTGTCCCGCCCGGCCTTTGCCCGCCACGAACGCGACGATCTCCCGCCCTACGGCCTCCTCGACAATTTCCCCGCCCGGTCCCAGCACGGCCAGGAGCGCCTGTTCGGGCTTCATGCGCAGCAGCCGCATCCGGTTTTCCATGACGGAGGGCATCCCTCGCTTCAGGCTCTCCAGATGGGCGAGAAAATCCTCACGCAGGCTGATGACAACGCGATACTCGTCCCGCCGGAAATCGTAGCGCCTCAATAATTCCGGGTTGGATTTTAACTCGCGCGCCAACGCCTCGGGCGGACTGTTCTCGACTAAGCAAGCCAGGGTCTCGATCAGATTTTGCCGACGCGATTCCATCTCGCCGCTGCTGGCCTCTGAGGTGAACATCTCCTCGAACTGATCAAACACCAGCACCGCGTGGATCGGCTCGTCGTCGACTTGATGCCACCGCACTGTCCGGTCGTGAAAATAGCTCCACAAGTCCTCGTCTTTGCCTAGGACGCGCGAAACGAGCGGCTGGCCGTCGATCATTTCGCTTTCGAGCGCGCACACAAGAGCGCTGCGCACCTGCTCGACTAAGTCACCTGCCTCCGGACCGTGGTTCAGTTGGATGTAAACGGCGTGGAACGGCTTGCCACCAAGTTGGGGCAGCAGGCCGGCCTGGAGCAGCGACGTTTTCCCCAGACCGGACACGCCGAACAACACCGTGAGCATCTGCCGCCGCACCCGCTGAAAGATCTCCCTGATCTCCGCTTCGCGGCCATAGAAAAACCGGCTGTCGGCCGCCGTAAAAGCGGGCAAACCCGGCCAGGGATCCTGCGGGGTCAACCGTGATTGTCGACTCTCGCTATCATGGCTGAGGCTCATCGGGAGGCGGGACGACGCAACGGGTTGAGTTTGCGATGTTCGGTGAGTTCCCTTACCCATTCGACAAAAGCCTTGGGAGGCACGCCCGAGGGAGCCACCGTCCGCTGGGCTCTCATGAAAGAGATCGGTACCTGTAGTTCCTCGCGCATGGGCTCAAGCAAGATGGGCAGCACGAATTCGATGGCATGGTGGCTCCGGCTCACAATCTGATCCGCTTGGTTCCACTCAGAGCGGAAATAGACATCGAGCTGGGCATTTTGAGTGTTACGCGAGATCACGGGCATAAAAAACGAGCAGGCCTTGAGGTTGCGCTGGATTTTCCAGTCCCAGTTTTCTCCGGCCCGCAGCCGGTCGCGGTCGAACCAAACGGTGATTCCGGCATCCCCGAGATGGGCCTTGAGCTTGCGCACCGCCTCGCGGTCTTCACTGGCGTAGCTGATGAACACGGCGCCTTCAGGCATTTCTCCCGGCGGCTCCGGCTGCGGTGGCGCGCTGATAGCCGGAGGCTGCGGAGACCGCAATTCATCGGGTGCCGCTGCCAGCGGCTCGGGTCGCGGCAGTGGCGGGGCAGGCTTGCTTTCCTGGGGCTGCGACTCGCGCCAGCGGCGATGTAGTTCGTCGACAAATTCGCTCGCGCTGTAAGGCGCCAGCTTGGTCCGAGGGCTGAAGAACTTCAAAAATTTCAGCAATTCGGATTCGCGGTGGATCCCGGCCGTTGTCACCACGTCATAATACCTCTTTTTGGATAGCCGGCTGCCACTGATCGTGCGCAACAAAAAGCGCGCCAGCCAATCGCTCATCGAGCCGCCCAAGAAGAGCAGATGGTGATCCTTGAGGGTCTCCCGCAAGTTGCGCAGCTCATCGTCCTTGAGCTGTTGCAGCGCGTGGAAAAATTCTAGCAAGTCGTCGTCACTGATGACGAACTGGTCGACCCGTTCGTTGACCAGGCTTCCGAATAGATGGAAAACGACGGGTGTCTGATCGGGCGACGTGTGGCCGCGCTCGTATGTGCTTGGGAGGTCTCGCTTGCCAATGTCCTTCTTGTCGAGTTGGAATGACATGACGGTCGTCCTGCGCTTCCCACCGAAACGTTTCTCGTTGAGCGCACGCTCCAGCAAATCGTCGGGCGTGGTGGTCACCAGCAGCTTGAAGTCAGTGATGGCTGCGATGTTTTGCAGCGCTGCGGACGGTTGCAGATCGAGCCCGGAGACGGCTTCGCAGAACAACTCGCAAACACGCTCTTCTTCGGGGGTGCCGCCGCGCGCCTTTTCTTTGCGCAGGTAAGCGCACACGACTTCATTCAACGGCCGCCCCATCTCACTGTCTGGCGGCAGTTCGACTTTCAGGAGCTTGGCCAGCCGTTGCGCCGCAGCATAATAAAGGGGCGTTTCGCCCCCACCTGGATTGGATAAGGTGTAAAGTTCCTCGCCGACGACCGGGATCACACGGTTTTTCTTGATGTCGCTCAGGAGATTATCCCAATCCGACTCATCCCAAGTCACGTCGCTCATCATCTAAACGGCCATCGCTACCGGTCTCACGTATCCACTTCCACAAAATTAACGCACCCTTGCGTGATTTTTGCAAACAAATATGGTCACGGCACTCATTTTGTTCGTTCGTGGGCCGGTTCGCTTCTCCAGAACCCTTCTGCGGAGGGTGATTTCAGATGCGACGTTAAGCAGCTAACAATTCTCTGACAGTGCGATCTTGTCCCGGTTCTGGTTCGTTCAATTTTGCACGGTAGTAAGGGTGATCAGCGACCACTGTTTTCCCCCTTTTCCGTGCTGCTTATCTTCATCCCTTTTCGGGCTGCTTGTTCGACATGTGGGAGCAAGAGCGTCACGGCTGTTCAAACATTCGTTGTCACTTTCCAAGAGTTACGCACCATGAAGATGCATTCTTCGGCGGATGAAGTTGGTCACCGCCTCATCCGCGAGGTGGCGCTTGAGCGCGTGCCAGCTTTTGATCTCACCGCGCCAGCGTTGGAGTTCGAGTTGCACGAAGGCGCGCAGACTACAGAAGAGATGATTGCGGATGGCAGCCTTCCAGCGCACGAAGAACCTTTCGGCTCCGCAGACTTGTTTGAGAGCGCGGTGGTAGCACTCGATGCCCCAGTGGCTTTGATGCACGTGCCGAAAGAAGCCCAGGGCAACTTTCATGCGCTTTTTTTCGTGGGTCGTACTGTGCGTAGTAGACTTTATAATCGACAGTTTTTGAGGTGGTTTGCGGTGGTCCGCGGCGTGGGATTTCTCAGGCGCGGGCGGCCACGCGCAGGTTGTGCAGGCCGCAGGCCACCTCCATCGCCGCGTCCACGAAGCCGCTCCGCAGATTGCGAAAGGTGTCGGCGACGATGCGGCATCTTTTCACGCCGCTGCTGGCGTGCTCGACGCCCACCCGCACGCGGCTGATGACTTTGTTGGTGGCCAGCGCGTAGGCAGGCATCTCCCGACCCCGTGGTTTCTTGCGGGGTTGGTAGGTCCGCGCGCCAGGGATCGCGTAGCCCTGGAAGCCGGTGTCCTGAAGCACCACGGCGTCAGTGGGCAAGGCCAGGTCGCTTTCGTCGGCGAGGGTCTTGTCGTGCACGCTGCCCGGCGAGGTGGGTCCCAGGTAAACGACGCGCCGCTCGTGGCTGGAGAGGAGCAGGTTCTTCTTGCGGTGGCTCTTCTTCTTGCCGCTGTAATCGTCTTTGCGGCTTTGTTTATCCTTGGGTCGGCGGATCGGGCGCTCGGCTCCGTCGAGCATGAGCAGGCGCAGCTCGGGCACTTCGGTGAGCAGCTTCTCCAGGTCGGCGGGCCGCCGGGCAGGCAGGACCAGTTCCCGGCCCAGCGCGGTGTTGACCAGCGGGGTCAAACGTCCACCTTCCCGCTCTCGGGCAGCTCCAGACTTTCCACGGCTACGTACTCGTGCGCTTGCTCGCTGACGACACGGTTCTTTTCCAAAGCGATCAGAAAACCCAGCTCCTTTTTCTTGAGGAACTTCCGGTTCGCCACCCCGGAGTATCAACTATCCGCCGTCACGATGCCCGGCAGAACGACCATCTTCCGTGGCCGCGCTGCTCGGACCAAGAAGCGCCAGCCATGTTGGGGGATGAAGTTGGCCATGCGTTCGTACTTGAGGTGGCTCCAGATGAACTCCACCGGGTTGAGATCCGGCGCGTATTGGAGAGCAGCACAAAGTCGGGGGTAACCATCGAATCAGAGAACCATCCCGCGAACCCAAAGTGCCAAACCTAGCAATGAAGGTTGTGTTCCAGAGGTGGCATCCCCCAAGTTCCGTGCAAACGCCGCCTGATTCACCCCCGACTTTGTGCTGCTCTCGTAGAGCACCGCGAAGCCGAGCGTCGCGAAGATCTGGATAAAGAACAGCGCGGCTGTGCCCGGCACCGCGGAGGAGAAAGAGGAACGGGAAGGCGAAGAAGCAGAGGCTTTCATCCAAGCGTCATGTCGCCTGCCAGCGAGGCGGATGTCAAGCTTCGCCGGAGTGGAGTGGCTTCCAAGAGGAGGTCAGGCTCTCCTCATTTGTTTCTCCCAGAATGCAGTTGGTCTTGAACCGCAATGGCTGTCTTGGTTGACAGGCGGTTGACAAACGGTTTACAATGTTGTCATGCCAACCATTGAAGGCGCTGTGTCTAAGAATAGTCTTCAAACCAAACGAGCTGGATCACGCCCGCGTCGAATCAAGGGTGCGCGTGTGCCGATCCGCATGACCGATCTGCAGGCTCGGGTGGTCGAAACCGTCCAACGGCTGCAAAACTTTCATCAGAGCCTGGAGGCGGCAGGCAGCACCTACACGCCCGAGCGTCTGCAGACGCTTTCTGAAAAGCTTGCGGTGATTCACGATCAGTCAAATCGGCTACCGAAATTCCGGGGAACCATCCACGCCAACGGTCGGCCAACTGCACCGCGAAACGGGCACATCCCTGC